>NZ_WOVC01000047.1:0-17161 GCF_011378635.1 Methylosinus sp. RM1
TCGCACGAAAACGCATTCGCCCCGAGTTCGTCATCACATGGTCGTTATGGCGACGAGCGCACCAAGCCGAAGCAAGGCGAGCCCATCTGAAAAAGCAACTGTAATGCTAAAAGGCCGCGTCCTTCAGAACGGGTGATATTGATAGAGCCAGTTCTCTGAGAGCGTCTCGCCCTTGTGCGCGAGGAAGAGCCGCATCTCGACCGGATCGGCTCCCTCGACCGTGAGGTCGAATTGCGCGCGCCAATGTCCCGGCACGCCGTCGAACACGGCTTCCGTGTAGATGTAGGAGAAGCTTCCGCGCGAGGACCACAGCACCGGCTCGGGCTTCGCGCCGAAGGGCAGGCGCTCGAGCGGGCCGCCCAAAAACTCCACCATGAATTTGCGCACGCCTCTGGGGCGCGGCTTGCCGGGCTGGCCGCCATTGCCGAGCCGCGTCGCGACGCAGCGCGCGAGCGGCGTCGGATAGGGCTCGTCGGCGAGCCAATGCAGGCGATAGGAGAAATCGAACGACGCGCCGGGAACGGCGGGCTTCTCCGGAACCCACATTGCGACGATATTGTCGTGGATCTCGTCGTCGGTCGGAATCTCGACGAGCTGAATCGTTCCCTTGCCCCAATCGCCCTTGGGCTCGATCCACACGCTCGGGCGGCGATCATAGAACACGCCGTCGAGATAATGATCGAAATTGCGGTCGCGTTGCAGCAGGCCGAAGCCTTTGGGATTTTCGTCCGAGAAGGCGGAGGCCATCACGCGGTCGGGATTGTTGAGCGGACGCCACAGGCGCTCGCCGCGGCCCGTCCACATTGCGAGACCGTCGGAATCATGCACCTCGGGACGCCAATCGACCGCGGTCGGCTTTTTGGTTTCAGAGAACCAATACATGGAAGTGAGCGGCGCTATGCCGAAGCGAACGAAACTGCCGCGCAAATGCAGCGAGCAATCTATGTCCATGACGACGCCCTTGCCGCGCTTCGCCAGAATGCGAAAGGCGCCGACGATGGACGGGCCTTCGAGCAGAAGATGCAGCGGCAGTCCGTCGTCTGTCTCCGGGCCGATATAGACATTGGTGAAGTCCGGGAACTCCTCCGGCCGGTCGGGCGCCCAAGTGTCCAGCGCGACGCCGCGGGCGGAGAGCCCATATTGGCGCAATTCGCCGATGGCGCGGAAATAGGAGGCGCCGAGAAAGGCGACCCAATCATTCTTGCGCCAGTCGAGCGGGCCGTCCTTGGGCTCTTGAATGCGAAAGCCGGCGAAGCCCGCGCCCGGCGGCAGCTGGCGGGCGATCGAATCCGCGGGCATGTCGAAATATTTGGGATTGTAGAGGATCTCGCGCGCCTGGCCGCCTTCGAGCGCATAGATGCGAACGGATTTTTTGAAGAATTTGCCGAGATGGAAGAATTCGACCGGGAAACGGCCGGCCCCGGTGGTGAGCGCGTAATCGGTATCGTAGCTGATCTTCCCCCAGGCCTCGTAATCGATCTTGGAGGTGATCTCCGAATCGGGCTGGCTCGGCGGGCGGAAGGGCTCGGCGATGCGGCGGCGCGCGGTCTCTTTCAGCCGCTCGAACGAAAAGGGCTCCGGCGGGCCGAGGTCGAGGCGGCCGGGCGCGCGCTGCGCCACGGCGTCGGTCGCGCCCATTGCGCCGAGCGCGCCTGTGGCCGCCGCGGCCTTGAGGAAGGAGCGGCGATCGGTGTCGTCGATCATGCGGGGAACCTCGCTGGGCGGGGAAGCGCTCGTCGTCGGCCCGAAGGCTGATGAAAAATCAGCGGATAGGCTCGTGGCGGACGGCTGTGCGCATGAAGAAATACAGGCCGACGAAACCGGCCAGCGCGAAGACGATCTCGAAAATGCGGCTCACGGCCGGATCGAGCTGAAACAGGCCGCCGAGCGCCCAGCCGGCCGCCCAGGAGGTCGCGACGAGCTCCGTTCCGACCAGGATCGCCACGGCGACCAAAGTCGACAAATGCACAAGGTTCAAGGGCTTCTCGCTCATCGGGCGAAGCTCTCCGCGCTCATCGTCCAGCGCATTTGTGCTATACGATCGGCCGGCCCGGCGCAAGTCGGCGCCCTGGAGGCGGCGGAACGCCTCTTGCGATGCGCCGCGCGCCGCTGGTATTCTGTAAGTGGGGGCGACGCAGGCGCTTTTTTCTTTTTTTCGCGCTGAAGCAAAGTCGCTGTTTTTTCAGGGGCAGGCCTATGGTTGGAGTCGTCGAGCGCGTCGTTATTCGGCATTTGGCCGGGTCGAAGGCCAATCAGATCGAGCAGCTTCCGATCGGCGATCTGAAAGAGATCACCATCGGCCGCGATCCGACCTCGAAAGTCGCCTTCGATCCCACCATTGACGGCGTCGTCAGCCGGCAGCATGCCGTCATCCGCATCGAGGGCGAAGGCGACGATCTGAAGTTCAAGCTGATCGACCTCAATTCCAGCAACGGCACTTTCCTCAATGGTCAGCGCATCTCGCAAGACGCGGAACTGCTGCCGGAGGACAAGGTCGAACTCGGCGGCGCCAAGGGACCGAAATTCACCTTCGATCTTCAGCCGCGCCCGGCCAGCTTCGCGGCGCGCACGCGCGTCATCGGCATCGACGATTCCGCTGCGACCCGGCTGATCGAGACGGCGCAGACGGCGGCCTCCACCGCCGTCGCCCAGATAAGCTCGACATCGACCGAGGCGCCTCCGCACAAGGCCGGCGTCGGCCAGGAGACTGTGCAGCGGCTGATCGTCGAGGAGCGCCGCTCTGTGAGCCGCACCTGGGGCGCCGTGGCGGCGGGGCTGCTCGCCTTCATCGCGCTCGGCGGCGGCGCCGTCTATTGGAAGCAGATCAAGGACGACGAGCGCCATCAGGCCGATCTCGCCGACGTCAAGGCGGACGCCAAGCAGGCCGATCAGCGCAGCGCCTCGCTGCAGGGCGAGGTGAAGGCCAATCTCATCGGCATGACGCCGCTCGACATCTACAACAAATATTCCAACGCCACCGCGCGAATCGATCTGCGTTGGCGTCTCTTCGACACGCAGACCGGCAAGCCGATCTTCCATCAGACTTTCAGGTTCGGCAAGGACACGCTGCCCGCCTATGTGCGGCTGCCCAATGGCAAGGTCGTGCGCTGGCTGACGCTCGAGGACGATCAGCGCTCCAATCTGCAGATCGCCGGCGCGGGACGCGGCTCCGGCTTCGTCATCAGCGAGCAGGGCTATCTGCTCACCAACAAGCATGTCGCCGCCGGCTGGAAGGTGACTTACGACTCGCCGCGCCTCGGCTATGTGTTCGATCTCGGCGGCGGCCCGGGCGCCAAAAACGCGAAGCTGCGGAAACCCGTCGGGGTCATCGATCTCGAATCCGAGGATTACGCCGATCTCAACATGTGGGTTCCGGAATCGGGCGGCGTCATTTTCCCGTCGAGCGTCGCCATTCCGATCGGCCGCAACAACATCCCCGACATGACGCGCAATGAGCAGCGCACTTTCGAGGGCCGCAATGAGCAGCTCGAGGTGCGTTTCCCGGGCGCGCGGCTCGGCGTCAACGCCGTGCTGGTGCGCGCTTCGGCGGATTCGGACGCTGCGCTCATCAAGATCGACTCGCCGCAGCTCTTGGAAAAGGTCGAGCTCGCGGACGACGATCAGGTGACGATCGGCGAGAAGGTCATCGTGCTCGGCTATCCGGGCATTTCGGTGGAGAATGTGCAGCGGCAGGTCACGGTGGAGAACGGCCTGACGCGCGTTCAGAACGAGGTCATTCCCGAGGCGACGGTGACCGACGGCATCGTCTCCAAGCTCTCCACCGGCTATAAGGAGAAGGACGGCGTGACGCTGACCAGCGCCGGCGAGCGTATTCAGCTCTCCGTGCTGGCGACGGGCGCGGGCAATAGCGGCGGCCCGGTGTTCAATGCGAGCGGAAAGGTCATCGGCCTGTTCACCTATAGCCGCAGCCGCGGCGACGCGCGCGTGACGCTCGCCGTGCCGATCAAATTCGGGCGCGACCTGCTGCGCGCGCAGCGCAACTGATCGAAGGTCGGGAAATGGCGACGGGGCGCGAGGCTCCCGACGACGCATTCCGCGTCGTCGGCGCGATGCAGACGGATGTCGGCCGCGTGCGGTCCCACAATGAGGACAGCGTCGCCTTCGTCGCGCCGGCTGTAGACGCGCCGGAGGCGAGATCGGGCTATCTCGCCATAGTGGCGGACGGCATGGGCGGCCACGCCGCCGGCGAGGTGGCGAGCGCGCTCGCGACGGAAGTCGTGCGCCGCGTGTTCTATTCGCTCGACGTCGATCCTCCGCGCGCGTTGAAGGCGGCTTTCGAGGCGGCCAATCGCGCCATTTTCGAGCAGAGCGCGCGCCAGCCCGAATGCAAGGGCATGGGCACCACATGCACGGCGGTCGTCATTCGCAGCGGGCGGCTGTGGCTCGGTCATGTCGGCGACAGCCGCGCCTATCTCATTCGCGGCCACGAGGCGACGCAGCTCTCCGACGATCAGACGCTCCATGCGCAATTGGTGCGCGGCGGCGTGATGACGCAGGAGGAGGCCGAGCGCAGCCCCGGCGGCAATGTCATTCTCCAGGCTGTGGGAACGCGCAAGGAGATCGCGCCGACGATCTGGTCCGAGGGCCTGCCGCTCGAGATCGGCGACGCCATCGTGCTGTGCTCGGACGGTCTCTCCAATCTCGTCTCCGAGGCGGAGCTCGCCGCCGTCGTTCCCGATCGCGCGCCGCAGGAATCCTGCCGTTTGCTGGTGGAGGCCGCTCTCGCGGCGGGCGGGCACGACAATATTTCGGTCGGCGTGTTTCAGATCGTCGCGCCGCCGTCCGGCGTGCGCGATCAGGCCGCGACGCAGAAGATTTCAGTCCTCGCGGACGGCGCGCCGCCGACGCGAGTCGTCGTCGTTCGATAGAGGCATGAGGTCATGAGCGACCAGAGAATGATCGGCCATTACCGCATCGTCGAGCTGCTCGGCGCCGGGGCCATGGGCAAGGTGCATGTCGCCTTCGACACTTTCATCGAGCGCGAGGTGGCGATCAAATCGCTGCGCCCCGAGCTGACGCAAGACCCGGAATTCGTCGGGCGCTTCAAAGCGGAGGCGCAGAGCCTCGCGCGCCTCAACCATCCCAATATCACCACGCTGTTTTTGCTGCTGCCCGAGGGCCGCGATCTCTATATGGTGATGGAGCTGGTGCGCGGCCGCGCGCTGGACGATGTGCTGCGCGAGCGCGGCGGACCGCTCGGCGTCAAAGAATGTCTCGCCATCATCTCGCAGGCGGCGGACGGCGTCGCCTATGCGCATCAGATGGGCGTGATCCATCGCGACATAAAGCCGTCCAATCTGATGATCGGCAATGACGGCCGCGTGAAGATCATGGATTTCGGCATCGCCCGCGTGCAAGGCAGCGTGCGCATGACGCGCGCCGGCACGGCGATCGGCACGCCGCTCTATATGGCGCCGGAGCAGCGCCGCGGCAGCGAGGGCGACGAGCGTAGCGATCTCTATTCGCTCGCCATCGTTCTTTACGAGATTCTCTCCGGCGCGCCGCCCTTCGCCGGGCTCGACGAGGTGGAGCTGCTGCAGGCGCAGATCGGCAGAGATCCGCCGCCGCTGGTGCCGCGCATTCCCGGCGTGACGCCGGAGCTGGAAGCGGCGATCATGAAGGCGCTCGCCAAGCGGCCGGAGCAGCGCTATCCGTCGATTCGCGCCTTTAGCGACGCCATCGGCGCCACCGCTTTGCGCGTCGATGCGACCTCGATCATCCAGAGCCCCGCCCATTTGCTCGACAGAGCGACCGAGACGAGCGCGAGCGCCGGCCCCGCCGCCTCCTTGCCTTCCGTCGCTCTCGCGGTCGCCAAGAGCCGCTCTACTTCGTTGGTCCGGCGCTTCAAAACGTTGCATCCGGCGCTGCAAGGTGTGTCGGTGGCGATCGTCGCCTTCGCGGCGGTCGTGCCTCTGCTGTTGGGCGGCGGCGGCGACGACAGCGGAGCGAGGAAGCGCGACATCGATCGTGTCGAGCGCGATCGCCGCATGGCGGAGATCGAGAGCGACCGTCGTCAGACCGCGAAGACTTTGGATTACGGCCAGATCGGCGAGATCAAGCCGGCGCGCGGCGAGATCGATCGCCCGGCGCTGGCGACGAATGATGCGCCGCCGGCCGCCAAGCCCAAATGCAACGACGGCTTCAGCATAGCCGATTGCCAGCCCTCCACCGTTCCGGGGCAGAAGACCGCCGCCGTCGAGAAGGCGTCGCTGGCGGCGCCGGCGACGCTGGCCGACATGCGCAAGGCGCTCAAGGACAAGGACTATCTCAAGGCGGCGAGCATGGCTGAGGCGCTCGCTCAATCCAGCGACAAGAGCGAGCAGCGCGAGGCGCAATTCCAGCTCGGCTGGGCCGCGCTCAAAGGAATGGGGCGGCCGCAGAATCTCGATGCGGCGCTGAATTGGATGAAGCTCTCGGCGGCGCAGGGCTATCCCGAGGCGCAATTCGCGCTCGGCGTCATGTATCAGAACGGCGACGGCATGGGCGGCCAGGAGAATCCGAGCGAAACCGTTCGTTGGTTCACCGAGGCCGCCAATCAGGGGCATCCGCGCGCGCAATTCCTGCTCGGCAAAATATATGAACGCGGCGTGCCGAATGTTTTGAAGAGGGATTATCGACGGGCGGGCGATTTCTATCGCCTCGCCAAGGAACAGAGTTTTCCCGGCGCCGCCGAGGCGCTGGAAGGCTTGCGCAAGGCCGGCCGCTACTGAGCCGCGGGCCGGGCTGGATCAATAATCCAGCTTGCCGAGTCCCGTCGCGCCGCTGGCGGGGCTTCCGCCCTTGTCGCCGCCGCCGCTCGCCTGGCCGCCGCCTTCATTACGACGGCTGCGTCGCGATGCGTGCCGCGAGCCGCCGCCGCCACTGTGATGGACGCGCTGGCGCGGCGGAGGCCGACGCGTGCGATAGGGATAGCCGCCGCCATAGCCACCAGTCGGGCCGAGATGCAGCCGGAAGGGGCCGATGCCGATCGATTGCGCCTCGGCGGAGCCGGCGTCGAGCGCGGCGACCGGCAGAGCGAGCAGCCCCGCCAGCAAGGCGCGGCGGGAAAGCTTCGGTGAATCGGAAGCGCTGTGAAATTCGCCCTTACATTCGTCGATCATCTTCGCCAGCCGAAAAAATTGCTCTCATCGACTATCGGGCGCGGTCTCGACATTGTCAAACGAGCTTTTGTCGAACGCGCATTTGTCCATAGGCGCATTCGCGCGGCGCGGCGCTCGTCCCCGCGCCGCGCTTTCTCGTTTTACCAGCCCCAGCCCCAGCCGCCGAAGCTCGCTCCGACGAGGCCGTAGCCGGCGCCATAGCCGCCGTAACCATAACCGTACGGGTAGGCATAGCCATAGGAGTAGGCGGGGTAGGCGATCACGGGCGCGGCCACGATCTCGGGCTGCGCCACATAGACGGTCCGGCGCTCGACGATGCGGCGCCCATAGCTCGTCCTGTGCTCGCATGGCGGCGGCGACGGCTCATATTCGGTCGTCTCTTCGCAGACTTGCCGACATCGCTTTTCTTTGGCGATGGCGGCGTCGACGCCGAGCTGTCCGATGACGAGCGCCGACACGCTGATCATCGACAATCTGACGACTGTGCTCATGATGCATTCTCCTTCGTCTGCGCTGCAATGGTCGCGCGAACGAGATTGAACTATGTCGGCGTTTCGCAGCGGCGAGTGCGCGCGCGTCCACCTCGCCTATTTGACGAAAATCAAAATCATTCGCGCTGCTGCGGTTGTTTGACGCTGCGGCCTCGCGCGCGCTCGTCGCGCATCGTTTCGAGGGCCTAATCTTTCATGCAAGCCTGGCGTCTCGAAATATCGCACAGGCGACTGGAGGAATCGGCAATGTCCACTTACGGAGCCAATGATCCGATCGTATTCGCTCTGCTCACGGAGGCCGTCGTGATCGCCGCCGTCTCCGTATCGATCGTCGTTTTTCTGCTTTTCAAAGCCGGCTCGCGCGCATTGAGCAAGCCGCACGGGCATTGAGCGGAACGAATTCCGCGTCGACGGACGAGCGCGAGAGCGAATGACGCCGACCCCGCTCGGGCGGCGGGATCGGCGTTCGCATTTGGCATTCTTTCGTTTGAGCGAATTCTGATCGATCGAACGATTCCGTTCGATCGGAACGCGCTCTAAAAATGATAGTTGAGGCCGCCGCGGATCGTCGACGTGTCGATATTCGTCTGCAGCGCATTGGTCGAGAAATCGAAATAGCGATCGCCGCCGACGGAGGTGAAGAGATATTCCGCCTTGGCCGAGAGATTGGGCGCGACGCCGAACTCTATGCCCGCGCCGAGCGCCCAGCCGGCGAGAAATTTCGACTGCTGGCCGTAGAAGCCTTGGAAGGCGTTGTTCACGCTCACAGTGGTGTTGCTGCCGGCGAAGCCGCCGGTGACGAACAGCAGAGCGCGATCGACGGTGACGCCGGCGCGTGCGCGAATGGTGAGCGTGTTGTCGACGGAGCCATTGCCGGAGACGCCGACGAAAGGCGAACGTCCGTCCTTCGAGCTGTTGAAATCGAAATCCGCCTCGGCGCCGATGAGGAAGTTCGGAGCGAAGGTGAGATTATAGCCGGCGGTGCCGCCGATAACCCACCCATTCGGATTGCCGAGCAGATTGCTGCTGCCATTCTGGTAGGCGCCGGCCGCATAGCCGCCGTTGACGCCGATATAAAATCCCTGCCAGGTGAAAGCCGGCGGCGGGCTGTAATAATCGGCGACCGGGGCGCCGCGGCGCGGCAGGTCGGCGGCGAGGGCGGAGGCGCCGGCGCAGAGCAGGGCGGGCGCCAGCAGCGCGGGAAGCAGCATAGGTCTCATCGAACTCGACTCCACATTCGCGCGCCTTCGGGGCTTCGGCTCGCGGTCACAAACTCGGCGCGGGCGAGGGGCAAGGCCCAGCCAGAGCTCACTCGAATTAAAATCGTTCACGTTAACGGAACCTTGCCGCGCCCGAGGTTGCGCTGGGCGCGAAGCAAAACCGATGCGCTTATTGCTGTATTGATTGTGTCTAAACCGTGTTATATTTAGAATTAACCGAGCTTATCCTGAGATATTACCCGGATGTTCGAGGCGCTGTGAGACGTGGCGTCGATTACATTGCCTAATAATCGGTAAAATCGTCTATGGTTACGTCTCGCCCGCGCATTGACCGCGCCGGCGCGGCGTGAGAATTGCCTTTCACGGCGGCATGATGGGGATTCGGGCGATGAGCGCTGGCGGCGCAGGCGGTTCGGGGCCGGTTCTGGTGACGGGCGCGGCGCGGCGCATCGGCTTGGCGATCGCCGCGCGGCTGGCGCATGGCGGGCGTCCGGTAGTGCTGCACGCCTCGCATCGCTCCATAGAGGAGGCGGAGCTCGCCGCCCAGGCGATCCGCGCCAAGGGTGGCCGCGCGGCCGTGGTCGGCGCCGATCTTTCCGACGCGCGCGAGACGGAGGCGCTGATGGGGCTCGCCGCGCGCGCCTTCGGGCCGGTGACTCTGCTCGTCAACAACGCCTCCGTGTTCGAGCTCGACGCGGCGCAGGATTTCTCGGTCGAGGTCTTCGATCGGCAATTCGCCGTCGATCTGCGCGCGCCGCTGCTGCTGGCGCGCGACATGGCCGCGCAATTGCCGGAGGAGGCGGAAGGCGCGATCGTCAATATCGTCGATCAGCGCGTGTTTCGGCTGACGCCCCGCTACTTCACCTATACGCTGGCGAAGTCCGCTCTGTGGACGGCGACGCGCACCATGGCGCAGGCTTTCGCGCCGCGCATTCGCGTCAACGCCGTGGGGCCGGGGCCGGTGTTTCCCAACGCAGTGCATGGGCAAAAAGGGTTCGAGACGGAAGCGCGCGGCGTGCCGTTGCGCCGGCCGGCCGATGTGTCCAGCGTCGTCGACGCCGTGGTGTTTCTCGCCGAGGCGCGCAGCGTCACCGGGCAGATGATCGCCGTGGACGGCGGCCAGCATCTCGCCTGGGAAACGCCCGACGTGCTGCCGGGTTAGAGCGCGTTCGACAAAGCCTCCGCGATAGGGGAAAAGGCGCGAATGCGTCCCTCGATCCTCGATCCGCTGTTCGGCCGCGCCGCCGCCCTTCCGGGCATAGGCCCCAAGACGGCCAAGCATTTCGACCGGTTGCTCGCCCGGCCGGGCAAGGAGACGCGTCTCATCGACGTGCTGTTTCATCTGCCGATCAATCTCGTCGACCGCAGCCTGCGTCCCACCATCGCCGAAGCGCCGACGGATCGCGTGGTGGTGCTGAAGGTGCGCGTCACCGAGCATCGCAAGCCGCAGGGGCGCTACGCCAAGGCGCCGTTCAAAGTCCATGTCGAGGACGACACCGGCGACGCCGAGCTGGTCTTCTTCCTCTCCAACGCCGATTGGATCGAGCGCAGCCTGCCCATAGGCGAGACGCGTTGGGTCTCCGGCAAGATCGAGCTCTATGACGGGCGCCGGCAGATCGTGCATCCTGACCGCGTGCTGGACGAGGCCGGCCTCGCCAAGTTGCCGCCGGCGGAGGCGGTGCATGGGCTGACAGAAGGGCTGCAAGAGCGTTTCGTGCAGCGCGCCGTCGCCGGAGCGCTGGAGCGCCTGCCCAAGCTGCCGGAGTGGCAGGACGCTTCCGTGCTGGCGGCCAATGGCCTTCCCGATTTCGCGAGCGCGCTCGCCGCGGCGCAGAACCCGAATTCGCCGGCCGATATAGAGCCGGCGAGCAAGGCGCGCCAACGCCTCGCGCTGGACGAATTGCTGTCGCAGCAATTGGCGCTGCGGCTCATCCGCTCGAAGATGCGGCGCGAGCCGGGCCGCGAGAACGCCGGCGACGGACGCATCACGCGCCTCATAGAAGCCGCGCTACCCTATGCGCTCACCGGCGCGCAGCAGCGCGCGCTCGTCGAGATACGCGAGGATTTGGAGTCCTCGCGGCGCATGTTGCGGCTGCTGCAGGGCGATGTCGGCGCCGGCAAGACCATTGTCGCGCTGCTGGCGATGGCGAGCGTCGTCGAATGCGGAAGGCAGGCGGCGTTGATGGCGCCGACGGAAATTCTCGCGCGCCAGCATTATGAGCGCCTGCTGCCGCTCGCCGAAGCGGCGGGCCTTCGCCTCTGCCTGCTCACCGGCCGAGCCAAGCCCTCGGAGCGCGCGCGTCTCTACGAGACGATCGCGGCCGGCGACGTCGATATCGTCATCGGCACACATGCGCTGGTGCAGAGCGAGCTTTCCTTCGCCGATCTCGGCCTCGCCGTCGTCGACGAGCAACATCGCTTCGGCGTGCAGCAGCGTCTGGCGCTCGGCGCCAAGGGCGAAAGCGTCGATGTTCTGGTGATGACGGCGACGCCCATTCCGCGCTCGTTGGCGCTCACCTATTTCGGCGATATGGATAGCTCCGTCCTCGACGAGAAGCCGCCCGGCCGCTCGCCCATCGACACGCGCGCGCTGCCGGTCTCGCGCATCGGCGATGTGGTGGAAGGCGTGCGCCGCGCTCTCGCCTCCGGCGCGCGCGTCTATTGGGTGTGCCCGCTGGTCGAGGAGAACGAAGATCTCGATCTCGCCGCCGCGCAGGATCGTCACGAGGATCTGACGCGCATTTTCGGCGAAATCGTCGGCCTCGTTCACGGCCGCATGAAAGCGCCGGAGCGCGACGCTGCAATGGAAGCGTTCAAGCAGGGCGAGACGCGCATTCTCGTCGCCACCACGGTCATAGAGGTCGGCGTCGACGTGCCCGAGGCGACGGTCATGGTGATCGAGCACGCCGAGCGTTTCGGCCTCGCGCAATTGCATCAGCTGCGTGGGCGCGTCGGCCGCGGCTCCGGCAAATCCTCCTGTCTGCTGCTCTACAAGGGTCCGCTCGGAGAGACGGCCAAGGCGCGGCTGGTGATGCTGCGCCAGACCGAGGACGGCTTCCGCATAGCGGAGGAAGATTTGCGCCTGCGCGGGGAGGGGGAAATTCTCGGCGCGCGGCAATCCGGCCTGCCGGGCTTCCGCCTGGCCGATCTTTCGGCCCATGCGCGGCTGCTGGCGATCGCGCGCGACGATGTCGAGCTGACCCTGCGCCGCGACCCGGATCTCTCCGGCCCGCGCGGCGAGGCGCTGAGGGTTCTGCTCTACCTCTTCGAGCGCGACGAGGCGGTGAAGCTGCTGCGGGCGGGATGACACGCGCGTTCGCACCTCGCGAGACGCTGCGGCCGTCACGGGGGCGAGCGCGCATTCGAATAGCGCGATCGCGGGGGAGGTCGATTTCCAACGCCGAACCGGCGTCCGCGTCAGCCGGAAACGTTCTAATCCTGCAACGGCCCCCAGGACGGATCGGAGGCGTAGGACGGCGTCGGCACGGGGAATTCCGAGCGGCCGAAAATATCCACCATGTAGATTCTCGCGCCGCCGCCGCCGCCCGGATCGCGGAAGAACATCAGGAACAGTCCGTTCGGCGCCCAGGTCGGGCCTTCATTATGAAAACCTTCGGTGAGGATGCGTTCGCCGGAGCCGTCCGGCTTCATCACGCCGATGCCGAAAGAGCCGGAGAATTGCTTGGTGAAGGCGATGTAATCGCCCTTGGGCGACCACACCGGCGTCGAATAATGGCCCTGGCCGAAGGAGATGCGCCGCGCGCCGCCGCCGCTCGCGCCCATCACGTAAATCTGCTGCGAGCCGCCGCGGTCGGACTCGAAGACGATCTCGCCGCCGCTCGGCGAATAGGAGGGCGAGGTGTCGATGGCGTTGGTGTCGGTGAGGCGGGTCGTCGTGCGCGAGCGTATGTCCATGGCGTAGAGATTGGTGGCTGCGCCTTGCGACAGCGACATCACGATCTTCTGGCCGTCCGGCGAGAAGCGCGGCGAGAAGGTCATGCCCGGAAAATTGCCGACCACCTCGCGCTGGCCGCTTTCGATGTTGAGCAGCAGCACCTTCGGATCGGCGGAGCCGAAGGACATGTAAGTGACGTCCTGCGAGGAGGGCGAGAAGCGCGGCGTGACGACGAGCTCCTCGCCGCGGGTCAGATAGCGCACATTGGCGCCGTCCTGATCCATTATGGCGAGACGCTTGCGACGATGCTCCTTCGGCCCGCTCTCGTCGACGAAGACGATGCGCGTGTCGAAAAAGCCCTTCTCGCCGGTGATGCGCGTGAACACGGCGTCGGACACGAGATGCGCGACGCGGCGCATATTGGCGGAATCGGTGACATATTGCTGGCCTGTCGCCTGCTCGCCGGTGGAGACGTCGAAGAGGCGGAACTCGGTCTTGAGCCGCCCGTCCGGGCCGCGCTGCGAGCGGCCGGTGACGACATATTGCGCATTGATCGAGCGGAAGAGATCGAGATTGGGCGCGGCCTCGGCGCCGGCGGGCTCCGGGACGGCGCCCGGCTCTATGGGGCGCAGGAAGACCGAGCGCTTGAAATTATTGACGATGACGCTCGTCACTATGCGCGCCGCCTCGTCGCCGGAGAAATTCGTCACCGCCACGGAGACCGGCTGAAAGCCGCCGCCCGCGCGCAGATCGAGCACGCGCGCGGCGCGCGCCGGCGCGACGACGAGCGGGGAAAGGGCCGCGCCCGCGATGAGGCCGGCGGCGGAGCGGCGGGAGAGGTGGAACGTCATGAGATGCGGGTCCTGGGCTTGCTCAGGGGGCGAGGGAGTTTGGATGGCGGGCTACGGTGGAGGCGTTACATATCATTCGTCATGTTCAGCACTGTGACGCGCCAATAATCGAAATAGGCTTCGAAGGCGGGCGGAATCGGCATAGGGCTGCAGCGCCGCACGGCGCCGAGCGCCTGCTCGCCGCGGCTGCGCTCCACGGGATTGGCGGAAGGGTTGAGCAGGCGCGGCTGACCGTCGAGCGCGCCATTGCGCGTGAACCGGAACTCCACCTGCGGCACATAGGCGTGGGCGTCGACCGACAGCGCGGTCTCCCAGCATTTGCGATAATGCTCCACGGTATAAGCGTCGATCTGCGCCTGCATCGTCGGCGACATGCGCGGCGCGCTCGCGGTCGGCGCGCCGAGCGAGGCGGTTTTGGTCAGATCGGCGCCGGTCGCGGCGCGGCGTTGCGGCGCCTCATGGCTCAGGAGATTGGCGATATTGGCCGCGTCGAATTTCGATTTGGGCGCGGCCTCGTCGCCGGATTTCGGCTTGGCCGGCGGCTTGTCGGATTTCTTCTTCTCGTCGGAGTCGCTCGGCGCGCCCTTTTCGGCGGCTTTCTTCTTCTCGAGGAGCCTAGCCACCTCATCGACCTTCAATTGCTTGCTCGCCTCCTTGGCGGCCTCCTTGGGCTTGGCCGTCTCCTTCTTCGCTTCTTCCTTCTTGGGCTCGTCCCGGGGCTTCGGCTCTTCCTTGGGCTTCGGCTTCTCGGGAGGCTGCGGCGTCTCCTTGGCCTCCTTCTCGGGCTTCGGACGCACGGGAGGCTTGGGCTTCACCACCTCGGCCTCTTCCGGATCTTCGCGCTCGGGCGGCGTCGGCGCGGGCTTGGCGCGCTCGGGTTTCGGCGGCTCGAGCTTGGGAGGCTCTGCCTTGGCCGGCTGCGGCTTCGGCGGTTCTGGCTTGGGCGGTTCGGCTTTGGGCGGAGTGGGGCGGAGGGGCGGCTCCGGGGTCGGCGGCAGAGCGGCGATGCGCTTGGGCGGGGGAGGGGCCTCGGGCTTGTCCTCCGGCTCATCGAGCCGCGGCTTCAGCGGCGGCGGCGGGGCGGCGACGTCCTTCTTGGCCTCGGCGAGCGGCGGCAACGGCTTGGTCTCGTGCTGCTCGGCGACCTTGTCGGCGCGCTGAGCGGGCTTGATCTCCTTGGCGGCCTTCTCGCCCTTCATCACCTGATTGAGCTGCGCATCGGTGACGATATCGACGGGCACGCTCTCCTGCGCGTCATCGAATTTCTTCGTGTCCGAAAAGGCGATGAGCGTCGCCAGCAGCAGCCCGGCATGGACGGCCGCCGATACGACGAGACCTGGTTCGGAACGCGAGGGCTTCAACGCTTTCCCTCACTTCTTTTCCACTTCGGTCACGAGAGCGACCTTTTTGTAGCCGGCGCTCGTCACCATCGACATGATCTCGGCGACGCGGCCGTAATTCACCGTCTTCGAGGCGCGCATATAGATGCGCTCGTCGAAGCCCGCTTTGGCGGTCTCCTTCAGACGGTCGAGCAGCTGGCCGATCTCGATCGGCTGATCCATCAGAAAGATCTGGCCCTTGTCGTCCACGGCTATGGCCAGCGGCTTCTGATCGATATTGAGCGGGCCGGCCTTGGTCTGCGGCAGATCGACAGCGACGCCAGTGGCGAGCAAGGGCGCCGCCACCATGAAGATGATGAGCAGCACCAGCATCACGTCGATGAAGGGCGTCATATTGATCTCGGCCATGGCGCCATAGCGCGGCGTTCCGCGCCGGCGGCGACCCGAGCCCTTGCGTCCTGCGGCGACCGAGGCGCCCATTTCCGCTTCTCCCGCTCAGGCCGCGCGATCGCGGCCGGACTGGCCGGCGTGCTGATCGATCTGGCGCGACAGAATGGCGGAGAATTCGTCGGCGAAGCTCTCGAGCCGCGCTTGCGTGCGGGCGACGTCGCCCTGCAGCTTGTTATAGGCGACCAGCGCCGGAATGGCGGCGAAAAGGCCGATGGCGGTGGCGAGCAGCGCCTCCGCAATACCGGGCGCGACGACGGCGAGCGAGGTGTTCTTGGAGGCGGCGATGGAGCGGAAGGAGGTCATGATGCCCCACACCGTGCCGAACAGGCCGACGAAGGGGCCGGCCGAGGCGACCGTCGCCAGCACCAGGAGATTGGATTCGAGCTTCTCGACCTCGCGGGCGATGGAGACGTCCAGCACTTTGTCGATGCGCGCCTGCAGGCCCATGAAGGAGGCGCCGGCGTTCTGGAAGGAGCGCTTCCACTCGCGCATGGCGGCGATGAACAGGCTGCCCATTCCGGCGGCCGGGCGCTCCTGCAGCTTGGCGTAGAGATCCTCGAGCGAGGAGCCGGACCAGAACACTTCCTCGAAGCGATCCATGGCGCGGCGCGTGCGGGAGAAGAGGATCGCCTTATTGACGATGATCGCCCAGCACCAGACCGAGGCCAGCAGCAGGCCGACCATCACCAGCTTGACGACGATATGCGCGCCCCAGAACATGCCCCAGATGGAGACCTCGGCGGCGGCGCCGGAGAGCGGGGCGGCGATTTCGGCTGGATTCATGAAAGTCGTCCTCGGAAGTCGCGGGGGGCGAAATCTGATCGGTTGCGGCGGAATCTGCTCCTGCTCGCGCCGGACGGCGGCCTCGAAGAAAACAGGTCGCGCTCGCCGTGGCGGCGCCGAGCCGAAGGCTGCGGAGCCAGAGCGGTATGAAGCGCGAATCCGCCGAGATTTTGTTCAGGATGCGCCGCACAAAGAGAAATATGAGCGGAAGGCTTAAGGGACCGTAAAGGCGCCGCGCGGGCGTCGCGAGACCGTTAGCCTGGCAATCGGGTTACTTCGCTGGCGGTCTTCGGGGCGCTGGTCGGTAGATCCTTGCCGCAGAACCGGCAGACAACGGCAGCGGCTTTGATCGTTTCGGCGCAATAGGGGCAGGTCTTCGTGTCGTCAGAACTTGCGCCGGCGAGCTTCAGTTCAAGCAATCTTTTCTCATGCAGAGTTTCTTCGTATCTATCAGTAATCGCTCGTATTTCTGATTTTTTGTTTAGATCGGCTACGGCAAGTACGGCGATAAAAGCAAGGAATGAGAAAAGCACGCCTAGTAGGAACCAGCCGCCTTGGGAGCGGCCCTTGCGCGCAGCGACGGCGGCACATACGAACCCCCAGAACACGAACCACATAATCAGTATGAACCATTCCATCTCAGGCTCCTAAAGCGCCAACGATATATCTCAGTCACAATTGATGTCGTCCCGCGATCGTCAGACAGCCTCGACAATCCCGCACACCCGTCCGACGACTGAAATGTCGTTCAGCATTGATCTGCGCGGCGACTCCGCCGGGGTTGTCAGATGGAATCGCAACCTGTGTTCCCTATCCCTGGGAAGTTCGGATGACCGACATTTCGAATCGGGAAAATTATAGTAGGAACTCATTATCTCGGATTCCTCCCAAAATTCCAGACCTAGCATTACAGTTGCGTATTTTAACGGTTTCTGACTCACTGAGCCACCATGATTCGGTTCGGGGGTCATGGGATGGCGGGAGCTTCGATCGAGACGACGCTGGAGTTG
>NZ_WOVC01000048.1:0-17030 GCF_011378635.1 Methylosinus sp. RM1
ATTCTCGTTCATCTTCGGATCCTTCCAGAGACATGGCTGTCCCTCCGAAGAATCTCACATCCGAAAATCCTTCCGAACCCAAAGAATCAATGGGGTCGCGACGGCGCTTACTCATGAACGAAACTCGGGGCGGCCAATGACGATTTATGGATATGCGCGGGTCAGCACGGAAGGCCAAACGCTCGCAGGCCAAGAGGCGGCGCTACGCGAAGCCGGGGCGACCAAGGTCTATTCGGAGAAAATCAGCGGGGCGAGGGCCGAAGGTCGAAAGGCTCTGGCCCGAGCGATGGTGAGCCTCGGCCCCGGCGATGTGCTGCTAGTGACACGGCTCGACCGTCTGGCCCGCTCGACGCGGGATTTGCTCAATGTGCTGGACACGATCGCCAAGGCCGGCGCGGGCTTCCGCAGCCTCGCGGATACATGGGCCGACACCACGACGCCGCACGGGCGCTTGATGCTGACGGTCCTAGGCGGCCTCGCGGAATTCGAGCGGGAGTTGATCCGGGCTCGCACAGGCGAAGGGCGGACGCGCGCCAAGGCCCGAGGCGTTCACATGGGCCGGCCCCCAGCCCTGAACAAAGACCAACGCCGTGAGGCCCGCGAGCGCCTAGAGGCCGGGGAAGCCCTAACCGATATCGCCCGAACCTTCGGAGTCAGTCACACTACAATCGGCAGGCTGCGGGAGGGCGGGGCATAGACCGCCCCCGCCCCGCATTGCTGCGGTCTTGGCAATCGCCGCCTCTAAGCGCGCCGCAAACCCCGGTCCCGCGTCGAGGCTCGCGACCACGGCGAGCTTCGGACGCTCAAACGGAAGTGCTGCGATTGCCGCGCGCATCCTGCGGCTCATCGGCTGGGCCGGGTCGGAATAGACCGCTTGAAGGAATTCCAGCGACGAACCTGCGGAACCGATGGCGGGCGCGTCTTCAAATTCGAGCGCCGGCTCTATTCGCGGTAAAGGATCGAGCAACATTTCTATATCTCTCTTTCTCGACTCATAACCCAAAACAACAGCACCAACACCACCAACACCAAAAACAGGGGAGAACTGAAGAAAATAAACTCAAAACTTCCATAGGACAGCATGTTCGCCGCCCCCTGTTGGTTTGGCCTTTGTGGTGTTTGTCCTGTTTTTTCGTTTACTCTTCTATCCCGGCCAAACGGCGACCTTCGGCAGTCAAGCGTAGCCCGACCCAGCGCCGCTTCCCATCGGTTGATTGCCGCCAACAATTCCTCGGCGGCAAACCTTGGAAATGATCGAAGCGCGGAATGATATGGTTGCCCATATCTTCGTCTCTCAGCATCACCGCCAAGGTTTTGTGGCCATTCTCCACGAGCCAAGCCTTGCAAGCCCGTGCCGCATCTTTTTTCACCACATGTTCGGCAAGGTCATCCGTTGGCTCGAGACACTCCGCGATCATTGCCAAGTGCGGATGACGTGCTCTGACCAATTGCCGATCGAGCGCCAGCCCGCACTCGGCCGCCTTGAACCAGCCGCATCTCCTGACTTCGCTATACGCGGCCAAGCATCGCGCGGCGATCCCCGACAATTCCGCCTCAAGTTTCTGACCTAGAAACGGGTCCATGTTCCCCGCTTTTTCTTGATCGATCCTGTAATGAAGTTTCAAAAACCGATTAGGGAGAATGTCATCATTGAAATTCGGAACCACATTCGAAATCATATTGATCTTCGCCGGGAGCTTGCCCTCGAATATCAATTCCATTCCGTGCATCTTTCGAAGGCTTACACTATCCTCGCCGGTTATCTTCAACAGCATCTGTGCGGATTTGTGTTCCATTCCGCCGGGGTCATAATTATGTCCATACATCTTTCCCTCTTTCAGCCGAACATCGGGAAAGAAAGCGCAGCGTTTACCAATCAAACCGTGCGCCGAAAACTCACTCGCGAGCCATTTGTCGAGCGCCAGCGACACCCAGCCGCGCGGCCCGACAAGCTTTTCCATCAATCGCTGAACTGTGCTCTTGCCTGAGCGTGTCACGCCCAAATGCAGCATTCCTTTATGCGCCCACGTATCGAGCGTCATGCAGTATCCTATCCATGCTTCAAGCAGGTCTTGTGCATCCTTCTCGCCGGGGAAAATGCTTTCGAGTGTCTTCAGCCAAATCGGGCACTCGGCCGTCGGTTTCCAGTCAAACGCCAACACGTCATGTGCCCAAAGCAAATGCGTATGCGGGCGCGTCTCTAATGTCCGCACATTCACAATCGCATTTCGAAACACAAGCCATTCGCCAGCCTGCTCACCGCTCGGCAGCCAACAAGGCGCGGCGAAGCCATCGTTTAAGTATGTCGCGCTCTCCAACGCCCGCATTACCTCGTTAACATCGCGCGTCTTTGGATTAAACGACGTCCAGCCGCCCTCGCTATTGCGTTCCCCGGCCCCCAATAAAAAGTCTGAGACAAGCTTCGTTACCGTTTCTTCGCTCATCCGCAGATATGCGCCGTTCTCCCAATACCAGAAGCTTTGATTATGCCGCCGAAGCTTCGAAACGCCCTCGATCGTGTGGCGTTGCGCGAACGTCTGCGCCGTGTTGGCCGGCGTGCTGCGGCTTATCAAGACAGGCGCGGCCGGCTCTACAATCTCCCGCCGAACGCTCGACGGCGCCGCAGCCGGAACCACAGCCGAAGCCGTCGGGGCGGCTATCGGAGACGACGCCGCCCGAGCCTCTTTCGCCAGTTCGCGAGGGGACGCGGCCCGAGTGGGAGCCGAAGCCTCCACCGTGTTGCTGTTTTGTTCTCGCCAAGCCGAAAGCTTAGCTTCGAAGTCCCTATGTTGGCGGCCGTTGAGCCCGTCCAACGCCCATTCCTCAATTTCCTTCCGACCCTTTTCGTCGGCCGCCGTCCAGTCACGGAAAAGAACGTCGATATCGGCCTCGGCCTTCGGCGCATTCGCTTTCATCATCAATCCTCCAACGCGCCCCAATGACCGAAATTGAACGGATCAATTTCCCGCCGCCGCCGAGCCTCGGCTCTCCTATCGGCCTCGGCCCGCGCCCGCTGACGTTCCGCCGTCTCCATATCAATCCGAACAAATCCGCCATTCCCCCGGAAATTCGGATCGGCCGGCGAAACCCGAACCGCCGCCGGCGCGACTACGCGGCCTTCGTCCACAACCACCTTCACAGGGGCCGCCGGCTTCCGACAATATTTCGCCGTGAGTTCCGCCCTGCGTTCGGGCGTTAGCGTTGTCTTTGCTGCGTCGCTCATCGCTCAAACCCCCATCGTGTCCCGCTGCCGCCGCCACTCGGCCTCTCGCCGCCGGCTCTCTTCCCGCGCCGCTTCCCAGCGGGCTTCTTGTTCGGCCTGCGCCTGCGCGCGGCGATCCCATTCGGCGCGCTCTTGGGCCGAAGGCTCGGGGCCGTTGCGCCCGCCGTGAATATTCGCAAAGGCCCGAGCGTCGGCTCGCGCCGCACTGGCCCCGCAAGCCTTCTCTGCCGCGATCATTTCGGCTCGCCACTCGGGCATACCCTGCGCCATTAACTGAAGCTTGATTAGTTCCCGATTCATGTTCGCCTCCGTTTCTCAGTGCCGACCCTGCGCGCCCGTCGCATGAACCGTCCGACCCTTGCCCGGACATCCGGCCCCGACGTTCTTCGCAAGCTCATTTCCCATCGGAACCGCCGCCGGTTTCGTCGTCGCCAGCGGGCGGGGCTGCGTCGCCACAACCTGGTTTCCGATCCGCGAGACCGCGCCCGGATCGACCGCCGACACCTTGCGCGACCCGGCGGCCATTCCGACGTTGACGGCCTTGCCGTTGCCGCCGCTTCCGATCTTCTGTTTCGACATGACTGCGTCCTTTTGTTTATGATATGTTCTCACCTACACTCCGGCATTCTCTCCGCACGCGCCGCCAGCCGACGACACGGCGACCGCCGCCAGCGTGGTAATCGCCGATCCGCGCATGAGGGCCGCCCCTGCGCTATCGAGCGGGGCCATGTTCACCGCATTCGGCACGACGCAGAGCGCGGGCCAAACCACATCGCCGGGCTGTGCGTTCTCTGCGGCGTCCGCTATCGTCGTTCCGCGCGGATATTTCGTGTAAGTGCCGCGCGGCGGCTGGCCCACGACGGCCGCGATCAAAATGTATCGCGCCATATTCACGCCTCCCCGCACTCAACCAGCGCCATCGCCTTATCGCGGATCGCGAGGCGTAAGCACTCCGAAACCGGGTCGGTCAATTCGCCCTTGTCGAGAATATCGACCGTCAACGCGGCTTCGAGCCGCGTCACGTCTCCCCGCTCAAAGACGTTCAGCATTTGCCGCAGCGACCAACGCTCGACGCAGCGGCGCTCGATTTTCCGCATGACCTCTTCGTCAAGCGCCGCTTCGAATCTGACGAGAATTTCGTGATTGCTCATCGTCCCCTCCCGCTAACATCTTCGCCATAGGTGAGCGGATTGCCCTCTATCGTCGGCTCGGCAGGCACAGGGTCACGTTGATGCGCCGCAAGCGGCAAAGGCCCGCCGAGATTCACCGCGCCGACCGCCGCGTATCGGCCCCCGGCTTCGGCCGCCCCTACAAGCTCGCGGCCATAGTAGGTTTGGCTCCGCAGCAACTCGACCGCTCGGCGGCGCTCGGCTTGGTGATAAGCGTTAGAGCACACTGAACCGCAAAACCGTTGATTGTGCTGACGCGGCGAGTATTCATCGCCACAATATTCGCATTTTTGTTTGACCATGGAATTCTCCTTTCCCAGCCTATGTAAAGTATTATGAACCAGTCCTGCCAATAGTCAACGATAAAATCATTTTAAATCAATGTGTTATGTCGATTTTGTGCATCAAAAATGAAAAAGGGGCCGGAATGCCCGGCCCCTTTCACCACTGCGATGAATGCGACTAATATGACTGCGACCGATTGCATATAGCCGCCACAGGCGACAATGTATCGGCCAACGGATATCAATAGCCGTCGATCATCTTCTCGCGGTTCGCCTTTTCTTTTGCGCGTCACCTTCGAGCTTCAGCAATGTGCCCTGCGCGAGAAGCGACATGGATGTCGCCCCGTCGTTAACCTTTTGATCTAGAGCATGAAACTCCTTCGCCCGCCGAATGTAGCGTTGCACTTGCCGTAGCGAGACGCCGCAGTTTAGTTGAACCCAAGCGCCCCAGTGCCCTGAGCCGATTTCCTTGGCGACACGTTCCTGCATGGCTTGAAGCAACTCGCCGCAGCGGATTTGAGCCGCGACGCTTAGAGTGACGCCCGCCGAGATGTTGCTTTCCGTCGCCCGGAACTGTGCCACGAGTTCGGCTAGCGTCGGGGGCGCGGTTGTTGTCGCAACTGCCGTTCCGGTTTCGGCCGAGGCCAGCTTGTCGAGTTCCGTGGCGACCGCGGCCTCGCCGGCCGCTCGCACAGCGGGGGTCTTGGGATCGGTCATCGTCCGCCCTCCGAGGTGCTCTGCCGAAGACGTTCGGTAATCCATGCTTCAAGGTCTTCGGCGCGGTAGACGACACGTCTTCCCGCCTTCACGAAGCGAGGCCCGTCGCCAGTGAGGCGGAGGCGTTCAAGCGTGCGTTCAGATAGGCGCAGGAAGGCGCTAGCCTCCCGCTGATTAAGCAGGCGCATTTTTCGCAACTCCGATGATTTCGGGTTAGGCCCGGCGTCGGGCTCACGTCGCGAGAATGCGCGCTCCGGCGGTTCGCGTCGTTCCGAAACAATCGGATCGGATCAATTCGGAAAACGGCTATTGTACGAATCTATCGCACTCTTGAGTGTGGCTTCGTCCAATGGCTCTAGCGATTTGTCCAATTGCAGCAAGTCCGCCTTGAGCGCCTTACGCGGGGCGAGGCCGGGCGCGGGCACACCGTCGGGAAACATTTTTTCTAGCCGCTCAATGATACGTGGTTGCTTGCCATCGACCCGACGTAGCGTCAAAGATTTCGGCTTATCGATCTTGTTGTGAGACGCTTGCGCTTCAAGGCAACGCTGCAAATCGCTGTAGCTAACATTCGGCCCGCCCATGGCAACGTTTTCAAATCTAAGCGCGCCACTCTCGCACCAATCCAACACTGTCTTTTGCGCCGCGCCCCACGAAACGCCAAGCCGACGCTCCACTTCTTCCGAAGCAAGCTGGAAAGAATACATTCCGCCAACGTCATTCATCGGCCTTCGCCCCTACTATCCCCGCGACATGCGCGCCCCATGCTTCCAGCGCGCGACCGATCTCGGCGCGGTATGCGGCGCGATTGTATACCCCCGCGACGCCCGCGCGATGGCCCGACACATGGTTTAACACCGCCTCGACAATATGCGGCAAGACTCCGAGCCGATCGGCCATGACAGTCGCGGCGGTCCGCCGTAGATCGTGCAATCGCCAGCCGGCGAGTTCCGCCTCGGGGTCTTCCTTCCGCAGCATCTTGAGCGCCCTCGCGTCGAGGCGGGCTTTGCATTGGCTCCACCCCGAGAACGGGCCGGCCCCCGCGCCAAAAACAAGCTCGCGGCCTTCGCGCTGTTCGGGGAGCAGGGCGAGCGCCTGCGCCGTCAACGACAGAGTATGTTCGCGATGATTCTTTGTCCGCGAGCCGGGGATTGTCCAAACGTCGCCGGCGATCTCACCCCATGTCATCGCGCCCACTTCGTCCCGGCGCTGGCCCGTCAGCATAAGCAATCGAACGATCCGACCATAGTCGTCGTCGCCGCAAGCGCGCCAAATCACGGCAAGCTCCACATCGGACAATACTCGCGAGCGCGACGTTGGCTCGGGCGGTCGGTTCGTGCCGGTGACGGGGTTAGCCTCGGCGAGCCCTTCGCGAATGGCCCAAACGAAGCAAGCTGAAAGTGCCGCGCGGGCTCGTATGACAGTGACGCCCGAAAGCTCGGCGAGACGCGAGGCGACATTCCGGCGAGCTATGTCGGCAATCGGCATATCGTGCAGCGGCTTCCACGCAACGCGCAAGTGCCGCTCGGTTTCGAGGTAGCTACGCGGGCGCTGCCGTTCCTTCGCCACGTCGAGATAAGTGTCTATGACGGTTCGGAGCGCCAGCCCGTCGGAAAGCGGGAGGGCAGGGTCTTTCCCTGCGGCGACCAAACCCAACAACCGCCGGGCTTCGCGCCGGGCCGTGTCGGGCGTCCAAGGCGAGCCGTGGCGGCCGATGGTGTAGAACCTTTGCCGCCCGCTTGCGCGATATTTGAGAACATAGGTCACGGCGTCGCTGGTCTGGCGGCGAGCGCCGAAGCCTTTAACCGCGTCATCCCAAACAACAGCCTTCGGCCCCAGCGCCGCGACCGTGCGAAGCGTGATTGCCATTGCCGCGCCTCCAGCTACCAATTAGCAACCACATTAGCGCGAATTCGGAGCGGCGGCAACGTGGCTATGGCGGCATATATTACTGTATTTATTTGCTATTGTCGGCTGGCGTCGGGTCGTGGCGGCCGACTGGCTCAGATTGTGGATCTGGGGGTCCCCCGTTCAAGTCGGGGTGGCGGTACCATAAAATCAAAGACTTGTGACATGCCTGGGGCGTCGCGGCGGCCGCTGGGGCAATTCTGTGGCAAATCGGCTCGGCACCGGACCCCGCAAGACGAATCGCCCATCGCGGAGTCGCCTCCAGGCGCGCTCCTTCCCATGCAACGCGTGATCGCGGTTCCCGATGACGGTGTGTTTTCAATAAGGTGCTACGGGCTCACGCCGATTGACGCGCATTTGCCGGACCGTGATGATGTCCGCAGCGATGTCATTACGGATTCTCCGATGGACTCCCCGCGGATATGGCGACGATGGCGAACTCGCGCAAATTTCGCGGGGCTGATCGCTTGTCTTTTCATAATCGGCAGCCTCGCTCATGCCGTCGCTCCTGCGTTCGGGGAAGCCGCCGCCGAGCGTGGCGCGTCGTCGCTTCGAATGGTCGCCGACTGCGGGACGCCGCGCGCCGACCAGGTCCCGGCCGACGAGCGCCGCGACCATTGCCGGTGCTGCATTCTCTGTAGCGCCGGAACGCGCGACGGGGCGGCCGACGTCATCGCCGAGCCGTGCGGCTTCGCCGGCTCGGTCCCGCCTAAATCCGATGTGTCGACGATCTCTTTCGAGCCGCATGTCGCTCATTTGCGGCGCTGCGGATGGATGAGCTGCGGATCGCCGAGAGCGCCGCCGCGCGTCTAATTCCCGACAGTCCTCGCTATTCGTGACGAGGCGCGCATGGGCGCGCTCCGAATGAATTGTCGCGGCCGATTTCGCGCGATCGCGCGGGGCTCATCCAATTCGTTTCAGAAGATTCATTCCATCGAGGCGCGAGACCATGAGATCGCTGATCCTTTTATCGGCGGGCGCTTCGGCGTTCGCTTTCGGAACGGCCTTGGCGGCCGACCTTCCATTGCGCGAATCCGCGCCCATTCTCCCGCTTCCGAAATGGGAAGGCTATTATGCGGGCCTCGACGCTGGAGGCGTCGCGGCGAGCGCGGGCCCCATCGGCTTTGCGACCGCGCCCGCAGTCACCGGAAAATATCTCACGGATCCGGCGATGTGGCCGATGCGCGCGCCATTCTGGGCGACGCAAAACGGCGAGCTGGCCGGCGGCGGCGTCGCAGGGTTCCTCGGCGGCGTTCAAATCGGCTATAATTATCGAAGCGAATATCTCGGCCCGCTCGTCGCCGGCGTCGAGGTCGATTTCCAGGGCGTCGGCGCCGGAAACCGAAATAGCGGCGGCGCGACATTCGCTCGCGACATCCTCGTCAATGGCGACGCTCTCTCCAATTCCGCGAGCGGAGCGTCGTCGCTGCAATATCTCGGCACGCTTCGCGGACGTCTCGGCTATCTCGTGGACCCGACTTTACTGGTCTACGCCACCGGCGGCTTTGCTTTCGGAGGGGTCGAGCACAAGCTCGCGCTGTCGTCTCTCTACGCCAATGCGGCGGGCCTCCCGATACAGAATGCGATCGGCAGTCTCGCCACTCTGACGCCGCAGACGGGCTGGACCGCCGGCGCCGGCGTCGAATGGATGTTCATGCCCGATTGGAGCCTCAAGGCCGAATATCTCTATTTTTCCTTGGACGGAGGAAAAGTCCGCACCGCCTCGCAAGCCTATCCGCTCGCCGCGAACGCATTCGGCGGCGCCAATGGCGCGCCGGCGGATTGGACCAGCTCTGTCGTCTCGTCGCCGCGCATGAGCGGCAGCATCGCCCGCATCGGGATCAACTATCATTTCGCTTCGAATGTCGCCGCCGCGGGACGTGGCGGCGACGGAATGCAGAAGGGCGGCGAGGGCCATGCGAGCGAGGGCCATGCGAGCGCGGGCGCGCGGGGACGACATGGCGCGGGCGGGATGCATGGGAGCAAAAGCAAAGGCGCGAGCCATGTCGCCGACGCCTCGGCGGGGAGACACAAAGGGGCGGCCGGACACGAGGGAGCGGGCGGCGGGAAAGAGGGGCATGACGGAGAGCACAAAGGCAAGGTTCATACGGTCGTGCCGGCGGGCGTCTATGGCGCGCATATGGTCGGCGCCGGAGAGGCGCGCTTCGCCTATACGCCGAGCTATGGCGTGATGCGGGGCAATTATGTCGGGAGCTCGACGATCGCGCCCTATCAGGTGACGCAGATTCCTTGGATTCCGAACAGCGTCTTCGCTCTGCCGAACTTCTTTGCGGCCAATCCGACGCGAACGCTGCGAAACGCTCCCGACAATATGAAAATGCAAATGCACATGTTCCACGGAATGTTCGGGATCACGGACTGGTTCAACGTCATGGTCATGGGATCCTTGTCCGACAAGAACATGTCCATGACGGTCTTCAAGGGGCCGAACGGATCGACGCCGCTCGGCCCGACCAATTCCGCGACGCAGGGTTGGGGCGACACAATGCTGCAGGGGCTCGTCCGCCTCTACGAGGACGACATTCATCACCTACATGTGAATCTCGGCCTCAGCCTGCCGACCGGAAGCATTTCCGAGGAGATCATTCACATGCATCCGTCGGGAGTGTTCTTCCAGAAGCGCGCCTATTACGGGCTGCAGCTCGGAACGGGGACCTATGACGGATTGTTCGGCTTCACCTATAGGGGAAAACTGGACGCTTGGTCATGGGGCGTCATCTATCGGGGACGCGCAGCGCTCGGAGAGAACCAGTCCGGCTATCTCAGGGGACTATCGAACGAGATCTCGGCTTGGGGCGCCTATGATATCGCCTCCGGTCTCGCAGCGACCGGCCGCGTGGCCGCCACGATATGGGACCGCATCCATGGTCATGACGTGCTGATCTGGGGCGCGCAGCAGGGCACGGTTCCCGACTATCAGGGCGGCGAACGCGTCAAGCTGCTCGGAGGCCTCGAATATCTCCTGAAATCCGAAGGCATGAAGCCGATTCGCATCGCTGTCGAGGCGGGAGCGCCAGTCTATCAGCGTTTGAACGGGCCTCAGCTGGGACAATCTTGGGAACTCAATACGGCGTTGAATTTCGGATTTTGACGAAACATGGCGTGAGCTCGACATCGCGAGGCGGCGACGATGCGCATTGGTTTCAGCGAACTGAAGGTCGGGGATCGGGGCAAAGTCACGGGCTTCGATCGCGGAAATGCGGCCCATCGGCAGAAGCTGCTGTCGATGGGCCTCACCCCGGGCGCCCAATTCACGGTGGTCCGCGTCGCGCCTCTCGGCGATCCCGTCGAAATTCGCGTGCGCGGCGCAGATTTGAGCCTGCGCAGCGACGAAGCTTCGGCGCTGATGGTCGAGCGTATCGACGCGCCGGCGACGCCCGAGCCGGAGAACGCCGTCACGATCGCGATCGTCGGCAATCCGAACTGTGGCAAAACGACGCTGTTCAACGGCCTGACCGGCGCCCATCAGCGCGTCGGGAATTGGGGAGGCGTCACCGTCGAGAAGAAGGTCGGCGCATTCGATTTCGCGGGCCGGAGCTATCGCGTCGTCGATCTGCCGGGAATCTATTCGCTGGACGCGCATGACGAAGCGTCCGCCGTCGATGAGAGCATCGCGCGCGATTACATTCTCTCCGGCGAAGCAGATGTCGTCATCAATATCATCGACGCGTCCAATCTCGAGCATGGGCTCTATCTGACGACGCAACTGCTGGAAATGGCCGCGCCTGTGGCCGTCGTCCTCAATGTGATGGACGACCTCGACGAGCGCGAGGCGCGCATTGATGCGGAGGCGGTGCGGCGTCGCCTCGATCGTCCCGTCGCCGCGGTCGTCGTGACGCGTCGAAAGCAATTGGACGGTCTCGAGGCCGAGATCGAGCGATGGGTCCGTGAAAGGACGCCGTCGCGCTTCTCGCTGGACTATCCCCCGGCCATCGAGAACGCGATTGCGGAATTGGCGCGCGAGATTGGCGCGACGCAATCGAGCGGTCTCGATCCGCGATGGCTGGCGCTTCGCTTGCTCGAGGGCGACGGCTTCGCCGCGAGCAAGGTCGCGCCGCAGGTCAGAGAGACACAGGCGCGTCTCGTCGAAAAAATAGAGAGCGAGACGCAGAGCGATCCCGACACGCTCATAGCGGACGCTCGCTATCGTTTCGCGCATGGCCTCGCCGAGGAGGCGCTCGCCGCACGCCCGTCGACGCGCGTCGCCGCCTCCGATCTCATCGACCGCATCGTGCTGAACCGCTTTCTCGGCATTCCGATCTTCCTCGCGGTGATGTATTGCCTGTTCTGGTTCACCATCGCGCTCGGCCGCGCCTTTCGGCCCTTCTTCGTGATGATGTCGGAGACCTTTTTCGTCGAGGGGCCGCGCTATCTTCTCGGCGAGATCGGCAGCCCGAAATGGCTGACCGCGATACTGGCCGACGGGCTCGGCAATGGCCTGCTGCAGGTGGTGACATTCATTCCCATCATCGGCTTTCTCTACCTCTTCGTGTCCATGCTCGAAGAGTCGGGCTATATGTCGCGCGCCAATTTCGTCATGGATCGGCTGATGAAGTCGCTCGGCCTGCCGGGCAACGCCTTCATTCCGATGGTCGTCGGCTTCGGATGCAATGTGCCGGCGATCATGGCGACGCGTACGATGGAGCGACCGCGCGATCGCATCGTGGCGGTGCTGATGAGCCCGTTCATGAGCTGCGGAGGGCGCCTCGCCGTCTACACTGTGTTCGCCGCGGCCTTCTTTCCCGCGCAGGGGCAGCTCGTCGTCTTCGGTATTTATCTGCTCGGCATTCTCTTCGCGATGCTCACCTCGCTGCTGATGAAATTCAGCCTGCTGCCCGAGGAGCGCTCGCTGCATGTGCTGACATTGCCCTCCTATCATTGGCCGAAGCCGCGAAATGTGCTGATCAATTCCTGGATCCGGCTGAAGATGTTCCTCTTCAAGGTCGGCAAATACATCATACCGCTGGTGTTTCTGGTGAAGATTCTGAGCGCCTGGGGAACGGACGGCTCTTTCGATCGCAGGCCGATCGAGCAGTCGATGCTCGCGGCGGGCGGCCGCGCGATCACGCCGATCCTGGCGCCGATGGGCGTCACGCAGGACAATTGGCCGGCGACCGTCGCGCTGCTGACTGGCGTGCTGCACAAAGTCGTGATCGTGAGCACGCTCGGCTCGATCTATCTGGAACAGGCCCAGCACGCGCCATCGGCCTCGCCGGAGCGTCACGAAGACGCGCCCGTAGCGGCGCACGCCGCCGCCGCGAATGCGAGTCCGCCGGAAGCGAAAGCGATCGAAGCGGAGACGCCGAGCCCCGAGAGCCGGAGCGCCGAGCCGCAGCAGCGCGAGGCCGAGCTGGACAATGCGCTCGACGAGGCGGAGGCGAAAGCGCGCATCACCGCCTTCTGGCGCGGCGCGGCCACGGCGCAAGCTTTCGCCGCGGCGGTGGCGGAGGCCAAATGGAGTCTCGCGCGAGACGATCGGCGGGCTCTCTTCCTGATCGATCCGCTAGGCGGCGCGCATCCGCTCGCCGGCGGCGTCGAAGGCGTCGGCGCGAAGGCCACGCGCAGGCGCATGGCCCGCCTTGATTCCGCAGTTCTGCCGAGCGTCTCCGAGGCCCAGGAGCGCGCGCGCGCGGCCATCGCCGCGGAACGCGCGCGAGCCGCGGCCGAGCGCGCGGCCGCGGCTCCGCCCGCGCCGGCTCATGCCGCCGAACCGAAACACGAGGCGATGGAGCATATGCCGCCGCCGACGGCCGAGCAGGCGCATGAGCGCCAGAGACGGCGAGGCGCCGCTGCGCCGAGCGCAGACGCGCATCTCACAGCGCCCGTGGCGGGCGGAGGCTTCGATTTGCGGGAAAGGCTGTATCGCGCCGCCATGACCGTGCCGCGAAATCTCGCCGCGCTGGTGGGGATCGGCGCGCCGGTGCGCCTGCATGGCGCCGCGGCCGGACTCGCTCCCGCGCTGGCGACGCGCTTCGACGGCAAAGTCGGAGCGCTCGCCTATCTCGTCCTGCTGCTGTGCTATCCGTGCATCTCGACCACGGCCGCGACCGCTCGCGAGACGAGCCGGCGATGGACCGGCTTCATGGTGTTCTGGACGCTCAGCCTCGGCTATGGCGCCGCCGTCCTCTTCTACCAGATCGGAACATTCGCATCGCATCCTTCTTCATCCGCCGCATGGATCATCGGCGTCCTCGCCTATTTCATCCTTCTCGGCGCCGCGAGCTTCTATGTCGGGCCACGGTCGAAGACCGTCCCGGCGAACGCGGGCGTCGAAGTCTGATGCTCATGGAGCTCGCCGATTTTCTGGCGTCTCGGAAGGAGGCGACGGTCAGCGATGTCGCCGGCCATTTCGACATAACGCCGCAGACGGCGCGCGCGCTGCTCGAGCATTGGGTTCGCAAGGGGAGGGCGGCGCGGATCGGACTGGAACAATGTCGGCAATGCGCCATTCACTGCGGCAAATCCTGGCAAGCCTATCGATGGATCGAAGGACGCGACGAGCGGCCTGACCGATATGCGACGGCGGCGCTTCCGCAGGAGACAAAATGACGCCGCCCTCCGTGCGAACGGGCGACATCTATGCGGTCGAGCAAGCCAATGAGGACCATGACAGACGACACTCGATCTCGAAGGGGAGAAAAGATGAATAACGCCATTCGCGCGGCGGTCGCCGCTTTCACGCTGATCGGCGTCGGCGCCGTCGGGCCTCTCTCGCTCGCGCAGACCGCGGCGCCGATGGAGCATGGCGGCAAAGGCGGCCGTCACGGCGATCATGCCGGCCCTTCTTCCGATGGGGCGTTTCACAAACGCTTCGACGATGCGGCGAAATGGGCGAAAAAATTCGACGATCCAGAGCGCGACGCCTGGCAGAAGCCGGAGAAGGTCGTCGACGCGCTGCATCTCGATCGCGCCGCGCGCGTGGCGGATATCGGAGCCGGCACCGGCTATTTCAGCGTTCGGATCGCCAAGCGCATTCCGAACGGCAAGCTCTATTCCGCCGATGTCGAGCCCGATATGGTGGCTTATCTCGGCGAAAGGGCCGCGCGCGAGCGCCTCGCCAATCTCACGCCCGTACAGTCCAGTCCCGACAAGGCGAATCTTCCCGAGCCCGTCGACCTCGCTCTCGTCGTCGACACCTATCATCACATCGGAAATCGCACGCAATATTTCTCCGCGCTCAAATCGTCGCTGCGGCCGAAGGGACGATTGGCGATCATCGACTTCAAGGTCGACTCGCCGGACGGCCCGCCCGTGGAACACCGAATTCCGCCCGAGAAAGTGACGAAGGAGCTCGAAGCCGCCGGCTATTCTCTGGTCGAGAAGCACGACTTCCTGCCGCGGCAATATTTCCTCGTCTATCAGAAGCGCGATTGATCTGCGCGTCTTTCGGGCCCGCCGCCGAGGGCCGCGCGTCCGGCGGCGGGCGGGGACGGTGCGAGGGCGAGCTCCGCGGCTTTTCCCGCGCCGTCGCGCTGGTCATCGCCGATACGCGCCGGCGCCTGTCTGCGCCGCCGCTTTCGGATGTCGAAGGCGGCGCGCCTCGCGGCATTCATCGCCCTGGTCGTCCGAGGCCGCCGGGACCCGGCCTGCCGCCGCCGCCGAAACCGCCCGGAAAGCTCGGACCGACGGGATCGCTCGGAATTGACGGCGTCCCATAGCCGCGCGGCGCGTCTGGACCGCCGAAGCCGGACGGAAATTCGACGCCGGGGGCGGTCTGCGGCTCCGCAGGTCGGCTCGGAGCGTTCGGAAACGGCGAGCCCGCGCGCGGCTCCTCGGCGGCGCCGCGCTTGCCGAGCGTCTCGCTCGTCCGCAGCGAGCGGATGGACCATGCGCCCGCCGATGTCGTATCGATGCGGACGACGGCCCGCGCGACGCCCTGGAAGGGGAGAGCGCGCCCGCCGTCGAGCGTTGCGCCGCTCGCGGTTTTGACCGTGGCGCCATGACGCTCCAGATAGGTCTCGACGAGAAAATCGCTGGGCCCGCGCGGCAGCCAAACGTCGGCGGCCGTCGACGTCACGTCGAGCGCGCCATGGGTCTCGGCGCCGCGCACCAGAACTCGCTGGCCGAGCATGGCCTCCGCGACGCCCGACAGCGGCTGCGCGCCGATCGCGAGACGTCCATCGAACGACCGGGTGACGACGCCGACGAGCTGAGCGGCGCCGGGCTCGGCGCTTTCGACGAGGCTCGCGACAATGGTCTGATTCGGCAGGCGCAGGCCGCTCACCGCGACCCGCCGCCCGACCGAAAACGCGCCCGCCTCGATTTTCGCGCCGCGGGCGAATTCGACTCTCTGCCCGAGAACGCGCAGGCCATGGTCGAAGACTTGCTCGATCGGCCCGACCACTTCGCGCAGAATCTGAATTTTCGTCGTCGTGAATTTATCGCCGTCGCGCATTGCGACCAGCGACACGACATGGCCGATCCGCAAATCGCCGACGCGCGCCCGGCGGCCGTCGATGCGCACCTCGGCGTCTGCGGGATAGGACACGCGCAGCCCGTTGACGATGATGCTGCCGAATGCGCGAATGGTTCCGACGATTCCCGTTCCGCCTATGCCATTGTCGCGATCGGGAATGGCGGAGAGATAGCCGGTTCCGCCGATGCCATTGTCTCTCGGCTTGTCGCCGGCGGCGTGCGCGCGCGTCATGGCGGAGGACAGCAGCGAGGCGAGAAGCGCCGCGAAGCGCCGCCGCGTCGGATGTCGGAACGCGCTCACGAGCGGGAGCCCTTTTGTCCCTTCGCCGGCTCTCGCGGCGGCCGCTCTTCCTCTCGATATACATAGACGCCGAAGGTCCAGCGCCAATGTCCGTCTTCGCCGCTCTTTTGCAGCGTCTGCGCCTCGCGATTGGCTGCGATCAGCCCTTGCATCGCCAGCTCGCGGGACAGCGCCTCGAGCCGCCGCGCGTTCGCTTCCGAAAGCCCCTCGTAATGAACGGCGCGCTCCATGAAGGGCGCCGTCTCATCGAGACGTGTCGGCTCGTGAGCGATATTGGCGGCCGCCGCCGCAATATGATCATGGAGATTGCGGCCGAAATAATAGAGCTGGCGCTCGTCGTTCCTATTGGGCGCGATCGCCGCCTCGCCGAGCGCGACGCGTCCATCCTCGTCGATCGACACGATCTTGCGGTCGAGCCATTCGTCGAGAATGGCGCGCGGCCGCACGTCGCGCGTCACTTCCTCGACGAGGGCTTCGAAGGTCGGGCCGCGCCCGCTCGATCCGGCGCGCCGCAGCGGCGCGGGAGCGCCTTTCTTATCGGCGAAGCGCCGATCGCCCAGCCATAGCGCGACGATCTGCGACGCGCGCGACACGCTGGCAGGAACGGTCCGCACCGGAGCGCCGGCCTCGCGCAGGCGCCGGACCTCCTTGCGATGAATGCCGGTGAGCAGGCTGATGCGGCTGTCGGTCTGCTCCTTGTCGGGCAGAACGAAATCATGAACCGCCACATTTACGTAGAGCTCGCGCAAGAGATCGCACAGCGCTGGAAACGTCGTCCCATAGCGAATGAGCAGGCGCACGAGCGGACGCAGCAGCCGGGCGATCGGCTGCTGAAGACGCGCGGCGTCGGTGAGCCCATTGTCCTCGCTGTCGGCCATGATCGAACCGAGAGTCGTGGGGGGTGGGGTGGTAACCGAACCGCGCGCGGTGGGGCGGGTGTTTTGTGGTTTTTTTGTGCGGACACGGGGCCCCAGCGCGCGCAATGAAAAAAT
>NZ_WOVC01000004.1:0-207841 GCF_011378635.1 Methylosinus sp. RM1
GAGGATGCGGCCGTCGTCGAGCACGCCCCGGACGATGATGTGGGTGTGAGGATGGCCGGTGTTGTGATGGTCGACAGCGATCCAGTCGAGGCTCGTGTCGAGGTCCTTCTCTACCTGCCGCATGAGGTCGCGGGTGAAGCCTCGCAGGTCGGCCATGTCGCTGGCGTCTTCCGGCGCGACGATGAAGCGGAACTGGTGGCGATCTTCGCGCCCGCGTTCGACGAAGGCGCGACCGTCCGCCTCGTTCTCGAAAGCGGAATAGGCGTGGCCCTTCTCGCCGTCGGGGGTGACGCCATCGCGTTCGAGATAGCGGAGATGGGCGTCGACGGCCTTGCTCGCGGCGCCGTGCATTTTTGGACCGCGCGTTCCGCGTTGCCGGTTGAGCTTCACGACCCGCGCCTTGACGACGACGCGTCGCGATCGAAACCGTCCGGCGGAGTCGCGTTGCCAGCCGCCGCCGTCTCTCGGCAGCGACGCCGCCACCTTCGCGCCTCGTCCCCGCGCGTTGAACCGGCCGCTTCCTTCTCCTTTCCGGCCGTCCGCCAACGCCGGACCTCAATCGATCCGGCTGGGATTGCCACCGGCCTTTTGGACGGCGATCTCGACCTGTCGGACGAAGGAAAGTGAGCGCGGACGAACGCTCCTTCCGCCAGTTCGGGACCGGCCGGGTCGAATGTGGAATTCGTCTCTGTCGTCGCTCGCCATGGCGAGACGATCGGCGGTGAAATCGGTCTGCGCAACGGCCCTCGAGCTCCGATCGCAGTCAGGCGCGAAAATACCGACTGTAGCGTAGAATCGGCGAGGCATGCCACGTCGCGCCTCTCGAACGTGCGTCTCTATCATGCTGCAAATACGAACAAATTCGATTCAGGCGAAAACCGCGACACATCGCGCCGTATCATGCCTGCGCATTTGTAGCCTGCAAAAACCAATGTGCAGACAACCAGTTACGAGCGCAGCGAGGCGCGAACGTCAGTTCGCTTTATCTTGCCATCAACTGCACATTCTTCCAGAACTACGCTAATCTACGCTATAATACTACATGAAGGCGGCGTCATTCGTCAACGGCCGTGTCGAATAGGCGCCGGAAAAACGTCGGTGCGAGAGCGTTCGCGTCGCCACAGGAGGGAAACTCTCGTACGGCGACGTGCGGTATTCGTGCATGGCGGACGCAGATCGAAGAACATGGAATCCAATCTCGTCGGCGCGCCGGCGCACATTGCTCGGATTCGTCCACAATGCGCTCATTGCGCTGGCGATCTGCAAATCGATCGTCGTTCGTGATGCGCCTATCTGCAGATGTAGGGAGCGGATCGACGGCGCGCCGAACTCACTCGTGCTCACCGCAAACCGGCCTATGTCCGCGACGCCCGCCGCTCCGTCGACATAGAGCGCGCCAGACTGAGGAAGCGCCGTAGCGCCGGATTATCGTTCCCCGGAAGCCAGACGACGCAGAAAGACAGTCGGTCGTTCTCTCCCTGCATCGGTCAAAAAACGACGCCAGCATATCCGATGCGGACGCATGCGTCGCTCGCCAACGCGACGCCGAAATGCAGAGCAGCGAGCCGCCTGACAGCGTTTCGGGAAATGTCACGAGCGACGTAAGACATTCGCCCTCCGGTTTCCGCGATACGATCGGCCACCAGTCTGTCGAGCGCGAGACCTGACGCGTCGTACCCAAGAATGAAGTGCTCTTCTTGCAAGAATTCCCACTCGACGACCTCGCAGCCCGAGAGCGGATGCGTCTCGGGAAGCGCCGCATGGACGCTTCCTGCCCAGAGCGATTCCGTATCGCATTGCGCGGTGGCGGCTCCTTCGACACAAAACGCCACGCCGATGCCCCGCTGAAAGAGCATCGCGAACTGCGCCTTCGAAAATCTCGATCGCTACATCGGAATAACTGCCGCGATAGGCTTCGAGCAGTTGGTCGTCCAGATGTCGGGGAACGAGCGACGGAAGGAATCCTATGCCAAGCGCGCCGTCGATGCCGCGCCGCACAGACTTTGCATTGCTCATCGCTCGATCGATTTCGGCAAAGGCTACCCGCGTTCGATCGAGAAACTCTGTCCTGCGACCGTCAGGCGGACGCCGTTCGGAGAGAAATACGCCGAGCTCGTGTTCCAGTGAGCGAACGCGACGGCTGACAGCGGATTGTCGCGTACCTATCGCTTCTGTCGCCCGGCTGAAACTGCCGCGATCGGCGACGGCCAGAGAATAGAAAATCGACGCCCCTGAAAATTGGAACGCTCATCCTCCGATCGCTATGAAAGACATTGCGGTATCATCTATTCGTTGGCGGTTCACGCAACCGCCTTTCGCTCGACCAAGCGATGTGCTCGCCGTTTCTGCAGCCAACGTACAACGCCAGTGAAGAAGACCAACGGCCAGCTCAGGCCGAAAAGGAAAACCGCTATACGGCCCGGCCAGCCCATTACGTAGCCGGAGTGCAACGGCCATTGCCACGCCATGAAGCCGTCGCCGTCGCCTGCGAGCGGATCGTTCACATGCAGCACGTCGCCGCCATATCGATCTATGTAGATCGTTCGGCGGCCTTCCAGCCCCCAGCCGATCGGAAACATCTGCTTGAATACATACGGTCCGTCGGGCCGCAAAAGACTGAAGGATTCTGTTCTCCCATCCGGAAATCTCGAGGCGGCGGCGGCAAAGGCCTTGTCGAGCGTCGTCGGCCCTTCGGTTCCATGCGCGGAACGCAAGCGTTCGATTTTGGTGATCGGCGAGAACGCCTCCACAATGGCGTTGAATTGCTCAGGTAAATTGAACGAGACGCCCGAAACGATGACTGCCAGAGCGACAGGAAGGAAAAACATTCCGACGAGCCGATGAATGTCATAGTTCAATCTCTCCGCCCTCGCCGGCCATTTCAGCGCAAAAGCGTTCCGCCACTTACCATTGCGCGGCCACAACAAGACAATGCCGGTCACTGTCGATATCAGCGCGATGATGGCCAGAAGGCCGACGATCGGCATGCCGTGATCGCGCATGAGCAGCGCATAATGCAGCTTGAACAGGAAGCCGGTCAGGCTGTTCTCGAAGGGATTGCGGCCGGAATAATGCAGCCGCGCGCCGGTCACTGTCGCCGTATGAGGATCGACGAAGACGTTCACGACATCGGTCGGCGCGTCCTCCGTCGCACGCAGAGGAAAAAAGAACCAGAAGGCTTTGCGCGGATGGTTTGGATAATAGACGAAGAAACCGGTCGGCTCGCCGGGAACGGCCTTTTTCGCAGCCGCCGTGATGTCCTCGAGCGTACGCCAGGCGGCGTGGCCCTGCGGCGGCGCATCGGCGATCGATAGCGCCGGCGTCAGCCACCCGTCGATCTCGTGAAAGAACACCAGGGCCGAGCCGGTGACGCCGATCAGAGATAGAAACAGCCCCACCGCGAGGCCGATCCAGAGATGGATCGTCAGCCAGACCTTGCGCGAACCGGAGAGGGCGACCGGCCTCCTCGCGAAGAGGGAAAGCCGGGGCAGTTCGACTTCCGTCATGACGCCCTCTCAAAATTTCACCTTCAACGATCCGATGAATGTTCTGGGCTGGCCGTAATAAGCGTTGAGCCCGCCATCGGTAGCTTCGAAATATTTCGCATCGCCGATGTTCTTGACGTTGAGTTGCGCCTCGACGGGAAAGTTTTCGACGACCGTCCGATAGCCGATCATCGTGTCGAAGGTGACATAGCCGGGCAGTTGATAGGAATTGGTGTTGTTGCCCTGACGGAGGCCATTGGCGTAGAAGCCGGCGCCGAACGCCCACCCCTCCTTCTGGCCGGGCGCCGTGTCGTATTTCGCCCATAGGTTGCCCGCATGGCGCGGCACGCCCGCCCAACGCTTGCCGAGAAGCGCGCCGGTCCCTGTGGTGCTGTTTTCGATGATGATGGCGTCGTCGTAGGTGTAGCTGCCGATCAGGCTGATATTGTCGGTCACTTGGCCCGCGATGTCGAGTTCGACGCCGCGACTGCGCACCTTGCCCGTCGCGACCTGATAGATCGTATTGGGGCGTGAGGGATCGGGAGCCAGTACGTTCTTGAGATAGAGATCGAAGGCCGCGACCGAAGCCGTCACCTTTCCCCCGAAGAGGCTTGCTTTCGCCCCCAATTCATATTGTTGCCCTTCCTGCGGCTTGAACGGCCTGCCGTCGGCGCTCACCGCGGCGGCGTTGGACGTGCCGAACGACTCCGAATAGCTGGCGTAGATCGAATATTCCGGCGTCAACTTGATCAACAGTCCGCCGTTTGGCGAAATCTTGCGTTCGGTCGGATTCCCCTTCCACGAGGGATTGTAGTGGCCGTCGCAAGCTGGAAAGCAGGTCGAGCCTGCTTGCGTTCCGAAAATCTCCGACTGCGCGTCGAACGCGACGTCGTAACGGCCGCCGATCAGAAAATGGATGAAGTCGTCATAGGAGATATCGTCCTGGACGTAATAGCCGAAGTTCTGCTGCTTGACGCGCTGCAAGATGTTGCCCGACGCCTGACCGATCTGACCCTGGATAGCCGAATAGCCGATATCGCCATAATAGGGCGCCCAAATGTTGAAGGACGGAATCGGCTGAGCGGCGCTTGCGTTTGGATTGTCTCCCTTGAGCACTTGCCTGTGATCATAGAAGTCGAAACCAAACAGCAAATTATGTTCGAAAGGACCGGTTTCCAATTTCCCGCTCAGATCGAGATTGAGCGACCAGGTGTCGCGATAGAACCGGTTCCATGTCACCTTGCGGTTCATAAGTCCCGTCGCGAGATCGAAGCCGCGCGAAATGACGATATGCTGCATTTCATCGACATGTTGATAATGCGCCCTGTTCGTCACCTTCCATTGATCGTTGAAATGGTAGGTCCAGTCCGCCGAAACGAGGACGCGCTCCATCACATCCGGGAGATTGTCGTACATGCCGGGAACGTTCTGCGTCCAATTGCGCGGCAGATTGGCCGGCCGACCGGTCAGCCACGGCACTCTGTAGGAAAGAGCCAGCGCGGGGATTTGTTGACCGTAGATGCCGCGATTGGTTGTCGAGAGGTTATTGTATTCGAATCCGACATTGGCCTCGAACTGCGTCGTCGGCCTCCAGGTCACGGCGGTCAAGACCGAGCCATTGTCGCGATGCTTGAAGTTGACAAAACTATCGGCGTGGTCATAGACACCAATCACGCGATAGAGCAGCGACTTGTCGAGAGTGACCGGACCGGTGGCGTCGACCGTAGTGCGGGCGAGCCCCCAGCTGCCGAATTGCTCCTCGACGCTGCGGGCGGCCTCCTCCTGCGGCTTCTTGGTCACGAAATTGACGAGGCCGCCGGGCTGGATGCGGCCATAGAGCATGGCGGCCGGGCCCTTCATGATTTCGACACGATCGATAAAGGCCGGATCTTCCGCTCCAGAGACCGTGAACAACTTGAGTCCGTTGCGGTAGACATTGCCGCCCGTGCCGAATCCGCGAATGAGAAAATTATCGTAATAGACGCCGGGGGCGGTCTGCACGCCGCTGACGAATTTGACCGCCTCCTGCGTATTCAAGACCTGATTGTCTTCCAGCACCTGCTTGGGAATGACCTGGACGGACCGCGGCGTATCGAGGATCGGAGCGTCGGTCTTCAACGCCGACGTCGCCTTCGCCGCCGTATAGCTGGTTCCGTTTCCCTCGCCATTGGCGCCGCGACCGGATGGTCCGGCGCCGGCGGGCGCGGCGCCGCCCCGCTCGGCGGCGATGTCGATCGCGGGCAAAGCCTCTTGCGCAGCCGAAATCACTGGAAAAAACGCGAAAACCAACGCGCCGGCGGAAACGCCGCGCAACAAGATCGAACGGAACATATCAAGCTCTCCTGAGACGGCGCGCTGGCCGCCACGCAGATTGGGACGAACATGGCGCGGCCCTGCGGCCGCCTGCAGTCGGTCAGGAGAAAGACGGTGGCGCGCGCGACGACCAGGAACTGGCCCAGCCGGACACCGGCGGCGGAGGCGCTCCGACAAAATTTGTCGCTATCAAACTTGGCGCCGCCGCCGGTGCCGTCGTCGGGGAGTCGGGCGTCAGGACGGCGACCGAGGCGCCGTCATAGTCGCGTGCTCCGCAAAGAACGCAGCATTGAGAATGTATGGGCTGCTGCGACGGCGCCTTTTCATGAGGCGAACCGGCCGCGCAGAACGCGACTGTGGAGAAGAAGGCATTCGCCGGCCCATCGCCGCGGCGGACGAAGAAGGACCCGACGGACGCAAGGCCTTGCAAAATGACGAACAGCGCCACCAAGCAGGCGACAGCCGGACGCGCCGAAAGCCGCCCTCCGCGCACTTTGTCACTCTGCTCGCGCTCGCCCTGGACCATCACGCTCGTTCCCAACCGGGAGCCTTCTCGATCGAGTGAGTTCTGCCCCCAAATCCGGGACCTCAAGCGGTCGTCTACACACGACACTAGACGCGAAAGGTCATGCGAACCTCATGGTTGGCAGGGTGATCGAGAAAACGGGAGACTGTGTCTTGGGCGCCACAGTCTTCTCCGATTCGTGATCGTCTCCATTTTTCCGATCCCGCAGAGCCCTATTGCCAACAGGGTGACCCTGGTTATGAATAGCGGCGCGACGGTATAGTTGGTCTGGATTGGCCGAACGCCGAACGCAGGACAAGCTGGGAGCGGCGCCCATGCGAATTCTGTTGGTCGAGGATTATACGGAACTCGCGAGCGAAATCGCCTGCCGGATCGAACGGGCGGGCTTTGCGGTCGATCGAGTCGATACGATCGAAGGGGCGTCAATCGCGCTCGACAGCAACTCCTATTCCTTGACCTTGCTGGACCGCAGGCTACCGGACGGCGACGGCCTGTCTCTGATTTCGCATATCCGCCGCCTGCACCCGGCCAGCCGCATCCTGATGCTGACCGCGCTCGACTCCATCGACGACAGGATCGAAGGTCTGGACGCCGGGGCCGACGACTATCTGACGAAGCCGTTCAACCTCGACGAGATGATGGCGCGCATTCGCGCCAGCCTGCGAAGGCCCGGAGGCGGTCGAACTCCGCCGATCATCATCGGGGCGCTGTCCTTCGACCTCGACATGCGGACGGTGTCGGTTGCGAACCGTCCCGTATTGTTCTTGCGCCGAGAACTGGCGCTACTCGAGGCTTTGGTTCGACGCGCCGACTGCGTCGTGCCGCGAGAGCGGCTCCTGTCGGGGATTTACGGGCTCGACGCGGAGGTCCATGAGCATGCGTTGACCGCGCTCGTCTCGCGAGTTCGTTCGCGCCTGTCGGAACTCGGCGCGGGCGTCGAAATTCATTCGGCGCGCGGGCTCGGATACATGATCGCCAAGGCGAAGCCCCGGTCCACCGCCTAACGTATGGCGCCCTCGCTCGCCAATCGCGTCGTCGGCTATCTGGTCGTTTCGCAATTCATCGCCTTCGCGACAGGGTGGATCGTCACGATCATCCTGGGATTTGCCGGTGTCGGCGCCTTCGAAGCTTTCGGCAGGACGGCGGACGAGCTAGCCTCCGCGCGAATGATCCAGCTCGTCGTTGCATCGCTCGTGCGCGACGACGAAGGCTCTCTGCGCATCGATCCGATCCCCGAACTGCGCGACGAGGCGAGACGCGTTCCCAGCCTGAAAATAGCGGTGTTCGACGCCGGGCGAAGCCAGGCGATCTCGGGTTCTTCGCCAGAATTGATCGCGGCTCTGGCAGGCGTGATCAAAATCAGCCCTACGCACACGCACTTCGCCTTGCCCGGCGATCCGACGCTGTCTCCGCGGGGCCTCGTCGAACCTGTACGGACGCCTTTTGGTCGGCTACATGCGGCCGTCTATTCTCCAAAATTCGTCTTGAGCGACCTCTTTTACGCGATTCTCGCAGATTTTCGGCGGTTGGCGGGCTTTTTCGTCGTGACGGCGCTCATCTCGGCTGGGGCCGCACTATTCGCTGTGCGGCGTGGGCTGACGCCGCTGCGCGCAATCGCCGACGAAGCGGCGCGCATGGATATGGACATGCTGCATCGGCGGCTGCCGGTCGGCGAGGTCCCGGCCGAGATCACGCCGCTGGTCGACGGGATTAACATCGCTCTGGAGCGGCTCGCCGCCGGCGCCGCCCGGACACGCCGCTACACGGCCAACGCCGCGCACGAGCTGCGCACGCCAATCGCGATCTTGCGCGCGAGACTGGACAATTTGGAAGAACTGCCCGTCAAAGGCGCCCTGTTGAGCGACGCGAGCCGACTGCAGGCCATCGTCGAGCAACTGCTCGTCGCCGCGCGCTTGACGGAACGGCAGGTCGGTCTCGATCAGGAAGTCGACCTCGTGACGTCGGTCCGGGAGGTCGTTTTTCTCTACTTGCGGCTCGCCATCGAATGCGATCGAATGATCGAATTCGAAGCCTGCGCTCCTCGAGCCGTCACACGCGGCAATCGCAGGGCGATCGAAGCCGTCGTCGCCAATTTCATCGACAATGCGCTACGCGCGGAGCCGTCGGGCGGCGTTGTCGTCGTTCACATCGGTCCGGGAGCCACAGTCGCCGTGATCGATCACGGCGAGGGGGTCGCCCTGGCCGAACGCGAGATGATTTTCGAGCCCTTCTGGCGCAAGAGCGAAGCCACGCCCGGCACGGGGCTGGGCTTGGCCATCGCCAAGGAGTTGATGGAAAATATGCGCGGGAAAATCGGCGTGGAGGAAACGCCGGGAGGCGGTGCGACATTTAAATTGATATTTCCAGAGACGGCGGACGTGCCAGAGGCATTGCGGCTGCCCCCTCGAACATCATAGCGATATTTCAATGATATACGTGTTCACACATTTGTCCCGACCGGCGCGCCATTTTTCCGCTCGAGCTGCGCGTGTGGCTCTTTGTCCACCGAGTATAAAGAGCTTTCCGACGTCTGGTCGAGCTCGCAGGGCGGCTCGGGTCATCCGCCTCCGCTCGCGGCCCGATATGTGGGCCATTTCGCCGGCGCGCGCTCTCGCGGTCAAATCCTGCGAGAAACGATCGAGCGCGGGCTGGCCACGGGTCTCGCCCGCGCCGATCTCGAGCGCGCGGCAGTCCTGAAAAGGCGAGTCGGCGCGTCCCATCGCTCGCCGAGCCGTGTCGGATGCGTCCAATGGCGGACGGCGCCGGGATGATCTCGCTCGTCATGGACATTGGTCGTGGGAATGCGCTCGGGCCATGGGAATGCGCACGCGATATCGATGCGATCGTCGGCGAATTCGCTGCGTCTGACAAGCTGCGCGGCGTCGCCGCGGCTCAGGAGAAAGGGACGAGCGGAGCGGCGCGAAACGAATCGGGCCGCGCGCGGCGCCATGCCGCGGAAAAGCGCGCGTCCATCTCGCCGCGCAGAAAAGCGCCGGGCGCGGGCGCCGGATAGAGATCGGCCAAGCTCGCCGCCTCATGCGCGGAAATGCGGCGGCAGAAATGTTCCGGCGCGAATTCGCTCGGATGGTCGAGGCCCGCCGCGGCGGCGAGCTCGGCGAGCGCCATCAGCGTCGCGCGATGGAAATTGCGGACGCGCTCGGCCTTGTCCGACACCACCAGCGCGCGGGCGCGCGAGGGATCCTGCGTGGCGACGCCGGTCGGGCAGCGATCCGTGTGGCAGGACAGCGATTGAATGCAGCCGAGAGCGAACATGAAGCCGCGCGCGCTATTGCACCAATCCGCGCCGAGCGCGAGCGCCCGCGCCATGTCGAAGCCGCTCGCGATCTTGCCGGCGGCGCCGACGCGGATCGTCTCGCGCAGGCCGACGCCGATCAGCGCATGATGCACGAAAGCGAGGCCGTCGCGCATCGGCATTCCGATATGATCCATGAATTCGAGCGGCGCCGATCCCGTCCCGCCCTCCTTGCCGTCGACGACGATGAAATCGGGCCGCAGCCCGGTCTCCAGCATCGCCTTGCAGATGGCGAGAAACTCGTAAGGCTGGCCGACGCAGAGCTTGAAGCCGACCGGCTTGCCGCCGGAGAGTTCGCGCAGCCGCGTGAGGAATTGCAGCAGCTCGATCGGCGTCGAAAAGGCGGTATGCGCCGCCGGCGACACGCAATCCTCGCCCATCGGCACGCCGCGAATGCGCGCGATCTCCGCGCTCACTTTCGCGGCCGGAAGCATTCCGCCATGGCCGGGCTTGGCGCCCTGGCTCAATTTCACCTCGATCATCTTGATCTGCTCTTGCGCGGCGACCGCGGCGAATTTCTCCGCGTCGAAACCGCCTTCGCGCGTGCGGCAGCCGAAATAGCCGGAGGCGATCTGCCAGACGACGTCGCCGCCGCTCTCGGCGTGATAGGGGCTGAAGCCGCCTTCGCCCGTGTCCTGCGCGAACTCGCCTTTGCGCGCGCCGAGATTGAGCGCGCGAATGGCGTTGGCGCTCAAGGCGCCGAAGCTCATCGCGGAAACATTGAGGAGCGATATGTCATAAGGCTGCGCGCAAAGATCGGCGCCGACGCGCGTGCGAAAATGTTCGCGCGAGACGGTCTGCGCCGCGATTGAGTGACGCAGCCATTCGAAACCCTCCTCGTAAACATCGATCTCCGTGCCGAAGGGCCGCTTGTCCATGTCCATCTTGGCGCGCTGATAGACGATGGCGCGCTTGTCGCGACTGAAGGGACGACCGTCCTTATTGTCCTCGAAAAAATATTGCCGCAGCTCCGGCCGGACATTCTCGAGCAAAAAGCGTAGATGCGCGGAAATAGGATAGGAGCGCAAAATCGCATGTTTGCGCTGATAGAGATCATGCGCGCCGAGCGCGACGAGAACGCCGAAGACGAGCGCCGGGAGAAAGAAAGCGCTCGACCAGTCGCCTTTCGACGCGACGACGCAGCCGAGAAAACCGGCGACGCTGAGGGTGAGCGCGACGAAGCGCGGCGTGAAGGGGAGAAGGAGCGGGCGCAGCATGGTCGAATTCTCGTCCGGGAATATGACAGGCGAACAGCGCCGCGAGGGCCGCTCGGCGGCTTTTCCGCGGCGGCCGGGCGAATGCGCCGAGAGCTTTCATATCCGATGTCTTTTTGCAACGATCACGCTCGGTCCGCCGCTGCGCGTGCGGCGCCGCTCGTCTATCGCACCATGAGCATCGGCGGTTCGTCGATCGGCCGACGCCGCCCGCGCCGCGCGAATTCGCGCGTTCGGTCGTTGGGCGCGGCGTCGGCGCGCAGGCGGGGCGTCCACTGCGGAGGAGAAGGACGGCGCATCCGCTTCGGGCGACGGCGGGCCGACGATCACGCCGCTGACCTCGCATATCCTCCTCGCCCCCGCGACGCAGCGTTTCGCGATGTGTGAATCCGATAGTCCCTCGAGGGGAGTTGGAAGCGCTCCTGAGCAAAGGACGCTCTCTTTGGGGCCGACGCCGCCGCGCCGAAAAGGCGCGGCTTTTTTTGAGCCTTTGTCGGCTGTGTGATCTACGAGCGCGCCGATGGACGGCGTGCGACTTTGTCGCATCCTTGACGCGCCGGTCGCCGCGACTAGCTGACATGGGCCGAATATGCGTTTTGCGGCGTTTTTTCCGCGAAGATGAAACAGGCGCATTGTTTGCGTCTTCGTCGGCAATACCGCATTGTTTTCGCATATTGCGAGCCTCTTCGATGCAATCTACCAACTGGCGCGTAGTCGACGACAACAGACAAAGGACGAAAGGCGTCTCTATGGCCCATACGACAGCAGAGCTCGAGGCGATCCTCATGCAAAGGTCGCTCACCGACGCGGAGCTTCTCGCAGCGGCGGACAAGGCGGAGGATTTTCGAATCCTGCCGGACGCGACTGTGATCAAGATCGGCGGCCAGAGCATCATCGACCGCGGCCGTTCGGCGGTGTTTCCGCTGGTCGACGAGATCGTCGCCGCCCGCAAGACGCATCAGATGCTGATCGGCACCGGGGCCGGCACGCGCGCGCGTCACCTTTATTCCATAGCGGCGGGCGTCGGCCTACCGGCCGGCGTGCTCTCGCAGCTCGGCGCCTCCGTCGCCGACCAGAATGCGGCCATGCTCGGTCAGCTGCTCGCCAAGCACGGCATTTCGGCGGTCGACAGCGCCGGCCTCTCCGCCGTGCCGCTCTATCTCGAGGAGGTGAACGCCGTCGTGTTCAGCGGGATGCCGCCGTATAATTTGTGGATGCGTCCGGCCGCCGAGGGCGTCATTCCGCCCTATCGCACCGACGCCGGCTGCTTCCTGCTCGCCGAGCAATTCGGCTGCAAGGCGATGATCTTCGTCAAGGACGAGCAGGGCCTGTTCACGGCCAATCCCAAGACCGACAAGAATGCGAAATTCATCCCGAAAATCTCGGTCGACGAGATGAAGGAGCGCGGCCTGCAGGATTCGATTCTCGAATTCCCGCTGCTCGATCTTTTGAAGGCGGCGCGTCACGTCAAAGAGGTGCAGGTCGTCAACGGCCTCGTTCCCGGCAATATGACCCGCGCTCTTTCCGGAGAGCATGTCGGCACCATCATCACCGCGAGCTGAAGATATCATGACCCACAGCTACAACATCAAGCATGTCGCCTCTCCGCTCGCGCGGCAGACCCTGCTCGACTCCGAGCTGACCCGTCCCGTCGCCGGCAAGCGTCCGATTCGCGTGCTGCCCTGGCTGCAGGTGGTCAAGATCGGCGGGCGCTCCATCATGGATCGCGGCGCCGAGGCGATCCTGCCGCTCGTCGAGGAGATCAGGCGGCTGATGCCCGAGCATCGGCTGCTGTTCCTCACCGGCGCCGGCGTGCGCGCGCGCCATCTCTATGGCGTGGGTCTCGATCTCGGCCTGCCGGTCGGCTCGCTGGCCCCGCTCGCCGCGAGCGAGGCCGGGCAGAACGGCCATATTCTCGCCTCGCTGCTCGCGCCGGAGGGCGTCTCCTATATCGAGCATCCGACCATCGCCAATCAGCTGGCGATCCATCTCAGCGCGACCCGCGCCGTGGTGGGCAGCGGCTTCCCGCCCTATCACCATCACGAGTTCCCGGGCTCGCGCATTCCGCCGCATCGCGCCGACACGGGCTCTTTTTTGCTCGCCGACGCCTATGGCGCCGCCGGCCTCACCATCGTGGAGGATGTGGACGGCGTCTACACGACCGATCCCAACGGCCCCGACGGCGAGAAGGCGCAGCTCATCCGCGAGACGAGCTGGGCCGATCTGGCCGAGCACGAGGGCCCGCTGCCGATCGACCGGGCGATGCTCGAGGTGATGGCGACGGCGCGCCATATCGAGCATGTGCAGATCGTGAACGGCCTCGTTCCCGGCCGGCTCACGGCGGCGCTGCGCGGCGAGCATGTCGGCACGTTGATCCACACGGCCGCGCGCCGCAACGACTGACGAAATCGCCGGCCGAGGGGCGTAGCGCGCCTCTCGGCCGGGGGGCTTTTTCTCAGATAGGCTTCTCGAAAAGTGATAGTCGTCCGCGCATGGCGGACTTTCTCACTCCCGTCGATCGCAGCGCGCAGATGCGGCGCATACGCAAGGTCGACACCAAGCCGGAGCTCGTCGTGCGTCGGCTGGTTCACGCAATGGGCTTTCGATATCGGCTGCATTGCTCGAGCCTGCCGGGAACACCCGATATCGTCCTGCCACGACACAGGAAGGTCATCGCGGTTCATGGCTGCTTTTGGCATCAGCATGAAGGCTGCAAGCTCGCCCGACGACCGAAGAGCCGCCTCGACTACTGGCTTCCCAAGCTCGCGCGAAACGTCGAGCGCGACCACGCAGCTCGCATCGCGCTCGCGGAGGCGGGGTGGGCCTCGTTCACAGTTTGGGAATGCCAGACCCGGAATGTCGACGCGCTCGAGAAAATCCTGAGACAGTTTTTGGCTCGGCAGCCCTCGGCTCGGGACGAGGGGACTTAGCTTTGCCGCGCGCCTCGGCGCGGTAGCCTTTTCCTGTGCCGGGATGCGCGTCATGGTCGCCGCGCAAGGCGAGATAGGCTCGCGGCACCTTCGTCGTCAGCTCGGGGTCTGGAAGCGGGGGAGCCGGCGGAAGGGACAACGCCAGCTCGTCCTCACGGATAGGCGCATTCAGCAGCTGCCGCGCGATTGCGCGGGCGAGCGCTTCGGCGAGCAGCGACGGCACTGCGTTGCCGATCTGGCGCTGCGCGTCGGCGACGTTGCCTATGACCGAGAAATCATCGGGAAAAGTCTGCAGCCTGGCCATCTCCCGCGTGCTCAGCCGTCGGCTGCTCCAGTGGAAAGGGCCAGTGGCAGGGCCGGGCTGGGCCTGCAATGTCCACGCCGGCTGAGCCTTGGCGAGCTTGAGCAAAAACGACCAATATCGGCGGCGCCAGCCGAACAGAGGCTCGCCTCCGCCGCGCTCCGTGTGCCAAAGATAGTTCTGCCCTTCCGGGATGCTCGGCAGCAGGCGAGCCCATTTCCCCTTGGGCTCCAGCGATGGATCGTCCGGCTCTATGTCGTGAATCGCATCCCATGCGGTTCTATAGCGCGGCCGATTGTCGGCCGGGTCGGCGAGCGCCGGATCGACATGTGTCGCCATCGGGAACTCGAAGGTCGCGCCATCGCGCGCGCCGATCACGAATAGACGTCTGCGCAGCTGCGGAACGCCATAGTCGGCGGCGTTCAGGACAGCGATGGACGCGGTGTATCGGGAGCCATGGGCCGCATTGATCCGCTGCAGCGCGGTTCTTATCAGCTCGAGGCCTTCATCCTTGCCGCGAAACCCCAGGCCCTCGACATTTTCCAGCAGGAATGCGCGAGGGAACGCCTCTTCCAGCACCCGCATATACGCCGCCAAGGTCCCGGCGCGAGGGTCTTCGAGCCGTCGCGCCTCCCCATGCGCCCAAAAGCCGGATTTCGAGAAGGGCTGACAGGGTGGGCCGCCGATGAGAACGTCCGCTTCGCCGACCGCGAGATCGCCTGCGTCGAGCAGCTCGGCGGTCGAGACGAGGGAGATATCGCGGTCGATCACGCTCCAGGATCGATTCGCGCGCAGCGTGGCGACGCAGCGAGCGTCGATCTCCAGAGCCACGGCAGTTTCGAATCCAGCGGCTTCGAATCCGAGGTCGAGGCCTCCGGCTCCGGTGTAGAGGCTGATCGCGCGAAGCTTGGTCATGCGCGCCAGCCTAGCCGAGCGGCCGCGGCTTCGAAAGCGCCCTGCGGCTCGCGCCACCAGCTTTCGTCGACCAGCACATTGCTGGCCAGCTTGCCGGCGCATTTCTCGTGGAGCGCGAGGGACGATGGGAGCATATATCGAAACTCCCAGCGCTCGGTGACCGCATGAAGGCAGCCGGCGACTATGTCGAAATCACCCGCCGAATAGTATCTCGAGCATGGATCGGCTTTCGCGGCCCGTGTCCGTTGAAAGTCTATACGTGGAAGATTGCGCGTCTTATTGAGCCTGCGCAAGACATTCTTGCATTCCACAGACAGAAGAGGGCCATCGTGGAAGCGGATACGCAGGTCGGGGCCGCCCTCCTCGTCTAGACGCTCGCAATGGGTGACGCCGTCGAGCTGCGCCAATGTCGCGCGCAGATGCTCTTCCGCCACCCAGCCGCGCACGGCCATCTTGAGCCGTCGAGCGTTCGCGATGAGCTCGATGATATCCTCGGTTCGAAGATCGAGCTCTTGCAGAAGAGGGTGCGCTTTTGCCAGCTCGCTCGGCCTTTCATCGATCGCGTCCGAGCGCATTGCTCCCATGAGCTCTCGCTTTTCGGCGAGCAGCTGCCGATCGCCCGGAGGCAGGCCATAGGCGGCGCGCTCGAAGCGAATGAGGTCGAGAAAGGACTCCCGGGCTCCTCCGACCAGCACTTCGACCGGTTCCTCCATCGGGCCGCTGCGCCGGGAGCGCTCCCAGCTGTGCCATCCATGCTGGCGGATGGCGTCCGCGTGCTCGTCCTTGAATTCGACGCGGATAAAGAATTTGGTCGGGTTATGGGCCTCTGGATCGGCGGCTATGAAGAAGCCTTCCTTCGGGTCGATCCCGATCAGCAAGGTCGTGAAGAGGCCGAGCGGGTCTTGCCAGAGCGCATGAGAATTATCGTCCGCATAATCCTGCTTGCTTCCGTATTTTATCTGAAAGCTGCGCTCGTCGCTGGGGCGATTGCGCGTGGGCGTCCGCGTCGCCAGAAAAGCGTAGGCGACAATTCCCATTCGCTCGCCCGAGACAGTTTCGAAAGTTATGACAAAAGGCGCGCGGTCCGCAGGGGACGCGTAGATGATGCGGCATCCGGCGGATCGCAGGCCGTCCAGCATGAAATGCAGCAGCGGCGCGCGTGAAGATTGGCTCGTCTTATAGTATTTCAGCCCAAGGATCATTCCAGCCTCGGCAAAATAGGACGCATCGTGGCTATGCTTCGCTCGTCACGCCCGCCGAGGCAACCCTTACCGGTCCTCCGCAGCCCTCACCTCTCCCCGTGCAAATTCCTCTCCTCCATGCGCGCGAGGAAGAAGAAGCACAAAGCGATGAACATCGCGCCCACCAGAAAAGCCGTGCGGAAGGTCTCGCGCAGCGCTTCCACGCCCGCTCCGGTGGCGACCTCGGCCGCGAGAGCGCCATGGCCGGCGCCGATGACGATCGCGCCCATGATCGCGACGATCAGCGCCGCGCCCAGCTGACGCGAGAATTGCATCACAGCGGTCGCCGTTCCGAGATTATGCCCCGGCGCCGCGCTCTGCACGCAGACCGTCGTCACCGGCAGCATGGCTCCGACGCCGAAGCCGACGATCGCCAGCAGCGCATCGAGCGCGGCGAGCGGCAGATCGGCGAGGAATCGCCGCGCGATGAGCAGTGCGACGAAAGCGAGAACGAGCGCCGTCAGCGGCGCCGCCTTGTAATGGCGCAGGCGGCTGAGCAGCCGCCCCGAGACGGCGGCGCCGGTCACTGTCGCCACGGTCAGCGGGATCAGCGCGAGGCCGGACTGGTCGGCGGAGAGGCGCAGCGCGCCCTCGAAATATATGGGCATGTACATCGTCAGCGCGACGAAGGTTCCGAGCCCGAAGCCGCCCGCGAGAATGGCGTTGCGAATGACGTCGTCGGCCAGCACGGCGAGCGGGATCAAAGGCTCCTCGGCCGTCTTGGTGCGCCAGGCGAAGATCGCCCAGCCGGCGAGCGCCGTGGCGATCAGCGCGAGAATGGGCGACGAGCCCCAGGGATAGCGCACGCCGCCCCAGGAGAGCGCGAGCAGCGAGGCGACAGAGGCGATGATGAGCAGCGCCGCGCCGCCGATATCGACGCGATGCGGATGGCGGCGCAGCGGCAGCCGCGCCAGCTTGAAATAGGTCATGAAGAAAGCCGCGAGGCCGAGCGGCAGATTGATCCAGAAGATCAGCGACCAATGCAGATATTCGGCGAAGACGCCGCCGAGGATCGGCCCGCCGATGCTGGCGCCGGCGAAGACGACGGAGAAATAGGCGAGGGCGCGGCCGCGCTCGCGCACGCTCACGAGATCGGCGATGATCGTCTGCGCCAGCGCGATGAGCGCGCCGCCCCCCGCGCCCTGCGCCGCGCGCGCGATGGCGAGCCAAGTGAGGTTCGGCGACACGGCGCAGGCGAGCGAGCCGAGCACGAAGGTGAAGATGCCGATCAGCAGCATCACGCGCACGCCGTGAATATCAGCGAGCTTGCCGTAGAGCGGCGTCAGCGCGGTCGCGGCCACGAGATAGGCGGTGACGATCCAGGGCAGATGCTCGAAATCGCCGAGGTCCTTGCCGATCGTCGGCAGAGCGGTGGCGACGATGGTCTGGTCCAGCGCCGAGAGCAGCATGGCGAGGCCGAGCCCGATCATGATCTGCAGCATTTCGCCTCGGCTGAGATCGGCGTGCGAGAAGCCGGCGGCGGGCTTGTTCACTTTTGGGGGTCCTCTCCACGAATCGCTGGGCGAAAGCCTGAGCGTGCGAGTATGGCGCCGTCGCGGCCGACGACGATGATCTCGAGCGCGGTCGCCGGATTTGCGAGCGCTGCGGCCGCCGTGTCCCATGCCCGATGCGCGATCGGCGCGGCGAGGTCCACGCCCGCCGCGCGGGCGGTCGCCTGCGCCTCCAGCGCGCTATTGGCGTTTTCGATCGCCGTGCAGAGCGCCTCGCCGGCGCCGGCCGCGCGGGCGATCGCCGCGAGATCGGCGAGATCGACCGAGGAGCGGCTGGAATGAAGGTCGAGCCGGCCCTGCGCCAGCTTCGTCAGCTTGGCGAAGCCGCCGGCGAGGGTCACGCGCGGGACCCTATGCTTGCGCAGATATTTCAGCAGGCCGCCGGCGAAGTCGCCCATTTCGATCAGCGCCTCCTCCGGCAGGCCATAGAGCTTGCGCACGGCGTCTTCCGAAGTGGAGCCGGTGGTCGCGGCGATATGGTCGAGGCCGCAGGCGAGGGCGACGTCGACGCCGCGGTGGATGCTGTCGATCCAGGCGGAGCAGGAATAGGGCACGACGATTCCCGTCGTGCCGAGAATGGAGAGTCCACCGACTATGCCGAGCCGTCCGTTGAGCGTCGAGCGGGCGAGCTCCTCGCCATTCTCGACGGAAATCTCGATTTGCGCGTCCGGCGCCGCGCCCAATTCCGCCGCGGCTTCCGTGATCGCCTGCCGCATCATGGCGCGGGGGACGGGATTGATGGCCGGCTCTCCGGGCGGCAGCGGCAGGCCGGGGCGCGTCACCACGCCGACGCCGGGGCCGGCCGCAAAGCTCACTCCCGCGCCCGCCGGCGCGCGCCGCACCTTCGCGCGGATCAGCGCGCCATGTGTGACGTCGGGATCGTCGCCGGCGTCCTTCACCACGCCGGCCTCGGCATAGTCCGCGCCGCGCGAGAATTGTGCGAGCGCGAAGGCGACGCGCCTCCCGCCCGGCAGGCCGATCTCCACCGGATCGGGCGGCTCGCGCCCGGAGATGAGCGCGCAAAAGGCCGCCCGCGCCGCCGCAGTGGCGCAGGCGCCGGTGGTCCAGCCGCGGCGCAGCGGGGGGTTTGTCGGGTCCGCGTCTGTCATGGGCGACACATAAACCGCATTCTCTCCGCGCGACACTGCGCGCGAGTTGGACTAGAAGAAGCCTCCTCATCCCGAGCAGCGAGACAGGGGGCCGAAATGACGCGCAATCTCCTCGATTTCCACATTCTCCTCGCGCCGGCGGAGGCCGCGGGCGGCGGCTTCTCGCTGTCCAGCCCGGATATCGCCGAGGGCGCGACCATCGATCGCAAATTCGTTTTCGACGATTTCGGCGGGACGGGCGACAATGTCTCGCCACAGCTGAATTGGAGCGAGCCGCCGGCCGGAACCAAGAGCTTCGCGCTCTTCTGCCATGATCCCGACGCGCCGACTGGCGGCGCCGGCTTCTGGCACTGGCTCGTCGTCGATATTCCCGCCTCCGCGCGCGCGCTGGCGCAAGGCGCCGGAGCGGCGGGCGACGCCGGTCTCCCGGCGGGCGCGAAGCCGATCCGCAACGACTATGGCTTTTCCCATTGGGGCGGTCCTTGCCCGCCAGTCGGCGATCCTCCGCATCGCTATGTCTTCACCATCTATGCGCTGAGCGTCGAGAAAGTGGAGGCGCCGGAGGGCGCGACGGCCTCGCTCGTCGGCTTCATCGTCAATCAGAATGTCCTCGCCAAGGCGAGCCTCACCGGCCTCTACGGCCGCTGAGCCTTGCTCGCTGTTCTCGCGGATAATTTGGCGCTCGCCGCGCTCGGTCTCTCGATCGAGGCGGCGATCGGCTATCCGCCTCGCCTCTTCGCCGCCATCGGCCACCCGGTCACTTGGATCGGCGCGTTGATCGCGGCGCTGGATCGCTCGCTCAATCACGATGGCGCGCCGCCTCTGCTGCGCCGCCTCGCCGGCGTCGTCGCGATCCTCCTCGTCGTCGCCATCGCATTCGCCATCGGCTGGCTGCTGCAGGCGGCCTGTCTCGCTCTGCCTTTCGGGATTGTGCCGCTGGCCGTGCTGACCTCGAGCCTCTACGCCCAGCGCAGCCTCTATTCGCATGTGAAGGATGTTGCGGAGGAGCTCGATCGCTCGCTCGAGCGTGGCCGCGCCAGCGTCGCGAAAATCGTCGGCCGCGACGTCTCGCGGCTGAATGAGGCGGGCGTGAGCCGGGCGGCGATCGAAAGCCTCGCCGAGAATTTCTCGGATGGGGTGATCGGCCCGGCGCTCGCGACCATCTTGTTCGGCCTGCCCGGCGTGCTCATATACAAGGCCTCCAATACGGCCGACAGCATGATAGGCCATAGGACCATGCGACATGAAGCGTTCGGTTGGGCGAGCGCCCGGCTGGACGATCTCCTCAATCTCCCGGCCGCGCGCCTCTCTGCGGCTCTCATCGCCACAGGCGCGGCAATGACGGGAGCCTCCCCTCGGGCCGCAGTTTCGACCTGCCTCCGCGACTCGCGCGCGCACACCTCGCCCAACGCCGGCTGGCCGGAGGCGGCGATGGCCGGCGCGCTGGATTTGCGGCTCGGCGGACCGCGCGCCTATGGCGCCCATGAGGTCCACGGAGCCTGGCTCGGCTCGGGCCGTACGGCGGCGACGCCGGCGGATATTCGCCGCGCCTTGCGGATTTTCAGCTGCGCTGCGGCGACGGCGATCTGCGCTTTTGCAGGCGCCGCTCTGATGATGCTCAGTAATTGAGCAGATTAGCTGGTGCTTAGGCGGATGCAGTGAAAAATTTTTGGCGCCTAGCGCAAAACATCACCAGATTTCATTTCAGGAAACCTTGACTATGCTATAATTTCTTTTTTGTGCGTCGCAGCACGGCTCGAAGAGCGGCCGCTGCGCATGAAGGGGAGCGTGGAGAGATGGACCGGATATCGTACCAGTTCTATGAGATGATGCATCTGGCTTTCGCCCCGGCGCGGGCGATGTCGGACGCGACTCTCACGACCTTCAAGAATCCGTTCAATCCCTTCGCGCATACGTCGGTAGGGCGCAGCGTCGCGGCGGCGGCCGAATTGTTCGAGCGCATGACGCGCCGCTACGGCAAGCCGGTCTTCGACCTTCCCGAGACGCTCATCGACGGCGTGGCGACGCCCATCGTCGAGGAGGTGGTGTGGGAGCGGCCTTTCTGTCGGCTGCTGCATTTCCAGCGCGTCTTCCAGGGCGAGGCGCCGCGCCAATCCAGGCTGCTGATCGTCGCGCCCATGTCCGGCCATTACGCCACTCTGCTGCGCGGCACGGTCGAGGCTTTTCTGCCGAGCCATGACGTCTACATCACCGACTGGTGCGACGCCCGCGCCGTGCCGAATGAGAAAGGCGTCTTCGGCCTCGACGATTATGTCGATTATCTCGTCGACATGCTGCGCCTCTTGTCGAAGCGCGACGATGGCGTTCCGCTGCATACGCTCGGCGTCTGCCAGGCGTCCGTGCCGCTCATCTGCGCCATTGCGGCGCTGGATGGCGAGGGCGGCGTCGATGCGCCCGAATCCATGGTGCTGATGGGCGGGCCGATCGATCCGCGCCGCAGCCCGACCGCGGTCAATCGTCTCGCCGTGGAGCGCGGCGTCGATTGGTTCCACCGCAATTGCATCCATTCCGTGCCCTTTCCCCATGCCGGGTTCGGGCGCAAGGTCTATCCGGGCTTTCTGCAGCTCTCCGGCTTCATGGCGATGAATCTCGAGAAGCATGTCGCCGCGCATTTCGACATGTTCAACCATCTCGTCGAGGGCGACGGCGATTCCGCCGAGAAGCATCGCGACTTCTACGACGAATATCTCGCCGTCATGGACCTCGCCGCCGAGTTCTATCTCGAGACGGTCGAGAAAGTATTCATCCGCCACGAGATTCCGCAGGGCCTGCTGCGCCATCGCGGCGAGATCATCGATCTTTCGGCCATACAGCGCACCGCTCTGCTGACGGTGGAAGGCGAGAAGGACGACATTTCCGGCGTCGGCCAGACTTATGCCGCGCAAGAGCTGTGCACGAATATTCCGGACGTCCGCAAGCAGCATTATCTGCAAGAGGGCGTCGGCCATTACGGCGTCTTCAACGGCTCGCGCTTCCGACGCGACATCGTTCCGCGCATCCGCGAGTTTTGCGCGCGGGTGGAGACGCCGCAGGCGTGAGCGAAGCAGCGCACTCTTCGAGATCGGCGGAAACTCCGCGAGTTGGAAGATATGTGAATCTGCGAGCCGCTCGCGGGGCGGGGCGCCTCGCGAAGCGATCCATCGCCGCGGTTCCGCGCCGCCGCCTCACGCAGGCAGCAGCCCCTTGCGCAGATTCTCCCCCGCCAGCGTGATGATGCGGCCGACCGCCGCAGGATCGGCGAGCCAGGCCTCTATGCGCGGATGGCTGAGCTGCGCTTGCGTGCAGCGGCGATAGATCTTGTAGCACTCGGAGAGATAGTACGGCAGCGACACGAATTCGCCGACCTCGCTGGAGAGATGATAATTCTCGAGCTTGAACGTGTAGCTGCCCTGCACGCCGAAATATTCGCCGATCGGCGGATAGATGGGGAATATCTCCGCGCGGCCGAGATCGTCGATCGCGTAATAATCGCCATTGATCGGCGCCGGAGTCGGCAGGCCGGCATGAGCGAAGAATTTCTTGGCGAGATCGAAGAGCACGAATGGCCGCGGATGCACCAGCGAATACATGAACACGCCGCGGCGCGACCAATTGGCGATCTCGCTGGAGAGATCCATGTCGAATTTGCGCTTGCCGGTCTCGACCAGCTCGTTCACGGCGTCGTTCCACACGTCGAAATAGCCGAGCGCCTCGAACACATTGCGATTGAACAGCGCATGAGCCTCCTCCACCGAGAGGCCGCGGCGGAAGGCGAAGACGGCGAGCGCCGAATGATAGGGGCCGACGGGGCCGATGGTCGGCGCATGGCCGCGCGTTTCGTCCAGCAGATAGACGAGATCGGGATGGAAGGCGGAAAAGGTGATCGAGGGAATCATGATCACTTTGTCCAGCAATTCGCACAGCTCCGCCGAGCCGCCGCCGCGCACATGCCCGTGCAGAAACTCGTGACAGAACACATAGTCATAGGTGGCGAGCGTCTTGGCGAGCAGCTTTATGTCGGCGAGCGTCTTGGCGATCGCCGAGAAATGCGAGACGCGCGCGGAAGGGTCGAGCAGCTTCATCGCATAGGCGAGACCGAAAGCCTGGCAATTGCCGATGACGGCGATGCGCGGCCCGGTGAGGCGCGGACCCTTGGAATGGAAGGGCGCGAGCCGCGGCTCGACGAGGTGAGTGTACCAGGAGCGGATGATCTGTCGGTCGATCTGTGACAACATGCGCGGGTAACGCCATTTCGTCGCGGCCCGAAATCGAAGTCGGCGCCGAAGGATGACAAGCGCCCGGTCGCCGTCTATGCTCCCGGCCGCATCGATGAGGCCGCCGCATTCATCCTGTTGCGCCGCGCCGTTTCGCCTTTGCGAGAGCGGACCGCGCGTCTCAGATGAACCCTGCTCGACGAGCCCTGCGGCCGGCGGCTTTCCAGGAGACCGACAATTGGCGGAACATCCCTATAGCTCCCTACCCGACCATCGCTTCTGGCGCAAGGCGGTGACGCAGACGCCGCCCTTCGCGATCGACCCCATTCTCTCCACGCCTTTCAAAATCTCGCTGCGCGACAAGGTGGCGACGGCCGGGAGTTGTTTCGCGCAAGAAATAGCTCAGAAACTGAAGGCGAGCGGCTACCATTATTATCTCGCCGAGCAGCCGCCGGAGGGCATGCCCGCCGCCGAGGCGGAACGGCGCAATTATTCGATGTATTCCTGCCGCTACGGCAATCTCTACACGACGACGGCGCTGCTCCAGCTGTTCGACCGCGCCTATGGGAAGTTCCAGCCGGAGCTCGTGCATTGGCTGCGCCAGGAGGACGGCCGCATCGTCGATCCGTTCCGCCCGAGCATAGAGCCGGACGGCTACGACTCGATCGAGGACATGCTGGCCGAGCGCGAGCGGCATTTCGCCGCCGTGCGCAAAATGTTCGAGACGATGGACGTCTTCATTTTCACCTTCGGCCACACGGAGTCCTGGCGCTGCCATGATGGCGCGGTGCTGCAGCAGGCGCCGGGCGTCGCCGGCGGCGTCTGGGATCCTGCGGTTTTCGACTTCCACAATATGACCGTGTCGGAAGTGGTGCGCGACTTCCTCGCCTCGGTCGATCGCATCCGCTCGGTCAATCCGAATTCGCGCATCATTCTCAGCGTCTCGCCGGTCGGCATCATCGCCACTTACGAGAATCGCCATGTGCTCGAATCCAATTCGGCGATCAAGGCGATATTGCGCGCCGCGGCCGACGAGGTGGTGCGCGCGCGGCCCAATATCGCTTATTTCCCGTCCTACGACGTCGCGACGGCGCCGCCCAATGTCGCGCGCTTCTATCGGGACGACGTGCGGCGCATAAATTCCTTCGGCATCGGCCAGACGATGCGCCTGTTCTTCGACCATTTCACCGAGCGCGAGACGCAGACGGCCAAGATCGAGCCGCTGAAATTCGACGTGGCGGCGGAGGCGGAGAGCAATTCCCGCATCGTCTGCGACGAAGAGGCGATCGAAACCGCGTGAGGCCGTGATCTACGTTTCGCGAAACTAGAGCTTATATATCCTCTGTCGCCGTTCGAACGGAGGATTCGCCTCATGGTCACGGGCTCGCTCGCTCTCGCTGTCGCCGGCGCTTTCACGGGGGCGTCTCTCTATGTCAATTTCGTCGAGCAGCCCGCGCGGCTGAAGCTCGACGACGCTGCGCTCATGAAGGAGTGGGAGACTTCCGATCATCGCGGTTTCGCGCTGCTCGCCGGGCTCTCGCTCCTCTCCGCGCTTCTCGGCTTCGTCGATTACAAGACCTCGGACGATGTGCGCTGGCTCGCCGGCGCGGCGGCGATCATCGCCGCCTGGCCTTTCATGTTCTATGCGGTGTCGCCGCTCGACAATCGCATTCTCGCCCTGATTTCCGCCGAGGACGGCGCCGACGCGCGCAAAGCGATCGTGCTGTGGGGTGAGTTCGAGCTCGCGCTCACCGCGCTCGGCGCATTGGCGACGGCGCTTTTCGTCTTTGCGAATGGCTGATGTGATTTTCCGGCCGAGTCGTTCCGCTTTGTTTCTCCCGGCCGAAGATTCGACACGATGCTCGTCGATCCTCCGTCTTCACAGCAGAAGGAGGATCGACATGACGCGCTCTTTCGCCCGCGAATTTCTGGCGCCTTCCGCCGGGGCGCTGCTCGCCGCCGCAATGGCCGCGAGCCCTGCGACAGGCGCCTCGTCCCATGATCCGCGCCATGATCCGCGCGGCGTTTGGCTGCGGCCGGAAGGCGGCGTGCAGTTCAGCTTCTATGATTGCGAGAACGGCAAGCTCTGCGCCAAGGTCGTAGCGGCGCAGAGCGCCGAGGACCGCTCCGCGATCGGCGCGGTGATCCTGCGCGGCGCCCGGCAGACGGGACCCAATGAATGGTCGGGCCGGCTGTTCAATGTCGACGACGGCAAGACCTATGATGGCTTCATCACTGTCGAGAGCGCGACGCGATTGACGCTGAAAGGGTGCCTCTGGGGCATGTTGTGCAGCGACGAGACATGGACGCGCGTCTCCGCGCCGCCGGCGGCGCACGCAATGGTCGACGATCTGCGATAGGTCTTCGATTCATCGGCGGATCGATTTGATCTCGAAGCGCGCCGGCAGCGCGCCTCTGTCGACGAGAAGATGCGCGGCGACGGAGAGGCGTCGGCGTCGCATCCAACACGAAATAGAAATAAATCTCGTAGTTCGGCGTCCAGCTCGGCTTGAAGAAGGGGCGTGTAATTGGGAGATTTTTAGCGAATGGCTTGAGCGGCGGCGCTTTCGGAGGCGGCGCGGGCGACCTCGGCCGCGAGCGGGCCGATGAGGACGAAGGCGAAGCCCGCCGCGCGCCATTCCACCGCGGCGAGGCCGGGCGCCGTCTTGGGTGGGGCTGCCGGAAGACGCTCGCCGCCGGCGCGCTCGAAATAGAGCGCGGCCGGTCCGCTGGCGGCGGAACGGTAGATCAGCAGGCCGGCGGGCGCGAGCACGCCCGGCACGAGCCGTCCGCCGACGAGCTCGAGCCCGGCGGCGGAAAGATCGGGCAGACGGGCGAAGCCGACGCGCTCGCCGAGCCATGTCGAAAGCTCGGCCTTGCGATCCGCGCCGATCTCCACCGGGCGCGTATCCTGCGCATAGGTTTGATAGGCGAGCTGGGCGTGGGCGAGGAGGCCGGGCGGCTCGATGACGACGCGCTGCGGGGCGGCGGGCGGCGAGGCCGGGCCGGTGAAGGCGAGCAGCGCCGCTCCCGCCACCACCGCGCCGGCGAGCAGCGTCACCAGCGACATGACGATGGCGGGCCGGCGCGGCGGCCTGCGGCTGGTGTCCGAACGCCGCATGGCCCGCAGCGAGGCGCCTTTGCTAGGGCTGAAGCGCGCCCAATTGACGCCGGAGCCGAAGCTGCGCGTCAGGCTCGTGACCGAGGCCGTGCGCAATCCCGAGGGCAGCGGCTCCTTCACCGTCTGGGCGAAGGCTGCGCGCAACGCCGCATTCTGCCGGCGCCAGCCCTCCACCAGCGCGGCGTCCTCGGCGTGATTGTGAAGATGGTCCTCTATGCGCCGGCGATTTTCGGCGTCGAGCTCGCCATCGACGAAACCATGCAGATCGGATTCGTCGACATGCTCCCCGGGGCTCATCGTCGGCTCGTTATTTCACGACGCGCAAATGCGGCCCGGATCGCCGGCCGGCGTCGGCGCCCGGCGACGGATGGCGATCCAGCGCCGTCAGCGCCGAGCGCGCGCGCATCAGCCGCATCAGCGCCACGGGCCGATCGGTGCGGGCGATGCGCGCCACTTCTTCGTAGGTGAAGCCCTCGAGCGCCACGAGCAGAAGCGTCTCCCGCTCCTCGAAAGGCAGATCGGCGAGCCGATGCATGATCGCGGGCTGGCGCAGCGACGGCCGATGCGGGGCGGCGGAACGCAGCCGCCGTTGCGCGGCGTGGGTCAAGGATGCGTAGAGGTCGACGCGAATGTCGAGAACGGCGCCGGGAGCATCGTTCCGCGCCTCGTCCGCCGTGGTCTGCAGCGCGGTCTGCACGAGCTCGTCGGCGAGGTCATTGGCCGCGCCGCAGAGCAGCGCGCGGGCATAGCGGCGCAAGCCCGGCGTGAGCCTCTCCAGAGTCTCCTCGAAATCCTCCGCCTGTCCCATCGCTCGGCCCGTTTCGCGCGGCCCACGACGCCTCGTCCGCGCAGCGCTGGTTCGGTTTGCTGGACACAGATATTATGCCAGTCCGGCGTGATTGACTATCTCCGCGCCCTGAGATTTATGTGTTTTTGTAAGGGGCCGGGGACGCTTCCGGTGGGTCGGCCCGCGCCGATGTCCCGAGCCCGTGTCCCGAGCCCATAGTCCCAAGCCCGCGCGCATCTCGCGCAGCCATCCAACGGCGTTGCCGACAGGCGGCGGAACACCCCGCCTCTCGATCGCAGATTTATGGAACCATCGCTCCCATGTCGCAACCGGAACCGACGTCGAACGGCAATATTTTCAGCGGCGTTCTCGCCGGCAAGCGCGGCCTCGTGCTCGGCGTCGCCAATAACAAGTCGATCGCCTGGGGCATCGCCAAGGCCGCGGCCGACGCCGGGGCCGAGCTCGCCCTCACCTTCCAGGTCGAGGCGCTGGAAAAGCGCGTGCGGCCGCTCGCCGCGGAGATCGGCGCGACCGTCGTCGGCCGCTGCGACGTCTCCGAGCCGGAGACGATCGACGCCGTCTTCGCCGAGGTCGAGAAGCTGTGGGGCAAAATCGATTTCGTCGTCCATTGTCTCGCCTTCTCGGACAAGGACCAGCTCGACGGCCGCTATGTCGACACGACGGCGGAGAATTTCACGCAGTCGCTGATGATCTCCTGCTTTTCCTTCACGGCCGTCGCGCAGCGCGCCGAGAAGCTGATGAAAGACGGCGGCTCGCTGCTCACCCTCACTTATTACGGCGCTGAGAAATGGATGCCGCATTACAATGTGATGGGCGTCGCCAAGGCCGCGCTGGAGGCCTCGGTGCGCTATCTCGCCGCCGATCTCGGCGAGAAGAACATTCGCGTCAACGCCATCTCCGCCGGGCCGATCAAGACTCTGGCGGCCTCGGGCATCGGCGACTTCCGCTATATTCTGCGCTGGAACGAATATAACGCCCCGCTGCGCCGCGTGGTGACGATCGAGGAAGTGGGCGAGACTGCGGTCTATCTGCTCTCGCCCATGGCGCGCGGCGTCACCGGCGAGGTGCTGCATGTCGACGCCGGCTATCATGTCGTCGGCATGATGAATCCGGGCGCCGCGCCGAAAATGGCCTCGCTGCTGGCCCTGCTGCCGCAGCATACGACCGAGGCGAAATAGTCTTCATTCGGTGACGGCCGTCATTCCCCCGATGCGCGCGACATCGCACGATCGGGAAATGCGCAGGCTACGAGCGAATGCCCCGAGCCGCGCTGCTTGATAGCGTATCTCATTTGAGATACGCTATTCGATGAATAGGGGGTAAGCACATGGCCGCGCGCTCTTCCATGTTGCATGTCCGAGTGGACGACGAAACCAAGGAGAAGGCGACGGCTGCGCTCGACGCCATTGGCCTGTCCGTCTCCGAGGCCGTGCGGCTATTCTTGCGTCGAGTCGTGGCGGACCAAGCCTTCCCGCTGGAGCTCAAGGCGCCGAACGCGGAAACGCGTTCGGCCATGGCGGAGGCCGAAGAAATCGCCCGGACTCGCCACGGCCGCTTCGCAACCGCCGGCGAATTGTTTGCCGACCTTGAAAAAGCCCGCGGCGAGTAAGAGAGCGCAGCTGCCTCGTGCGGCAGATTACGCAAAGTCTTTCCTGAAAGATTGGGAACGACTGTCGCGCTCCGGTCGGTTCGATATGCACCGACTCAAAGAGGCCATGTTGCTGCTCATCGCCAACAGCGCCCCACTCGGACCGGAGTGGCGCGACCATCCGTTGAAAGGCGAGTGGAAGGGCTACCGAGAATGCCATATCGGCGGCGATTTCCTGCTGGCCTACAAGGTAGACGACAGCGACGAGGCGGGCCTCATCGTCTTTATTCGCGCCGGCGCTCATGCCGACCTTTTCGACGAGTAGCCGGCGTGTCCATCGATGGTTCATAACGCGGCGTCGCAAACGCTCATTAATGCATACTCGGACCGCGAGCTTTCAGGCTCGCATCGCTCCTTCAGCGGAACTTCACCGTGAGATCCGTGCCGACGGCGCTGGTCTCCGAGCTCGGCCCCTGATCGGAAATGATCATCGAGCCGCCGAGCCATAGGCGATCGGCGATTTTCTGGCGCACCTCGTCGGAGAGCTCGATGCGATCCAGAGCGTCGGCGGCGCTGGAGGCCGCGCCGAGTGGAGCGGCGCTGCGCTGCTCTTCCACCATGCCCTTTTTCTTATGCGAGGCGCGCGCCTCGGCGATGCGCGGCGGCATGGAGAGAACCGACCATTTCAGCGCGCCGTCGCCGCCGGCCGCGGTGGCGATATAAAGATGCGAGCCGAGCGGGCGCTCCGGCTCGCGGACAGTCGCCGGCGCCTCGAAGATCGGCGTCAGCCCTTGGCGCACATAGATGCGCTGATTCTTCTTGCTCACCAGAATGGAGATCGGCGCGGTCCGCAATTGCGCGTCCTTCTCCGCCTTGGCGGCGGCGGCGGCGGCTTCGGCCGCCTCGCGCGAGCGGCGGACGGCCTCGACATGTTCCGCGTCGCTGGAGTTGTAGGCGGTCCTGGCGGCCTCGAGCCGCGTCCTGGCCTCGGCGAGGGTGGCGTCCGCCTTGGCCCTGGCCGCTTCGGCGGGGCTGGCGCCGTCGCTGGCGGACAGCTCCGGCTTGGCGGTCGCCACTTCCTGCCGCTTGGCGGCGACGCTGTCGGCGGCCTTGGCGGCGGCTTCGGCCTTGGCGCGGGCTGTGGCTTCGGCGGCTTCGGCGGCTTTCAGCTCCGCCGAGGCGCGCACGGCCTCCAGTCGCTTGGCGTTCAGCGCGGCGGAGGCTTCGGTCGCGGCCTTGGCGGCGGCGGCCGCCTCCGCCGCGGATTTTACTCTCAGCTGCTCGGCGTAGCGGCGCGGATCGATCAGCGCAGCGGCGCCGCCGTCGGCGAAGCCGTCGCGCAGCCCGGCGTCGGCGAGCGCCGCGGCCGAGGCTTCCGTCGCCGAGCGCATTTTGGGCGTCGGCAGCGCCGGATGCGCGATTTCCGTCGGTGAAAGATCATAAGGAGCGATGACGACGCGCTCGCCGATGCGGGTCATGCCCCACAGCTTCTGCGCGAAGGCGCCCGGCAGGCGAATGCAGCCATGAGAGGCCGGGTGGCCGGTCACATGGCCCGTATGCATGGCGACGCCGGACCAGGTGATGCGCTGCATGAAGGGCATGGGCGCGCCGGCGTAGAGATTGGAGCGGTGGAAACGCTCGCGCCCGAGAATGGTGAACATGCCTTCCGGCGTCGGATGGCCGGGCACGCCGGTGGAAATGACCGAGCGGTCGACGAGGCCATTGTGATTATAGATCGAAATATGCTGCCCGCCGAGCGACACGACCGCGAACAGCGGCCGCGCGAGGCTCACGGTCTCGGCGGCCGGCTTGGCTTCGGCGGATTTCGCGCGCTTGCCGCGCTTGCGCGGCGCCGGGGCCTCGGCGTCGGAATTGGCGGAATAGCCGATAGCGGCGGCGGGTCTCGCCTCGAGGGCGAGGACAGTGGCGGCGACGCTCGCGGCGCAGACCGCGGAAAAAGCGCGAGCGCAGACCCTGCGGCTGCGGGCGACAGCTGCGACTTCCGACATGACGCGAAAACTCCTGACACACACGAACTCATTGCTCGAGCAAATAACGCTCTGTCTCGAAGTGGACAGAGCCTCGCCCTCGCCTGCATTGCTCTTATTGGTTAACGATCGGCTGAAATCTATGCGCCCGCGCACTTTACGAAGAATTGCGGGGAATTTTCCTTTTCGCCGCCATAATGTCTCGAGGCCGTTCGCCGCTTTCCCCCGCCGCGCGCTCGGGCGCGCGAGGCGCGCGCCTTATCTGTCGCCGCAGAGACATCGGAGAAAAAAATGGCGGCGACCAAATTTCGAAATGCGCTGGGGCGGCTCGCGACGCTGCCGCTCGTTCTCGCTCTCTCGCTCGCGCCGGCTCGCGCCTGCACCAGCTTTCTGCTGAGAGCGGCGGATGGCTCGGCGGTCTATGGGCGGACGCTGGAATTCGGCTTTCCGCTCGAATCGGAGGCGATCGTCATTCCGCGCCATCACGCCGCGCGGGCGAGCGGGCCGGAGGGCAAGCAGACCTGGGGCTGGAAGTCCCGTTATGCGATCGCCGGGCTCAACGCCTTCGGCTTGCCGGTCGTCGTCGACGGGATGAACGAAAAGGGCCTCGCCGGCGGCATACTCTATTTTCCGGGCTTCGCCTCCTACGCCGACTCGAAGACCGCCGACCCCGGCCATGCGCTCGCCCCTTGGGATTTCCTCACCTGGGCGCTGGGCAATTTCGCCAGCGTCGCGGAGCTGCGCGAGGCGCTGGACACGATCGCCATCGTCGATGTCGTCCAGCCGACGCTCGGCATCGTCCCGCCTTTCCACTACACGCTGCACGACGCCGGCGGCGCCTCGCTGGTGGTCGAGCCGAGCGGCGGAAAGCTGAAAATCTATGAGAATCCGCTCGGCGTCGTCACCAACGCCCCGTCCTTCGACTGGCATCTCACCAATCTGCGCAATTATGTGAAGCTCTCGCCGGTCGATGCGCCGTCGCTGAAGATCGGCGACGAGAGCTTCGCCCCGCTCGGCGCCGGCTCCGGCCTGCTGGGCGTTCCGGGCGATCCGACGCCGCCGTCCCGATTCGTCCGCGCGGTGGGGCTCGTCCTCTCCGCCGAACCGCAGAAGGACGCCGCCGGCGAAGTGCGCCTCGCCGAGCACATCCTCAATAATTTCGACATTCCGATGGGGCTGGTGCGCGTGTCGCCCAAGGAGACGTCGCGCTTCGAATATACGCAATGGTCGTCGATCGCCGATCTCTCGGGGCGCGTCTATTATGTGAAGAGCTATGACAATCAGGCGCTGCGCAGCATAGATCTGACCAAATTGGAGCTCGAAGGGCGCAGCGTGCGGGCGGCTCCTCTGCGGCCCTCGCTGCGGGCGGCTCCGGTGGAATTCCCCAAGCGGTGACGCCTCCGGCCGGGCGCGGACGAAGGCCGGCCGGCCGCCCTTTTCTCGAAATCCCGCTCGCGGCGTCGAGAACGCCTTGTCATGGGGGAGGCTTTTTGTTAGACGGGCCGCCTGCCGGCGCTTTGGTTTCGACCAAGGAGCCCCGGCGCGGTCGTGGCGGAATTGGTAGACGCGCTAGCTTGAGGTGCTAGTTGGGCAACCAGTGGAGGTTCGAGTCCTCTCGACCGCACCAAGCCTCTCGTTGCGGAGGCTTCTCATCGTTCGGCTTTCGACGCGAGGCTCCGGCCGCGCATCGCTCTGGACCGAGCGAGAGCCCCCTTTTTCCAGAAAAAGACCGGCGCGCCATGGCGACGGGATAGACATGTCCGCGCGCTGCCGGAGCAGCGCCTGCGGCGCCGTTCGGCCGAAAGCGGCCTCGAAAAATCCGGTTGGGATCGAAAAATGTCGGGTCGCGCATTCGGTTTGGACAGATTGCTGAAAATTTTCGACCGCAAGACGCAGACATTCGATCGTTATGTCGACGCGCTCCCGACGCATCAGAACGCCATAGACGCCATTCCGGGGTGGAGCACCGCTTTCCCCGAGGCTTTCGGCGTGACGGCGGGAATCGTCCCGACCTATTACGACCAGCGGATTTTCTGGGCGATCGACTGTTTCGGCGCGCTCGAGGGGCGCGAGGTGCTGGAGCTCGGCCCGCTCGAGGCCGGCCATACTTATATGCTGGAGAATGCGGGCGCGCAGGTGGACGCCGTGGAGGCCAATCAGCTCGCCTTCATGCGCTGTCTCGTCGCCAAGGAGATTTTGGGCCTGCGGAAGGCGCGCTTCTGGCTCGGCGATTTCGTCAAATGGCTCGAGCAGACCGACAAGAGCTATGATCTCATCGTCGCCTCCGGCGTGCTCTATCATCAGCACGATCCGCTGCGGCTGCTGGAGCTGATCGCGCAGCGCGCCTCGGCGGTCTTCATCTGGACGCATGTCGTCTCGGAGGCGATGCCGGTCTCCGATCCGCGCCGCAGCGTGATGGCCGATGTCCCCGAGGAACATTCCTTTCACGGCGTCGTCGTGCGCGCCTATCCGCGAAGCTATGTGAAGACGCAGTCCAATCCGGCCTTTTGCGGCGGGATGCGCGACGATCATCGCTGGCTCGACAAGGACGATCTCATCGCCGCGCTGCGGGCGCTCGGCTTCGACGATATTCGCACCAACCACGACGAACCCGACCATGTCTACGGCCCGGCCGTCTCGATCTTCGCGCGCAGGTCATAGTATGAGGCGAGCGGATCGGCGAGGCGGGATGGCGAGATGAGAGTGCTGCTGCTCGGCGGGTCCAACGCCGGCGTCTATTTCGGCTGGGCCGCCCAATTGCAGGGCCTCATGCCGGCACATGAGATCGTCAACCGCTTTCTCGGCGCCGTCGGCTCGCTCTATGGGCTCTCGCGTCTTCAGGACGCGGAGCGCCGCGGCGAGCCCGCGCCCGATCTCGTCGTTTTCGAATATGCGCTCAACGACATGATCCTGCTGGATGCGGGCTTCGTCACCACGGCGCTGATTCACGATGCGCTCGCCGGCGTCGCGCAGTTTTGCGCGCTGCGCGGCGTGCCGCTGCTGTTCTTGTGCCTGCATCCGCGCCCGAGCGGACGCGCGCGCGTCGCGTCCAATGTTCGGCGCGTCGAGCGCATCTATCAGCGCGTCGCCGAGGCCCATGGCATGGCGCGCTGCCCGACGCTGGAGACGATCCTCGGGCGCGTGCGTCCCGAGGATTTCGTCGATCCGCATCATCTGACCGCCGAGGCGTCGCTGCGCTGCGCGAAAGTCGTGGCCGACGCCGTCTCCGGCGGCCGCATTCGCGTTCCACGCGCCGGCCGCCTTCATCCGCCCTCCATCGATTACGTCCCGGCGAGCGCGGCCGAGTCCTCGGGCCGCTGCCGCCGCATCGAGATCGCATCGACGGTTTTCTCCGGGAGCTTTCTCGAGCTCGCCCGGCCCGGCGCGAGCCGCTGGCCCGGTCGCGGCCGGCTCGCCGGGCTGCTGCTGCGCTCCACGCAGGACAGCGGCGTCTATCGCGTCGCGGCCGGCGGGCGGGCCTATGCGCGGACCGCGCAATCGGACATGCGCGAAATCGTGCCCAATCTCATTCTTCTCCATTACTCCCGCCGACGCCCCTGGGCCGAAAGCGATCTCGAGGTCGCCATGCCCGACGACGAGAGCGCCCTCGCGGCTCTGCCCCAGGAACCGACGCTGCTGCCGGCGGAGCCGGGCGCGCCCTTCGGCGATCAGACGCTCCAGATCGCCGGAGCCGTTTTCTGGCGTCCGTCCTTCTGGCGGCGCTGGCTGGCTTTTCTCTTGCTCCGTCTGAGTTTTACAAAGCAAAGCTCAAGATAGGCCAGGTATTTCCGTCCTTCTCGGCCAAGCCGCGACCACAATTGGGCGGCAGTGTCCGCCGCGCCGATGCGACGAACCAGAGAGAGGCGCCGCCATTCATGTCCGACGAGACGAGTGACCATACTGTCGATCTGAGCGACCCTTCCGAATATGAGGATATCGTCTCTCAGCGCGCTATCGCCTTCTGCCACCTCGCCAAAGTCGCCGATTCCGTCCGCGACGAGCAGGTCAAGGAGCAATGCCTCATCATGCTGCGCAAGCTCAACGCCAGCATTAGGGCGCCCTCCACCGCCGAAGTGCGCGCCATCGACGGCGGCCAGTTCTGAACGCCTCAGCGCTTCAGGCGGGACGCGATCGCCTGCTGCGCCTCGGCGAGGCGCGCCTCCAACGCCCGCAGCCGCGGGGGCTCCGCAATGGCGGATTCATAGTCTTCCGCCGCATCGCCGAGCGGGAAGGCGCCGATGGCGCGCGACGCGCCTTTGAGCGTATGGGCGAGATCGAGCCGAGCCTTGTCGGAGGCGGCGGCGGCGAGCTTGCCGCTGAATTCGGCGGCCTGGGTCGCGAACAGCGCCAGCAACTCGGCTTCGAGCGCGACGTCGCCCATGGTCTGGCGGGAAAGATGCGCCCAGTCGATCGCCGCTCTCGAATTCTCCGGGCCGGCGCCATCCGTCATTCTACGTCTCCGATCGGTCTCTGCGGGAAAAGCCATGCTTTTCCTGTGGATTGCGCCGCGCCCGCGCAACGGGCCGCGGCGAATGCGCTCGCCGGGTCCGATGGGGCGTCGTATTCTCATACGAATCAATTCAATGTAAGCATTGCTTCGGTTTTCCGGCCAGGCTCCAGATCGCCGGTTGTGCTCCGCTCCAGGCCGGAGCCGAAGCATCTTCCTCCAATCGCGTTAACGACGATTTCGTTTGGCCGCCGACGCCCGTTTCATTTGCGGGCCGACGGCGGTAATATTTGGTTAATCTTTTCTGCTCGATGTGAACGGCAAAGTAAGGTGAGCGGCGTCATAAAGCGGAACCATGACCGCTCGGAGAGGTGACGATGGCGAAATCGGGCAAGCCCCAGGACGCGGCTATCGCTGCGCTGTCGGCGGTCGAAGAGGCGTTGAATCTGGGCTTGGAGTCCAGCGCCGAGGCCGTGACGGAGGCGGGCGAGAAAGCCGCGTCGCCGGCCGACAAGGGCGCCGAGCCCGCGGATAAGGGCGTGGCGAAGGGCAAGGGCCAGAGCCAGGGCGAAGGCAAGACCGCGCCCGGCTTCAATTTCAGCTTGCCGTCGCGTCGCCAGGACGGGCGCGAGGCCGCGTCTCGCCCGGCGGAAGGCGTCGCGCCGGCGGCCGCTCGCGGCTCGGCCAAGCCTCCGGTCGCCCCGGCCGGCGCGCCGGCCAATGACGATCGCCAGACGATCGGCGAGCTGCGCGCCGCGTTGCAGGTCCGTCCCAACACCGCCATTCTGGGCTACACTTTCCTCTCCATCGCCGCCTGGGCGGCGCTGTGGACTCTCTTCGTCTATTTCAATCAGGGCGAGATTCTCGATCGCGAGAACGGCTCCTTCCTCGCGCCCAAGCCGGTGCTGACGCTGCTGGCGCTTCTGGCGCCGATCGTCTTCATCTTCGTGACCGGCGTGATGGCGCGCCGCGCCCATGAGATGAAGCAGGTCGCCAATTCCATGGCCGAGGTGGCGATCAGGCTGATCGAGCCGGAGACCATCGCCACCGAGCAGATGGTGACGCTCTCGCAGGCGATCCGCCGCGAAGCCGCCTCCATGGGCGACGGCATAGAGCGCGCGCTGGCGCGGGCCAGCGAGCTCGAGATCATCGTGCGCACCGAGGTCTCCAATCTCGAGCGCTCCTATTCCGAGAACGAGCGCCGCATTCGCGTGCTCATCGACGAGTTGACCCGCGAGCGCGAGGCGATTCTCGTCAACGCCGACAACGCCCGCACGGCCTTGCTCGGCGCGCGCGAATCGCTGTCGGCGGAGCTGCAATCGACCTCCTCCCATCTCGCCGAGACGGTGAGCGAGGCCGGCGGCCGCGTGACCGCCGCGCTCGGCTCCAAGGGCGAGGAGATTCGTCTGGCGCTGGAGCATGTCGGCGACGGCTTCAATTCCACGCTGTCGACGCGCGGCGAGGATATGGTTCTGCGTCTCTCCACCGCCGGGGAGACGATCGCCGCCAGCCTCAATCTGGCCTCCGAGGAGGTCACGCGGCGCTTCTCCGACGGCATAGCCGAGGCCGACCGCAAGCTCCAGGAGCGCGGCGAGGCGCTGGCGAGCGATTTCGAGAGCCGCGGCGCCTTCGTCGTCGAGCGGCTCGATTCCATCGGCGGCCATCTCGTGCAGGCGGTGGGCGAGCGCGGCGAGAGCTTCGTCGATCGTCTCGCCGAGACGAGCGGGCGAGTCGACGAGGCGATCGAGACGCATGGCGGCGCGATCGAGCGTTCGCTGCTCGCCGCCTCCGAAAATCTCGCCGCCCAGCTCGCCGACAAAGTGGCGGCGACGGAAACGGCGTTCAAGTCCGCGGGCGACCGCCTCGCCGAATTGCTGGAGGAAACGCGCGAGCGCGCCAGCGGCGAGCTCGCGGCGCATGGGGCCGGCCTCAACGAGCGTTTCGCGCAGTCTCTGGCCGACAGCGCCGGCGCTTTCACCGAGCAGGCCGAGGCTTTGCACGAGCGTTTCGCCGCTGTGGCCGGAGAGGCGATCGCCGCCATCGCTTCGCATGGCGACCGCGTCACCGAGACTTTGGCCGATCGTCTCGGCGCCTTCGAGGAGAATGTCGTTGTCCAGGGCGGCGAGATCGCCACGCGCCTCGCCGAGCAGAGCGAGCGCATCGGCGCCGCGCTGACGCAGGGCGTCACGGAATTCGAGCAGAGCGTGGCGCTGCGCAGCGCCGATGCGACGGCGCGTCTCGCCGAAGAAGGCGCGCGTCTCGGCCAGACGGTGGCGGAAGGCCTCGCCGTCTTCGAGGAGCGCGTCGCGGGCCAAAGCGAGGACGCCGTCTCGCGGCTCGCCGCCCATGGCGAGGCGATCGGCGCCGCAGTGGCGGAGGGCCTCGCGGCTTTCGAGGAGCGGGTCATCGGCCACAGCGAGGAAGTGGCGACGCGTCTTTCCACCCGGGGCGAGGAGATCGGCACGGCGGTCGCCGCCGGCCTCGCCGCTTTCGAGGAGCGCGTGGCGGGTCGCAGCGAGGAAGCGGCCGAGCGTCTTTCGACGCGGGGCGAGACCATCGGCGCCGCCGTCGCGGCGGGCGTCGCGGCCTTCGAGGAGCGCGTCACCGGCCACAGCGAGGATGTGGCGGCGCGGCTCGTTCTCCATGGCGACGCCGTCGGCGCCGCAGTGGCGGAAGGCCTCGCCGCTTTCGAGGAGCGCGTCGTCGGCCATAGCGAGGATGTCGCCAATCGTCTGGCGTCGCATGGCGATACGATCGGCGCCGCCGTCACCGAAGGTCTCGCGGCCTTCGAGGAGCGCGTCGCCGGCCAGAGCGAGGATGTCGCGGCGCGGCTCGCGGCCCATGCGGACGCCATAGGGACGGCCGTCACCGAGGGGCTCGCCGCTTTCGAGGAGCGCATTTCCGGCCAGAGCCTCTCGGCCGCCGAACGTCTCATCGAGGAAGGCGCGCGCATCGGCCTTTCGGTCTCGGAGGGGGTCGCGGCTTTCGAGGCGCGGGTCATCGGCCACAGCGAGGCGGTCGCCGATCGTCTCGTCGGCCATGGCGACGGCATCGTCGCGGCGGTGACGGAAGGTCTCGCGGCTTTCGAGGCGCGAGTCGTCGGCCAGAGCGCCGAAGCGACGGAACGTCTCGCCGCCCATGCGGAGGCGATCGGCTCGACCCTCTCCGAGAGCCTCGCCGTTTTCGAAGAGCGCGTCCTCGGCCAGAGCGAGCAGGCGGCCGAGCGCATCGTCGTCCAGGGTGAGGCGATCGGAGCCGCCGTCGCCGAAGGTCTCGCGGCCTTCGAGGCGCATATCGCCGGCCAGGGCGAGGATATCGCACAGCGTCTCGTCGCTCACGGCGATTCGATCGGCGGCATCGTCACCGAAGGGCTCGCCAAATTCGAGACGCGCGTGCTCGGCCAGAGCGAGGAGGCCGCGGCGCGGCTCACCGCTCATGGCGACGCCATCGGCCTCGCCGTGGCGGAAGGCATCGCCGCATTCGAGGATCGGCTCTCGCAGCAGCACGAGGCGACTCTCTCCACGCTCGAGGAGCAGAGCGAGCGCGCCACGGCGGCCGTCGCCGGCGGGCTCGAGGCTTTTCGCGAGGCGGTCGTCCAGCAGAGCGAGGAGACCGCGACGCGCTTCCTCGATCAGGGCGAGAAGATCGGCCATGCCGTCGCCGAAGGGCTCGCCGCTTTCGAGGAGCGCATCGCCGGCCGCAGCGACGAGACCGTCTCCCGGCTGGTCGAGCGCGGCGACGAGATCGGCGCCTTTCTCTCCCAGGGCCTCGCCGCCTTCGAGGAGACGGTGGTGCGCCATGGCGACGAGGTCGCCGCCCGCGTCGCCGAAAATTCGGATCGCATCGCCACTGTCCTCTCCGAGCGGCTCACCGCTTTCGAGGACCAGGTCGTGCGGCAGAGCGGCGACGTCGTCGCCCGCGTCACCGAGCAGGCGGAATGGGTCGACGGCGTGCTGGTCGGACGGCTGGACGCGCTGGAGGAGGCGACCGCGCAGGTTTCGCGCACGCTGGACGAGACGCGGAGCCGCGCCGAGGCGGCCTTCGCCGATGGCGGCGCCGCGCTCGAGGCCGGCCTCGCCCAGGGCGTCGCCGATGTGGCGACGACGCTCGCCGAGCAATCGGCCGCGCTGCAGGAGCGTTTTGCCGCCACGGCCAGCGAGGCGGCTCTCGCCATCGCCACACAGGGCGAGCGCATAGAGGAAGCGCTGACCGCGCGCATCGCTGCTTTCGAGGCGATGGCGATCGATCAGGGCGGCGCGCTGGCTGCGGCTCTCGCGGCCGGCGGCGAAGGGCTCTCGCGCGATGTGGCCGACCGCCTCGTCGCGCTCGACGAGACCTTGCGCGGCCATTCCGAGCGGCTGGCGGAGCAGATCGGCGAGCATTCGCAGCTTCTGGCGGCGGAGCTCACCGAGCGTCTCACCGCGGTCGATTCCGCCATCGTCAACGAAGGCGCGGCGCTGGTGGCGGCCATCGCCGCCAATGGCGAGGGCTTCACCCGCGACGTCGGCGAGCAATTGGCCGCCTTCGACGAGGCGCTGCGCAATCGCGGCGGCGAGCTCAGCGCGCAGATCGGCGAGCATTCGCAGCTTCTGGCGGCGGAGCTCACCGAGCGTCTCACCGCGGTCGATTCCGCCATCGTCAACGAGGGCGCGGCGCTGGTGGCGGCGATCGCCGCCAATGGCGAGGGCTTCACTCGCGACGTCGGCGAGCAATTGGCCGCTTTCGACGAGGCGCTGCGCAATCGCGGCAATCTGCTGGCCGAGCAGATCGGCGAGCATTCCGATCAGCTCGCGGCGGCGCTGGCCGAGCGGCTGTCGGCGGTGGACACCACCATCATCGATCAAGGCGGCGCGCTGGTCGCGGCGCTGGCGGCCAGCGGCGACGGCGTCGCCCGCGGTGTGGAGGAACAGCTCGCGGCCTTCGACGAGCGGCTGCGCCATCAGGGCGGCGAGCTCGCCGCACAGATCGGCGAGCGCTCGCAGCAGCTCGCCTCGGCGCTGGCCGAAGGGCTTTCGGCGGTGGACACCACCATCGTCGATCGCGGCGGCGCGCTGGTCGCGGCGCTGGCGGCGAGCGGCGACGGCGTCACGCGCGGGGTGGAGGAGCAGCTCGCGGCTTTCGACGAGCGGCTGCGCCATCAGGGCGGCCAGATCGCGGCGCAGATCGGCGAGCATTCGCAGCAGCTCGCGGCGGCTCTGTCGGAGCGGCTGGCGGCGATCGACGCCGCCATCGTGCAGGAAGGCGGCGCGCTGGCCGATCGTCTGGCGGAACGCGCCGAAGAGATCGCGGCACGCATCGGCGATCAGTCGCAGCGACTGTCGGAGGATGTCGGCCAGCGGCTCGCGGCCATAGACAAGACGATTTCCGGCGACGGCACGGCGCTGGTCGAATTGCTCGGCGCCCGCGCCGAGGAGATCGCCGCGGTCATGTCGTCGAAGATCGAGAGCTTCGAGACCGTCTCCAACTCCCGTACGCGGCAGGCCGCGGACCGCATAGACGCGCTGGTCGGGCGCGTCGATTCCGGCCTCGACTCGGCTGGCAAGGCCTTTCAGGAAACGCTCGCCCGTCACGCCGTCGAGGTGGCGCGCGCCATGGGCGAGGGCGGCCGCGAGGTCATTCGCTCGCTCGACGAGAAGGTCAAGGACATCGACGCGGTGCTGCTCGCCCGCTCGACCCAGCTCACCGAGACGCTCTCCTCCAAGGCGGAAGAGATCAATTCCACGCTCGGCGGCCGCGCGGAAGAAATCGCCGGCACGCTGGACGGACGCATCGGCGTCTTCGAGAACAATGTCGTCGGCCGTCTGGACGCGGTCTCCGGCGAGATCGGCGAGCGCAGCCGCGTCGTCGTCGAGACGATCAACGCCCGCATCGAGGAGATCAACGCGACCCTCGCCTCGGCGCGGCGCGATCTCGACACCACTCTGCACGCCCGCACCGGCGATCTCGGCCAGGCGCTGACCGAGCGCGTCGGCGAGATCAGCTCGACGCTGGAGCAGCGCCTCACGCAGATCCAGACGACGCTCGGCGATCGCGGCGGCGAGGTGACGCGCGAATTGGCCAATGTCGGCGAGCTGGTCGCCCATGCGATCGAGAGCCGCGGCTCCGCCATCGTGCAGCATCTCGGCGAGAAGCGCGTCGAGCTGGCGGCGGCGATCGACCAATCGGCGGAAGAGCTGAAGAAAGCTCTCGCCGACGGCGCCGGGGGTTCGGTGCGCGCGCTGCTCGACGTCAATGAGAAGCTGCGCGCCGAGCTGCCCGAAGTGCTCGACCGGCTCGGCGAGACCAATTCCTCGCTGCAGACGATCATCTCGACGGCCGGCGGCAATCTCGCCAATCTCGACAGGGAGCTCGGCGGTAAGCTGCGCGAGTTCCAGGGCGCGATCGAGACGGTCGGACAGCATATCGCGCAGATCGGCGAAGTGTCGGGCGGCGTCATGCGCGACGCCGGCTCGGTCGTCGGCGCGATGGAGACGCATCAGCAGAGCCTGACGCAGAGCGCCGAGCGGCTGGCGCAGAGCCAGTCCGAGCTCGACGCCGCGCTCGACGCGCGCCGCCTCTCGCTGGAAAATCTCGTGCTGCTGGTCGAGGACAAGCGCCGGGATTTCGAGGAGGCGGTCGCCAATTTCTCAGGCCTCGTCGAGCAGAATTTCCGGCGGGTCGAGGAGCGCGCCCGCGACGTCGGCGGCTTCATCGCCCAATCGACGCAGGAGACGGCCGATCTCGTCGACGAGCGCTTTTCCGCCGTGCGCGACGCCGCCTCTCGGGAACGCGAGGAGACCACCGCGGCGCTGCGCTCGGCCTATGAGCAGGCCAATGAAGAGCTGGCCGATATCTTCGGCCGGGCGACGGAGAAATTCGCGGCCGCGGCCAATGAGATCCGCGGCATGTCCGCGCAGATTCAGAGCGAGCTGGAGCAGACCCGCGCCGAGCTGCGACGCGGCGCACAGGAATTGCCGCGCGAGACGGCCGAGCAGGCCGCCGCGCTGCGCCGCGTCGTCGGCGAGCAGGTCAAGGCGCTCAACGAGCTGACCGACATCGTCGCGCGCTCGGGCCGCGCCTATGACATCGCCGAGCCGGCTCCGGCGCCCGCCGCTCCGGCGCGGCGCGGCTTCGAAGCGCCGGCTCCGGCCGCCGTCGCGCCGGTTCCGCCTGCGCCCCCGGCTGCGCCGGTCGTGGCTCCCGCCCCGCGCGCGCCCGAGCCGAGCTGGGCCAGCCGCGCCCCGCGCGAGGAGGCGCCGCGTAGCGCGAGGGCCATTCAGCCCGCGCCGCCGCCCGCTCCCGCGGCGCGGCCCGCGGCCTCCGCCACGGAGGACGGCTGGCTCTCCGATCTCTTGGCGCGCGCCTCGCGCGACGAAGCGCCCGCGCCGCGCGTGAGCGCCGCCCCCGGGAGAGCCAAAGCCTCCGGCGCGCTGGACAATCTGACGCTCGATATCGCCCGCATGGTCGATCACGCCGCGGTGGGCGAATTCTGGGACCGTTTCCAGCGCGGCGAAAAAGGCCTGTTCACCCGCCGGCTCTACACGGCGCAAGGGCAGCAGACCTATGAGGAAATCCGCCGCCGCTATCGCGTCGACGCGGATTTCCACGCCACCGTCGATCATTACGTCCAGGAGTTCGAGCGGCTCGTCGCCGAGACCAGCCGCAATGATCGCGACGGCGCGCTGACGCGCGGCTATCTCACTTCCGACGCCGGCAAGGTCTACACCATGCTCGGCCATGCGGCGGGGCGTTTCGAGTAGCGAATCTTCGCCGCCGGCGCCCAAGAGTTGGGCGCCGGCGATATTTCGTCCTATCGCGGATCTCGTGTCTCGTCGGTCGGCGAGACGCGCGACCGGCGCAAACGCGCCATTTCTTGTTCCATTTCGACAAAATTTGTCGTCTTCCAGACCAGCTATGTGACATTTTCGCCACTCTCGTCACAGAAAACGCGTCGATTCTCCCGATTTGCTCGAGACGTAGGCAATTGCTTCCCTGTTCCGCTTGAGTGCCTAAGGGCTTTGTCGCAACAATCGCAACCGAGGATGATTCCAGTATCGGGGAGCCTAAGACGATGAAATCAATTCTACTCGCCGGCGTGGCGGCCTTCGCGCTCGCAGCGCCCGCCTTTGCTGCGGAGCCCGCCAAGCCGGAGGCGAAGCCTCTGATCGCCCTGCCCGAGCCCAATGTCGATTTTCTCGGAGCCGGTTTCGACTACGCCTATGGCGCGAAATTCATGTCGGACTATATCGTCCGCGGCATCTCCAATAGCGCTCACCGCCCCGCGGGCAGCGTCTATGGCGAATTGCGTTATGGCTGGTTCTACACGGGCCTCGCCGCCACCAATGTGACGCTGGCCACCAGCCCGCTGGCCGAGGTCGACATCTCCGCCGGCATTCGTCCGACCTGGGGTCCGCTGACGCTGGACTTCGGCGCCGTCTATTACGCCTATCCGAGCAACCATCAGCAGTGGTTCATCGGCGGCGCGATTCCGGTGACGACCTTCAAGAATTCCTACACCGCTCTGCCCACCACGGCTTTCGATCCGAGCTATATCGAGATCTACTTCAAGCCGAGCTGGGCGCTGAACGACTATCTGACGCTCGGCGGTCAGCTGGCCTATGCGCCGAATTGGAACCGCTATAACGCGCATGCGCTCTATTCGGAGATCAATGCGAAGGTCACTCCCTTCGCCAATACCGATTATTCGGGCCTGTCGATCTCCGGCGCCTTCGGCCATTACTATCTCGGCATGTCCGACGCGAGCTATGGCGGCAGCTATATCGACCCCGACTACGCCTTCCTGTCGACTGGCGTTCTCGGCACCAAGGGCTTCAAATTCGCCAGCTACAACACCTGGAACGTCGGCGCTTCCTATAATTGGAACGTGGTGACGCTCGACCTGCGCTACTATGACTCGAACCTCACCCGCGCGGGCTGCTTCCTCAACACCTCCGACCCGTCGGGCAATTTGATGGCTTCGCTGAACACTCTCACCGGCCAGAGCTCGTCGAGCTGGTGCGGCTCGCGCTTCGTCGCGTCGCTGTCGGTCGATTTCAGCTCGGCCACCTTCAAGTAAGACTGCGCCGACGCCTTGCAACGAAACGGACCCGCTACCTGCGGGTCCGTTTTTTTTTGCGTTGGCGGCGCCGCAGCCTCGAAGAGTCGGGTAAGGTTGGGGCCGATCGCGTCTCACTGCGCCGATATTTCGACGTCGCGATCCTGCGTCGAGGTCACTTTGAAAGTGGTCTGAAAGGTTTTGCCTTCGCGGCGCGCGATGGCGACATATTCGCCCTCCGCCAGCGCCAGCGACGGAAACGCGCCGATCAATTCGCGAATGACGTCGCCGCCCGGCGTCAGCACCGAGAAAAAAGTGTTGGCGAGCGCCTCGCCGCCCGGCGTCTTGACCAGCTTCAAGGTCATTGTCGCGGCGCGGTGACGCAGCGTGGCCTCGATGACCTTGCCGGCCGGCACGCGCAGATCGGCGGTGACGACGGAATTGGTCGTATTATTGTCGCCCTGCGATCCTTGGCTCACATCGAGCAGCGTCGAGACGATGTGATAGGCGCCCTCTGGCAGAGAGATGATCTCGCCCGAACGGGCGTTGGCGAGCACCAGCTTCGCCTCCGAATTTCCCCGCTCCGGGACATAGATGGAAATGGCGAGCCGCTGCGCCGGAAGCTGCGTGTCGCCCAGAAGGTCGATGAGCTTCAGCCCGCCGGCGTTGAGCGTCAGCCGCTCGCTGACATTGCGGCCGTCGATCACGATGCGGCGCGTCGCCCCGGCGAGGCCGAAAGCGGCGTGGACGATATAGGCGCCATCCGGCAATTGCCCGGAATAATTCGCCTCGCGCGATTCCGCGACGAGCTTGCGGGCGCCGTCCGGCTGCGACGAATCTTCGAAAATGCGCCAGACGACGCCGCTGCGAATCGCAAAGGAATCGTTTTGCGTCAGCACGGCCGAGAGGCGCAGCGTCGCGCCGGCGGCGGGCTTTTCCTCCTCGGTCGGCGCGGGCGCCGGCGCGGGGACGCCCGGCTTGACGGAGCGGCCCTTCTGCTGGGCGGGCGGGGCCAGGGTCTGCGCCGCCGCGCCGCCGGCGAGGAGCATTGCGAGAGTGACGAGGATTGGTGACTTCATGCGCCGCATCTGAGGGGCGGGCGCGAGCGCCCGATTTCGACGTCCATTGTGACGCCCGCCGTCCGCCCTGTCACTCCTCCCGATGGTCGAGCAGGGTGGAGGCGGCGGAGCCGAGATTGGCGAGCGAAAACGGCCGAAATAGGAATTCCACCTTATGGCGGCCCTTGGCCATCGGCACGCCGCGGAACAGAATATTGGCCTTGACGATCGGCGCCGGCGCGCCGTCCACGCGCGCCTCCCAGCCGGGATAATAGAGATCATGGAGGACGAGCAGCCCATCCTGCTCCGATTCGACATCGATCAGAATGCGGTCGTTCTCATAGGAGACGATCGTCGCTCGTCCGTCCGGCGCGCTGGTCGCGACCGCGCCGGCGAGGGCGGGATCGAGTCGCGGCAGATCGGCCAGATCGACCAGCGCCTCGCGGGCGCCGTCGAAATCGGGGATGTCGTCCTCGGCGATGGCCGCGTCGGAATCGACGCCGGCCACATGCGTGGCCAAATAGGCGCGCGGCGCGGCGCGGCCGAGCTTGTAGACATAGATCTGGTCGGAGACGAAGATCGGCGAGGCGCTGGGGCGCGGCATATGCCGCGGCATACGCGCGAGCGGGCGGCCGAGCACCAGATAATCGAGGCCGAGCAGCCGCGCGAGCTTGCATTTATAGCCGCGGAACGTGCCCGGATAATGCCGCAGATTGGGGTCGACGGCGTTGTCGCCCGGCCCGACGGCGCGCTCATAATCGGCGATGCGCAGCGGATTATAGCCGAGCGTGTCCTCGAGGCCGAGAATCATGGAGGCGTTCTGCCAGCCGCCGGGCAGGCCCAGAATTTCGATGCGCGGACGCTCGCCCTTGGCGGCGCGCTCGGAAATGTCCTTGCGCAGCGCGGCGATGGCTCCGCGCTCGGCGGCCGAGGCGTCGTCGAGAATGGAATAGCGCGTCGCCGGCTCCGCGTTCAGCGGATCGGCGGCGTTGCGCCACAGCAGCTCGCCCCCGGTGGCGGCGACGAGCAGAAACGCGACGAGGCCGCGCCTCGCGAATCTGTCGCCGAGAACGAGAGCCGCGGCCACCGCGCCGGCGACGAGGAGAGATGCGGCTACGGCGACGAGCGACTCCGCGCCATGGCCATGGGCGAAGGAGAAGGCCAGCCCGCCGAGGATCAGTGCGAGGGCGGCGCCGACGGCCGCCGCAGAAAGCCCATGGGCGAGCGCGCGCGGCATTTTCTGAAACGGCCGCGGCGCGCCGTGAGCGACATAGCGATGCAGCAGATAGGCGGCGCTGAGCGCGAAGCCGGCGTTGAGCACGAAGGCCGCGTCGGCCGGCCGGCGATAGAGCGACACGCCGGGAAAGAAATCATAAATGGCGGAAAACACGGGCGTCCAGCGGCCGAGCGTATAGATCAGCGCGGCGGCGAGCATGTAATGAAAAAAGCGCATCTCCTCGGCGAAGATACGCCCGCCGGCGAGCCCGTGCCAGAAGCCCAGAACGACGGGCGCGGCGCCGATGAAGAGATAGTCGATGGCGCGGTCGGTCCAGTCCGGCGCGGCCATGGTGTCATAGCCCGGGCCCCAATAATCATAGCTCTTGTTCAGCGAGCCGAAGATGTCGGGCGCGAGCAGAGTGGCGAGATTGACGGGCGCCAGCGAGCCCGCCGCAGCGACGCCGAAGGCGATGCCCGGCCGGTTGGAGGCCGCGAGAAATTGCAGAGTCAGCAGCACAGGAACGGCGAGGATCGCGCCGCCCGTCGCGCCAGCGGCCAGCAGCGCCGGCCAGCGGCCGAGCAGATAATCCAGCGGCCGGGAGGAGACGGCCGCGGCATAGAGCAGTCGAGCGATCAGCACGAGGCAGAAGAGAAAGGCGACCTGATCGCGACCGAGCGCCATCAGGCTGGCGAGAATTCCGAAGCCGACGCCATAGAGCAGGCGCGGCTTCTCCAGCATGATCTCCAGCGTCAGCAGGGCGAGCGGGAAGAAGCTGTAGGAGATGATCATTCCCGTATGCTGGAGCCGCGAGGCCGCGACCCCGCCCAGCATGAAGATCATCCCCGCCAGAACGGCGGCCGTGGGGACGAAGCCGCGCCGCGCGCAGAGCGCCAATATTCCGGCGCCGCCCATCAGGAGATGCGCCAGCACGAAGACATCGAACTCCTGCATCGTCGCAGCCGGACGCAGCAGCGCGAAGAGGAAGAAGGTCGGCGCGAAAATCAGCGATTGCGGATCGGCGACAGAGGGATGTCCAGCGAAATGATAGGGATTCCAGAGCGGCACGTCGCCCCGGCGCAGCGCCTCGCCGAGAAAGCGGAACATGGGATAGAAATGGTTTTTCGAATCCCAGGGCACCACCGCGCCGCTCGCCAGCCACAGGCCCGCCGCCAGAGCGATGAACAGCATGAGGCCGGCGAGGGCGGCGAAGGCGTCGCGGCGCGCCCATATATGGGCGTGGAGGGCGTCCGGTCCGGCGAGCGCCCGGCGCGTTTCGCTGAGCGCGAGCGGGGAGTCCTCGGCGCCCGATAGGCCGAGCGGGCGGTCGCTGATCGACATGTTCGAACCTGTCTGAACCATCGCGAGCCGGCTATCGGCGGCGTCGCGCGACGGCAATTCACTCTCGAGAGCGGGATGTCCGGGCGGGAGCGCGTCGCTCGGCGACGACGCTGCGCTCGAATTCCCGCTCAGATTGATTTCACTTTCATGAACTCATGATGAATGCGTTCGGGCGCGGCCTTCTATAGCGCAGGCGGGGCCTCGCCGAAAGTCTGGTTTATCGCTGGGATTTGTGCGGCGTCCACAGCGAGCTTGGCGCCGAATCCGTCGCGCCGCGCGGCGCGGCATTGCGCGACGAGGCCCTCCGCATCGCCGATGGCCGCGAAAGGCGCGTCGATCGCCGCGACGCCGGCCGCCGCCGCGCCGAGCAGCAGCAGCGCGCGCGCGACCGAGACGGGCGAGGCCGGATCATTCGCCGCCGCGCTGTGCGGCTCCGCGCCCAGCGCGCGGCGCAGCGGCTCGACGTCGAAGGCGAGCGCCTCGAGGCGGGCGGAGGCGCCGGCGTAGCTGGACAGAACGAAGATCGCCGCCGGCGTCTGCGTGGCGAGAGCGACGATGCGGGTCGCGCCGTCGGCGCGGCCGCATTCGGCCTCCTGCACGGCGAGCTTGGCGGACACATGCTGCACGCTCGCTCCGCCGCAGGCCTGCGGCAGAAAGATCCCATCCGCGCCCGCGCCGACGACGGAAGCGAGATCGGCGTCGATGGCCGCGCTGTCGAGCGCCGCGATGCGCGCGTAGAGCCGCAGCCCGGGCGGGCGCGGACGTCGGATCAGCGCCGCGGCGCCGCTCCGCGAAGCTTCGCCAGAGTCGCAAAGATCGAGGACGATGGCGTCGGCGCCGCTGGCGAGCGCGGCGGCGAAGGCCTCCTCGCGCGGCGCGACGAGAAAAAACGAGCGCATCTTCGATACATCCGCCATTCGCCGCCGTGATCTTAAGCGGGCATTTACCATAAGTCGCGATTCTCGACAGGAACGCGTCAAGTCCGGTCGAGCACATAGAGCGCTTCCCGCCGAAGCGGACCCCGGTTCGGCATTGGAAGCGCCGTCGAGAAAAGCCCAGAGCGCCGATGATCGTAAGAAATTTTCTGCAATGGGCGCAAACCGCGCCGACGGCCCTCAGAGTGGAAGGCGCAGCCGCCTTGGCGCGCGCCTATCTCGTCAGCGATCTCGACGCGCCGATGAAGCGCGAGGCGGAGACGGTCCTCGCCGCTCTGCTCGACGATCCGTCGCCGCTGGTGCGCCGCGCGCTGGCCAAGGTCTTCGCCAGCGCGCCCGACGCCCCGCATTGCATCGTCTCGGCGCTGGCCAATGATCAGTCGGACATTGCGGCCATGGTGCTGTCGCGCTCGCCGCTGCTCGGCGAGAGCGAGCTCATCGATTGCGCGGCTGTCGGCGACGTCTTTTCGCAGAGCGCCATTGCGCTGCGCGCCCATGTGCCCACCGGCCTCGCCTCGGCCATCGCCGAAATCGGCGCCTGCGAGGCGTTGATCTCGCTCGCCGTCAATCCGGGGGCCGAGCTGCCGGCCTTCGCCATGCGCCGCATGATCGAGCGGTTCGGCGATGATGCGCAATTGCGCGAGGCGCTGCTCTCCCGCCCCTTTCTGCCTGCGGCGGTGCGCGTCGATCTCGTCGAGGCGACGGCCGCGAGCCTCGCCTCCTTCGTGCTCGATCGCGATTGGCTGTCGCCGGAGCGCACGCGCCGCATCATGCAGGAGGCGCGCGACAAGGCCAATATCGTCATCGCCGCCACGGCGAACGATAGCGAGGGCCGAAGAGGCGTGCGAATGCTGGTCGGCCATTTGCGGCGCAAGGCGCGGCTGACGCCGAGCCTCGCTCTGCGTGCGCTGCTCTCGGGCAATCGCGCGTTGTTCGAGGCGACGCTCGCCGAATTGTCCGGCCTCGACGAGGAGAAGGTCGCCGGCCTGACGCGCGATTTCGACGGCGCCGGCTTCGCGGCGCTCTATGCGCGCGCGGGAATGCCGGCCAATCTTCTGCCGGCCTATCGCGCCGCATTGGAGTCGCAGAGGGCGTTCGGCTGTGCGGGGGCGCCGTCCGGCGCGCGTCTGTCGCTGGCGATGGTGCAGCGCGTGCTGACATCTTGCGACGGGATCAAGGGCGGCGAGCTGGGCCGGCTGATGGCGCTGCTGCGCCGCTTCGAGGCCGAGGCGCTGCGCGAAGACGCCCGCGAGGCGGCTGCGGCGCTGACGCAAGAGTCGCTCGTCGATATGGCGGCGCTGGAGGCGCAGCTGCTCGTCGCGGCGTGAGGGTGGGGCGGCGGCGCGCTAACTCTCCTGCTTCAGAGCTTTCTGGACGACCGAGAAGGGCGGCATGAGCGAGAGAGGCGCGTCGAGAAGACGCGACGCGCCATAGCCTTCGTACTATTGCGCGGCCCGATCGTTCTCGGCGTCGATCAGCGGAGCGACCCCGCGGATTTTCGAGCAGATCGAGCACGCGCGAGGAATCGCGCATGGTCCTCACCTCTCGGCCGAGCATATGGATTGTATCCGTACATAGCAGGGAAACCCGGTCTGGCTAGACCGTGGTCTTTCGCGCTCGGCCTTCTATCTGGCGATGTCCTCGCCGCCGCGTCTCAATAGCCGAACTGCTCGCGCAATATTCTCTCTTCCAGCGAGTGCCCCGCGTCGTGCAGGAGAATGAGATCGGTCCGGTGATCCATCTCGACGTCGACCTGTAGCGCATCGCGAAATTCGTCGTGATCGGCGACGACGGAAACGGGGCGCTTGTCCGCCTCCAAGACTTCCAGCCGCACTTTGGCGGCGTCCGGCAGCAGCGCGCCGCGCCAGCGCCGCGGGCGAAAGGCGGAGATCGGCGTCAGCGCCATCAAAGGCGCGTCGAGCGGCAATATGGGGCCATTGGCGGAGAGATTGTAGGCGGTGGAGCCGGCCGGCGTCGCCACCAATACGCCATCGGTGATGAGCTCGGGCAGGCGCTCCTGGCCATTCACCAATATGCGCAGCTTGGCGATCTGCGAGCTCTGGCGCAGCAGCGAGACCTCGTTGATCGCATGGGCGGCGAATTCGTCGCCATGCGTGTTGGTCGCGCGCATCAGCAGCGGATGGATGATCGAGGGCTTGGATTCGGCGATGCGCTTGCGCAGGGCGCTCTCGCGATACTCGTTCATCAGAAAGCCGACGGAGCCGCGATTCATTCCGTAGATCGGCTTGCCGGCGCCCATGAAGCGATGCAGCGTGCGCAGCATCAAGCCATCGCCGCCGAGCGCGACAATGCAATCGGCCTCCTCCGGCGCAACCTCGCCATATTTGGCGACGAGCCGCGCCCGCGCTCCATCGGCCTCCGGCGTGCCGGAGGAGAGGAAGGCGAGCTTTTTATAATTGTTCGGCGTTTCGCCGGACTCGGACATGGGGGGACCTGGCTCGGCGGGGGCCGCGCTCGCGGCGGCGTGGGCCGAATTCCATACACCCGGCGAAGTCGGAAGGAAACGGGAGGCGATTCCTCGAGACGAGCGAGATTATTCTATGCCCGCCTCGCGGTTGCGCGCATTGATGGCGTTGCGGAGCTGCTCGTTGATCGCGACCGGATCGGTCGGCGAGGGCTTGGCCTGCAGCAGCGCGCCGCGGACAAGGGATGCTTCCTCGGCCGTCAGCACCACAGGGCCGGCCATGAAGGCGGCGTTGGGCAGCGTGTGCAGAATCCGCAAGCGATTGGGATGGTCCTTGACCTCGACGACGCGATCGGCGACCGGCTTGCCGTCCACACAGACATAAGGACCGATGACTTCGACTTTATGGCCATCGTCGGTATTTCTGATGAAAGTCGTTTGCATTGTCGTCGTCACTCGTGCTGGATTGAACTTCGCGACGAAAGTCAGCAAATTTTGTGCCGGCTGGCGCCGTCGCCGTAGAACAGAGACAGAGCCATTCCCGCCGCGCCCATCAGCGCGAGGAAGAGGCAGAAGCCGACAAAGAGCCGCAAGATCGAGCCCCGCTATGACCGAGGAAGGAAAGAAAAGCCGCCAGCCGCCACCGCCGCCCAAGAAGAACGCCGCGGCGCTGGCCGCCGCGCTCAGGGCCAATCTGCGCCGACGCAAGGCGGCCGCGCAATCGTCCGGCGCGCCCGAGAGCGAACCGGAGGCGAAGACGCCGGATTCGCGCTGATTCACGATTCGGCGTCGCCCGCCTCGTCGCGGCGGAAGGGCAGGCTCGCCTCATAATCGGCGATCGCCTCGTCCACGGCCACTTTCTCGCGCGAGAGAAACTCGACCACCGCGGTTCGCAGCCGCGCGTCGGCGAAATCATGCGCCGAATGGGTGGCGACGGGCCGATAGCCGCGCGCCAGCTTGTGCTCGCCCTGCGCGCCGGCCTCCACGCGTTTGTAGCCATGGCGAATGGCGTATTCGATCGCCTGATAATAGCAGACCTCGAAATGCAGGAAGGGCCGCTCCTCCAGCGCGCCCCAATTGCGGCCGTAAATCGCATCGTCGCCCAGAAAATTGATCGCCCCGGCGATGTAATGCCCATCGCGCCGCGCCATCACCAGGAGGATGCGGTCCGCCATCGTCTCGCCGATGCGATCGAAGAAATCGCGCGTCAGATAGGGCCGTCCCCATTTGCGCGCGCCCGTGTCCATATAGAAGGCGTAGAATTTCTCCCAATGCGCGGGCTGTATGTCCGCCCCGGTCAGAAGATCGATCGAGACGTCGTCGCCCAGCGCGTCTCGGCGCTCGCGCTTGATCGTCTTGCGTTTGCGCGAGGAGAGCGCGGCTAGGAAATCGTCGAAATCGCGATAGTTTTCGTTGAAGAAATGGAACTGCTCGCCGGCGCGCGGGGCGAAGCCCTCGGCCGCCAGCGCGCCGACCTCGCCCTCTGTCGCGAAGGTGACATGGATCGAGGAGGCCTCCGCCGCTTGGCGCAGCGCGCGCAGCGCATGGATCAGGCCCGGCAGCGCGCCCTCCGGCGCGTCGCGGGCGACGAGCAGCCGCCGCCCCGTGGCCGGGGTGAAGGGAACCGCCACCTGCACCTTGGGATAATAGCGCCCGCCAGCGTTCTCATAGGCCTGAGCCCAGCCGAAATCGAAGACATATTCGCCCATGCTGTGCATCTTCACATAGGAAGGCGCGGCCGCGACGAGGCGGCCTTCGGCGTCTTCGAGAATCGTGTAGAGCGGCGTCCAGCCGCTGCGCCCGCCGACTGATTTGGAGCGCTCCAGCGCCAGCAGGAAGGCGCTGGAGATAAAGGGATTATGCCGCTCGCCCCCGGCCTCCTCGGCGGTGAGGCCGGGCGGATTGGCGAGCGCGTTCCAGGCCGCGGCGTCGATCTGCTCGAGCGAGGGGATGAAACGGGCCGTCAGACGAGCGGAGGACGTCCTATGATCTGAGCACATGGCGCCCGCGGTTTTGAAAGAGAGCTGCACACTCTACGCGAAGCGAAAGACGTTCCAATCGGCTTTTTGTCCGCCCTCCTCCGGTACGGTTATTGCTTCAAAAATAGGCGCCTATCCGCCGATGAGAGGAATGGACGAGGGAACTAATGCCGCTCTACTCCTATGAATGCCGAGACTGCCATGCGGAGTTCGAACTGCTGGTCCGCGCTTCGGACACGCCCGTCTGTCCGTCTTGCGGAAGCGAGAAGCTGGAGCAGCAGGTCGCCAAAATCTGCGTCGAGATCAAATATCCCGCCATCGCCAAATCCTGGCGCAAGGCGGCCGCCGCCGAGGGCGAGCTGTCCAATTTCAGCAAGAAGGAAATTCAGGCGAAGCCGAAGAGCTGACAGCGCCCGCCGAGCGGAGCCTCCGGCGCTCCGCCAGAGGGCGGGATGACGCCGCCGTGTGGGCGTGCTAAGCGCGCTCATGCTCGAAGGACTTCCCCCCAATGGCGCCAGCCACGGCCTGCGCCTCGTCTGCGACCAAACATCCGCGCGCGCCATCGCCGATCTCGTGGTCGAGACCTTCGACCCGGCCGAGACCGCGGCCACGGCTTTCGAGGAGCCGGATGAAAAAAGCTGGGCCGTCGAAGTCTATTTCGGCGATCCGCCCGACGAAGCGCAAATCCGCGCGCTGATCGAGGCCGCCGCCGGCGCGGAGGCCGCCGCGGCCGCGCAATTTTTCGAGATTTCGCAAAAGGATTGGGTCGGCGCCTCGCTCGAAGGGCTGCGGCCGGTGCGCGCCGGACGATTCCTGGTCCATGGCTCGCATGATCGCGGCCGCGTGGGCGCGAGCGACATCGGCATAGAGATAGAGGCGGCGCTCGCCTTCGGCACCGGCCATCACGGCACCACGCTCGGCTGCCTGCTGACTCTCGCGGAAATCTGCAAGCAGCGGCGCCCGCAGAATGTGCTGGATGTCGGGACCGGCACCGGCGTGCTCGCCATCGCCGCCGCGCGCCTGCTGCGACAGCCCATCGCCTGCGGCGATATCGATCCTGTGGCGGTGGAGACGGCCGGCGTCAACGCCCGCTTCAACGGCGTCGGCGATCTGGTGCGGCCGGTCGTCGCCGTGGGCGTGCGCCATCCGGCGCTGGCCCCGGCGCGATATGATCTGATCTTCGCCAATATTCTCGCCAAGCCGCTGCGCCTGCTCGCGCCCAAGATCGCCGCCGTCGCCGCGCCGGGGGCCGAGTTCGTGCTCTCCGGCCTGCTGGCGCGCGACGTGCCCGGCGTGCTCTCGGCCTATCGCGCGCAGGGCTTTTCGCTGGCGAAGCGCCGCGACATAGACGGTTGGGCGACCCTGCTGCTGCGCAGCGGCGGCGCCGCGCCCCGGCCGGATTGGCGCCTGCCCGACGACGAAGACGACTGAGACGAAGGGGCCCCCCGCCGCCTTGGTCTCGACGACCTTGCCGAGCGCAACGAGCAGCGCCATGCCGAGCAGAACTGAAAGGCAGAAAATTGGCGATCGGCGCGCCCGATTCGAAGAGGTCCTGATAAGGGCTCCAGGCCGTGACGGGCCGAGAGAAAAGGTTTTTGCATAGCGCCGTTCGGGAGCGTGTTTATTCTTTTGGAAGTGTTCTATTAAAAGAACATACTATTTGACATAGCGAACAATCCGCAGGAGCCTATGTGCTCGGAAAGCAGCGAAGCCCGCAATGATTTTCGAGGGCGCGCGCCGCGGAGAAGGAGGCCGAAAATGTCCGACGCCTATATTATCGAGCTCGGCGAGGAGGCCGTCGGCGTCATCGCCCGTGACGCGAACGGCTATCGTTTCTATGCGGCGAAGCAATCGTTTCGGCCGCTGGAAGGGCGCTTGTTCCAATCGGCGGAGACGGCGCGCAATGCGGCGCTGGAACTGCGGCGCGACGCGCCGCCGCGCGTCTCGGCGCTGACCTCGCTCGCCCTCGTCGCCGAGCAGGGATGCGGCTGACGCCTATCCGCCGTTCAGCCCCAAGGTCCGTTCGAGGCGGAAGGCGGATCGAGCGGGCTGCGGCCGTCGCGCGGCAGAAAGCCCGGCGCGTCGGGCGCCGGCTGCGCCTCCCAGGGCCCGTGATTCTCGATCGGCGGCGGCGGCTCCAGTTTCGGCATGTCGCGCCCGCCGGCGTAGCGCACCAGAGCGGCGACGCGATCGTCGACGGAAGGATGCGTCGAAAACAGCGCGCGCGCCTTGCGCGGGCTCTCGATGAAGAAGGCGCCCATGCGCGAGGGCATGTCGGGGATGAGGGCGTTCGCCTCGATCTTGCGCAGCGCCGAGATCATCGCATCGGGATTTTTGGTGAGCTCCGCAGAGCCCGCGTCGGCGAGAAATTCGCGCGAGCGCGAGATGGCGAAGCGAATCAGCACCGAGAGGCCCCAGCTCAGCGCGATGATGGCGAGAGCGATGATTATCGCGAGGCCGGCGCCGCTCGCGCCGCCGCGATCGCGGCCTTCCTCGGCAGTGCGTCTGGGCGAGAAACCAAAGCCCCAATTGCGAATGACGAGATCGCCGACGAAGGCGAATATGCCGACGAAAACCGCGGCCACCACCATCAGCTGAACGTCGCGATTGCGAATATGGGTCAGCTCATGGCCGATCACCGCCTCGATCTCGACGTCGTCCAAATGGTCGAGAAGGCCGCGCGTGACGGTGACGGCGTAATGGCCCTCGCTCACGCCGGAGGCATAGGCGTTGAGCGCGCCATCCTCGATGATCTTCAGCGCCGGCGTCGCAATGCCGCGCGAGATGCAGAGATTTTCCAAGAGATTATAGAGGCGCGGAGCATCCTCGCGCGTCACATCGGCGGCGCCGGTCGCCATGTCGATGAGTTTTTGATGAAAGACATAGGCGATGGCGAACCACAGCCCGGCGGCGCCGAAAGCGATCGGCCAGCCCTGCTCGAGATCGCGCAGCGCGCGCGCCATGATCTGCGGCGCTGTTGCATCCTCCGACGCCTCGAAGAGAAGCGCCACGGCGAACATCAGCGCCAGCAGCAGGACGACGAATCCCGCGAGCAGCAGCAGCGAGCGCAGCCGATTGGCTCGGATATGAGTGTAGAGGCCATAAGCGTGAAACATGGGCCCAGCGTGTTGAGGGAGGCTCAGAACTGCACTTTGGGAATCTCTCGGACGGCCTTGCGCTCGCCATCCTCGAGATTGAAGAACTCCTGCGGCGCAAAGCCGAAGGACGCGGCGTAGAAGGCGGCGGGGACGCTCTCGCGGGCCGCATTATATTCGGCCGAGGCGTTGTTGAAGAAGCGCCGCGCCGCCGCGATCTTGTTCTCCACGTCGGACAGCTCGCTCTGCAGCTGCTGAAAGTTCTGATTGGCTTTCAGATCTGGATAATTCTCGGCGAGGGCGAACAGCCGGCCGAGCACGCCGTTGAGCGCGCTCTCGGCCGCGGCCTGCGCCTGCGGCCCCTGCGCGGCGACGGCCTTGTTGCGGGCGGCGACGAGCTCCTCGAGCGTGCCGCGCTCATGGGCGGCGTAGCCCTTCACCGTCTCCACCAGATTGGGGATGAGGTCGTGACGCTGCTTGAGCTGCACGTCTATGTCCGAGAAAGCCTGGCGGCAGCGCTGCCGCAACGTCACCAGGCTATTGTAGGAGCCGACGAGCCAGAGGACGGCGAGGGCCAATACGCCGAGAAGGACGAGAGCGGTCATTTGGGGCTCCTTGATCTTCCCGCCGCACGCCAGCGGCGGAATGCGCAAGTCGTATCCGGCTTTCACGACCCGCGAAAGTGCGCCGACGCACAATGGAGCGGGACCCACCTGTCGAGCGTAAATCTGCCGAACGCCTCAAAGGGGCAAAGATCGAAGCCTGACATTCTTGCCGATCGGAATCTCATGCATCGAAGGCGGCGCGATCAATTTGGTGACGGCCTCGATTTCAGGCCACTTCCAGACGATCGTGGCCGCGACCTGATGCAACGGCGTCTTCTGATATGCGGGCGCGAGAACGAAGCCGTGAAGACCGGCCGAGCGAAGCGCAGCGCGTTCGGCCGCATTTTTCAAGATGCGGCCGTCTCCCGAAACGAACATCCATGCGTCGGGACTTTTCCGTAGATAGTCGATCCATTCGAAATCGGAGGCATGGCGGCCATTGGGCAACCCCGGCGCGTCTTTGATATGAAATGCGCGATGTCCAAATGATGAAACAAAGCCGTCTAAAGTCGACGCCATGACCGGCGCTGTGCAATTGTCGAACAGCACCTTCACGCGGCGAGCCGCCGCTCTAGCTCGGCCTCGAACTCGACAGCGCGTCTGACCGAGGTCTCGGGGACGTCAAACGCCACGGCGGCCGTCTCGACCCCGTCTCGATTTGCCGCCACGGCCAAGACCGCGGTCGGCACGCTCGTCGAAGCATCGATCGGCTGGCCGAACGACCTCGCTGGATCGACCACGATGCTCGTGCGACGCCCGGCCGGCCACCATTGAAAAGGCGCGCCTTTATCATCGAAATCGACCGACTTCAGCAATGGCTCGATGATCTGCTTGAACTCGTATTGACGCCGGAACAGGTTCAACAATCCTTCCCGCTCTTCCCCATGCTCGTCGGTTTCGGCGACGCGCAGAAAAATGTCTCGACCGTCTGTCCGAAATCGATCGGTCGACAGCGGCCGCTCATCGCCGATGATCTCGCGCGCGATCTGGATCGCCGCGCGCACGCGTCGGGACGAGACTCCGCAACGCATGAACTTGTCGGCAATTCGCGCTTCCATGAGATCGCGAAATCCCAAATAGACATGGCCGTTGTCGAGGTCGATTTGCGATTTCCAAAGCGGAGCATATTCATGCTCGCCGACGTGACGGCCGCGCAGCCACCGCGCCAGCTTTCCAGGAGCGATCGCGAGGAGCCGGCCCGCCTCCGCCGGGGTGTACAACCCCACGCCTATGAGATTTTCCATGAGCGCCTCCTGCGCCGTCATAGATTCAGCGCGATGGCGCGCTGTCAACAAAATCCTCGGCCAGTGCGCCGCCCGATCGCGCTTACATTGCGGAGCGAAGCGGAATATAATCTGCGACAAAGCCGCGCCGGCGTCCATTTGACGGAGACGGCGCGCATCCCTATTTCGACCGAGAAACCCTCGACCGCGAGACTTCAGGCGCGACAGCAATGGCCATTCGTCCCATCATCACCCTGCCCGATCCGCGGTTGCGGCTCGTTTCCGAGCCGGTCGCGACCTTCGACGGCGAGCTTCAGCTTCTGCTCGACGACATGCTCGAGACGATGTACGAGGCCCCTGGCGTGGGCTTGGCGGCGATCCAGATCGCCGTGCCCAAGCGCATCGTGGTCGCCGACGCGACGCGCGGCGACGAGCCGAAGAATCCCATGTTCTTCATCAATCCCGAGATCGTCTGGGCCTCCGAGGAGCTGTTCGTCTATCAGGAGGGCTGCCTCTCGGTCCCCGATTATTTCGAGGATGTGCAGCGCCCGGCCCGCGTGCGCGTGCGCTATCTCGACCGTACGGGCGCGACGCAGGAGATCGAGGCCGACGGGCTGCTCGCCACCGTGCTCCAGCACGAGATCGACCATCTCGAGGGCGGGCTGTTCATCGACCATCTCTCCCGGCTCAAGCGCGAGCGCGTGGTGAAGAAATTCGCCAAGGCCGCCGCGCGCGCCGCTCCCGTCGCCGACAAGGTCGAGGCGTAACGCCCTGATGCGCGTCGTCTTCATGGGCACGCCCGATTTCGCCGCGCCTCTGCTCCAGAGAATCGTCGCCGACGGCCATGAGGTCGCGGCCGTCTACACGCGCGCGCCGGCCCCGGCCGGCCGCGGCATGGAGCTGAAGCTCTCGCCCGTGCATCGGCTGGCCGAGACGCTCGCCATCCCCGTCTTCACGCCCAAGAGCTTCAAGAACGCCGAGACCATCGGCGCTTTCGCCGATCTTCGCGTCGATGTGGCGGTGGTCGCCGCCTATGGGCTCATTCTGCCGCAGGCGGCGCTGGACGCGCCGCGTTTCGGCTGCCTCAATCTGCATGGCTCCCTGCTGCCGCGCTGGCGCGGAGCGGCGCCGATCCAGCGCGCGGTGATGGCCGGAGACGCCGAGACGGGCGTGATGGTGATGAAGATGGAGGCCGGGCTCGACACCGGCCCCGTCGCCGCGACGGCGCGCATCGCCATCGGCGAGGATATGACGACGGGCGAATTGCATGACGCCCTCGCCGCCGCCGGCGCCGAGCTGTTGGCCAAATCGCTGCGCGATCTCTCGGAGGACGGCCTCTCCTTCGCGCCCCAGGCCGAAGAAGGCGTGACCTATGCGCAAAAGATCGACAAGAGCGAGAGCCGCATCGACTGGCGGCGCCCGGCGCGTGAGATTCACAATCTCGTGCGCGGGCTCTCGCCCTTTCCGGGAGCGTTCTTCGAGAGCGATCTCGGCCATGGCGTCGAGCGCGTGAAAGTGCTGCGCACCAAGCTCGAGACAGGCGAAGGCGCGCCCGGCGCGGCGCTCGACGACAAGGGCCTCATCGCCTGCGGCGAGGGCGCCGTTCGGCTCGTCGAGGTGCAGCGCGGCGGCAAGGCGCCCATGGCCATAGCCGAATTTCTGCGCGGCCGCCCGCTCGCGCCGGGCATGACGCTGGCGATCTGACAGTGACGACAATATCCAATACGGCCGCCCCACCTCCCCCTGGAGGGGGGAGGTCGATCGCCGCAGGCGAGCGCGAGGGGGCGCCCCCCGAGTCTCGGGATTTCACCCCACCCCGGACGGCTGCGCCGTCCGACCCTCCCCCTGAAGGGGAGGGTGGGCGCGCCGCCTTCCGCTATGCGCTCACCATCGAATATGACGGCTCTCCCTTCGTTGGCTGGCAGCGGCAGGAGAATGGCGTCTCCGTGCAGCAGCGCCTCGAGGAGGCGGTTTCGGCGCTGGAGGCCGGCGCGCGGCGCGTGGTGCATGGCGCCGGGCGCACCGACGCCGGCGTTCATGCGCTGGGGCAGGTCGGCCATGTCGATCTTTCGCGCGAATGGCGCGAGGACCGGCTGCGCGACGCGCTCAATGCGCATCTGCGGCCGTCGCCGATCGCCGTGCTGGAAACGCGCCGCGTCGCGCAGACTTTCGAGGCGCGCTTCTCGGCGATCCGCCGGCATTATCGCTATGTGATCGACAATCGCCGCGCGCCGCTGACCTTGCAGCGCGGCCGCGCCTGGCATGTGAAGCGGCCGATCGATGCGGAGGCCATGCACGCGGCGGCGCAGGCGCTGGTCGGCCGGCATGATTTCACGACATTCCGCTCGACCGAATGTCAGGCCAATTCGCCGGTGCGGACGCTGGAGCGGCTCGATGTGCGTCGCGACGGCGACATCATCGAAATCGTCACTTGCGCGCGGTCGTTCCTGCACAATCAGGTGCGCTCGCTGGCCGGCTCGCTGGAGCATGTCGGCTCCGGCAAATGGAGCGCCGACGATCTGCGCGCGGCGCTCGAGGCGAAGGACAGGACCCGCTGCGGTCAGGTCGCCCCGCCGCATGGGCTCTATCTCGTCGCCGTCGATTATTGACGGCGGACGCTCACAATCGTCTCGTCGCCTGCGCCAGCCATTTGCGCGTCTTTGCGTCGAGATGCGGCGACAATTCCGCGCGCACCCGCGCGTGATAGGCGTTGAGCCAGCGCGTCTCCTCGAGGCTCAAAAGCTTCGGCTCGACGAGGGCGAGATCGAAAGGCGCGAGAGTGAGCGTCTCGAAGCCGAGCATCTCGCGTTCGGCGCCTTCGATCTCCCGCTTCTCGACGACGATCAAATTTTCGAGGCGAATGCCATATTCGCCGGCGCGATAATATCCCGGCTCGTCGGAGAGGATCATGCCCGGCTGCAAGGGCGCCGAGCCGAGTTTCGATATGCGCTGCGGCCCCTCGTGCACCGAGAGATAGGCGCCGACGCCATGACCTGTGCCATGGTCGAAATCGAGCCCCGCCTCCCACAGGCTGCGGCGCGCGAAAGCGTCGAGCTGCGCGCCGCTAACGCCCGCGGGAAACACCGCGCGGGCGACGCCGATATGGCCCTGCAGCACGCGGGTGAAATGCTCGCGCAATTGCTTCGACGGCCGGCCGACGCCGATGGTGCGCGTCACATCGGTGGTGCCGTCGAGATATTGCGCGCCCGAATCGACGAGATAGCAGCCGCGCGAGATGCGTAGATCGCTCGCCTCCGTAACGCGGTAATGCGGGATGGCGGCGTGCGGGCCGAAGGCGGAGATGGTGGGAAAGGAGAGATCGCGCAGCTCGCCGCTCTCGCGACGGAAGGTCTCGAGCGCCTGAGCGGCGGAGATTTCCGTGAGCTTTCCTTTGGGCGCCGTCTCCGTGAACCAGGCGAGAAAGCGCGTCAGCGCCACGCCGTCGCGCAAATGGGCGGCGCGCGCGCCATCGAGCTCTATGTCGTTTTTGATCGCTTTGAGCAGCGCGATCGGATCATCGCCGAGCTTGGGCTTGCCGCCTTTGGCGCGGAAGAGCTCGACGAGCTTCGCCGGCGCGGTGGCGGAGTCGAACAGGATCGTCATGCCGCGCGCGCCGGCGTCGGAGAGATCCTCGACGACATCGGCCGGCTCATAAATATCGGCGAGGCCTTCGAGGCTGCTCCTCGTCTTGGCCGAGAGCTTGGCGGGATCGACATAGAGCAGCGGCTTGCCCTCCTTGGGAAGGACGGCGAAAGCGAGCGCGATCGGCGTATGCGCGACATCGGCGCCGCGCAGATTGAACAGCCATGCGAGCGCATGGGGATCGGAGACCAGCAGCGCATCGGCCTCGCCGAGCGCCTTGCGCACGCGCGCGATCTTCGTCTTGGCCGCGACGCCGGCGAGGCGCGGCGGATAGAGCGTTACGGCGCCTCGCGGCGGCTCCGGCCGATCGGTCCAAACAGCGTCGATCGGATTGCTGTCGAGCGGAACGAGCGTGACGTCCTTGCTCTCCAATGCTTTGGCGTAGCGTTCGATCTGCGCCGGCGTGTGCACCCAGGGATCATAGCCGATGCGCGCGCCCTGCTTCGCCGTCTCGGCGAGCCAGCGCGCGGGCGCCTTTTGCGAAATGTCGAAGACGGCGACGCGTTTCGTATCGACCTGCTCGGGCGCTTGCAGCGTATAGCGCCCGTCGACGAAGAGCGCCGCTTTGTCGGCCAGCACGACGACGACGCCGGCCGAGCCGGTGAAGCCGGTCAGCCAGGCGAGCCGCTCCGCCGATTTCGGCACATATTCGTTCTGATGCTCGTCGGCGCGGGGGGCGATGAAGCCGTCGATGCGGCGGCGCGCGAGCTCTGCGCGCAAGGCCGCGAGTCGCTCCGCGCTGTCCTGCCCGCAGGCGTCGTCGGCGAAGCTCTGGAATCTGCTCTCGAACATGTCTCGAACCTATGCCCTTCCCCGCTCTGCGGCAATATGTCGGCTACGGCATGTTCCCGAAAAGTGCGAAGCGGTTTTCGGGAAAGAACATGCAATTCAAATAGTGCTGGAGGCGAACCGCAGCGCCATCAGCGCTTCATCGAGATAGGCGCCCTCCGCCGTCTTCACCGACGCCGGCTCGACGCCATAGATCGTAAATCCCCAACGCTCGTAGAAGCGCCGCGCTCTTTCATTGTCGCGCATCACGGTCAGCGTGACGATCTCATAGGTTCCGCGCGCATGTTCCATCAGCGCGGCCATGAGCGCGTCGGCGCCGCCTGCGCCTCTGTGGCGCGCGCGCAGATACATGCCCCAGAGCAGCGCCTTGTGCTTCGTCTTGACGCCGGCGAAGCCCGCGAGCCCGGCGACGCCCTCGAGGCTTTCGCCCTCGAAAGCGCCGACGGCGAAATCGCGCGCCAGCCGCGCCGCGACCTCCGCGAGCGTAAGATGCGCCTCATCCTCGGGCGCGAAGCGAAACTCCCGCTCGTGCAGGCGAAATCCTTCCTGTCGCAGAGCGTGGAACTCGGCGGCGTCGGCGGTCGTGAGTCGTCGGATCGTCAGCGCCATTGTCGCGGTCGCATCCTCCTTCGTCGTATCTCGCGTAGCAAGGCGCGCGCCGATGTGCGAATCGAAGCCGCTTCCTTCGCTTCGGCTTTCTTTCGTTGGAGCGAATTCTGATCGATCGAACGATTCCGTTCGATCGGAATGCGCTCTAGACTTTCCGTGTTTCCAACGCCGAATCGGCGTCCACTTCGGCTGGAAGCGCTCGTAAAGGCGAGGGTCGGCCGGCGATAGCCGGACGGGGTGGGGTTTCGCGGCGAAGACCAGCGATCTGCCGACGGAACCGAAACGTTTCCAAAGAGCGAGCCCGAAAGCTCGCTCTTTTTCGTCCGTCAATCGCCTTTGCCGGCGAGGCGCGGCGTCATGATCTTGCTCACGAGACAGTGCGTGCCGTCGGTCGGATCCTCGGTGCGGCGCGGGCGCTTGGCCTTGCATTCCGCCTTGTCGGCCGGATTCGTCACGCCATAGAAAGCGTTGATGATCGCCTGCTCCTGCTCGTGATCGAAAGCGTGAGTCTGGCCGAACATCACATATTGGAAGACCAGCGGCTGCGTCTTCGGCACGAAGGCGATGAAATCGGCGGCTTCCTTCAGCGTGCCCGCCGCGCAGCCGCGGTAGGCCGCAGGACGCTGATATTTGAGGCCTGCGGGCGTCGATCTGCCGGACAGCGCATATGTGTAGCAGGCGCGCGGCTTGGACATTTGGCAATAATAATGGATCGTTATGTCCGACCAGTCGGTCGGCGCGTAATTGGTCTTGAGACAGTCGGCCGTATATTGATAGCCCTGGTCCGTATGCTTGGGCTCGCCGGCGCGGCGGCTGCCATAGATGTCGGCGCTCTGATTCATCGCCGCGAGGATCGCCGCGCCCGGTAGCGAGAGGCCGGCCGCCGCGGCGTTGGGTAGATAATTGCTGTAGGCCCGCGCCGGATCATTCTTGGCGGAAACGAGCTTGTCGATCTCCTCTTGCGTCGGAACGGCGATCCAATCGGCGACGGGCTTCGATGCGGAGACGCCGATCCCGAGCTTCTCCAGCGTCGCCGGATCGAGCGCGCCGCTCTGCGGCAGGCCGGACTTCTGCTGAAAGGCGGCGATCGCGGCGGTGGTCTTGGTCCCGACGACGCCGTCCAGCGTTCCCGGATCGAAGCCCTGGGCGGCGAGTTTCGACTGCGCCGCCTGGGCGACGGGATTATAGGGGCCGGCGAGGCTCGCAGAGCCGATGGACGAAGTCAGGACGATCCCGAGCGCCGCGAAGGCGGCGCGCATACCGATGCGCATTTACAAACTCCCTTCGAGAAAATCTCATGTCGAAACAGCGACGGCGAGGAGTCTTATCATTCGCCGCCGCGCCGCCAAGGTTTTTTCCTCTCGCATTTTTTCTCGCGGCTGCCTCCGCCCGCTTGTCCCGGCTCGCCTCTGTCAGGCGAGCAGGTCGGCGCGCGGCGCTTGAATCCAGGGCCCGTCGTTGGAGGCCTTGTTGACATCCGGGCCGATCTCGAAAAATTCGAGCGCGTCTTCCGGCGCCGGGACCAGCAGGCGCCAGGCCGCCTCGGCGGCATATTCGTCGAGGCCGAGCCAGAGATCGAAGTCTTTCGGCGCGAGAATGGCCGGCATACGGTCGTGAATGGCGACCGTCGCGCCATTGGCCGAGACGGTGAGAATGCAGGCGGTGTCGAGCTCGCCGCCGTCGCTGCCGATCCATGTCTCATAGAGGCCGGCGAGCGCCAGCGGCGTTCCATCGGAGTGGCGGAAGAGATAGGGCCGGCTCGCGCGGGCGCGTCCCTTGGCCCCCTCACGGCGCCATTCGTAATAGGCGTCGGCGATGAAGAGACAGCGGCGCCGTTTCATCGCGGCGCGGAAGCTGGGCTTTTCCGGCGCGCTCTCGGCGCGCGCGTTGACGATGAGCGGAAAGCTCGCCGGGTCTTTCACGAAGCCCGGCAGAAAGCCCCAGCGAACGAGCTGAAAGCGTCGCGCCTCGCCGCCGCGCGGGTCGCGCTCCTGCCGCACGATGGGGACGGGCTGCGTCGGCGCGATATTGTAGCGCGGCGGAAAATTCGGCTGATCGACATAGCCGAAATAGTCGCGCGCCGCTTGCGGCGGCAGGGTGATGGCGTATCTCCCGCACATGACGTCCTCGCGTTCCCCTTTTGCGGCGCCGCGAAACCGCGGAAATCGCGCGCATTCTCCCTATCGCGTCGGCGATCTGGAAAGAGATTCTTATCAATTCGCGCTCATATTGGGCCCCAACATATCGGGATTTCCTATGACGGCTGACGCGCAATTCGCGACGCTCGATCAAGTCGACGGCTCTCGGGCGCCGAATCACTTTTCCGCCACCAAGCCGCTGATCAGCCCGGTCTCCGGGCTGGCCAACGACTATCTCAACCTGTTCAACGAGCTGGTCATGATGCTGGAGCAGCTTCCGCACATGCCCGAGCTCATCGACGATCTGCTGGCCTGGCGGCCGGTGACCTACAAGGAATATTTCGAGCGCTCGCAGCTGCCCGGCCGTCATTCGGCGCTCGCGGCCTATGAGAAAGTGAGCCCGGACTTCAAGCGTCGCTTCGAAGCCTATGTCGCCGAGCTCGACACCATCGCCGTCGCCAGCGTTGCAGCCGTGCGCCTGCAATATCGTTCCGGCCCGCCGCAGAATATGGAGCGGCTCGCCGGAACCTGCGCCCGCGCCGGCGAGAAGATGCGCGGCATATTGTTCAAGGCGTCGCGTCTCGTGAACTACGCCAGACTGTCGGACGACTGAGCCTGTCGTCGCTCGGTCACGCTTTCTTCACGCGAGCCGGGTCCCGCTTCGCTCGAAAGCGCTCTATAGCTCGCCGTCCTTCACGCCGGCGAAAAAGGCCTCGAGCCGGGCGCGGGTCTCCCGCGTCGTCAACGCCGCCGCGAACAGAGCGGCCTCCTCCTCTATGCGGTCGGCGATCGTCGCCGCATCGCCGCGCAGCAGCCGCCTCGTCGCGGCGAGCGCCGCGCGCGGCTTGGCGGCGAGCCGGCGGGCGGCGTCGAGCGCCATCTCCTCCACCTCGTCGAAGCCGGCGATCGCATTGACGACGCCGAGACGCAGCGCCTCGCTCGCTCCGAAGCTCTCGCACAGCAGCATGAATTCCGTGGCCTTGACGTGGCCGATGCGCTGCGGGACCAGCAGGGTCGACGCCGCCTCCGGGATCACGCCGAGATCGACGAAAGGCATTTTGAAGCGCGCGCCATGCGAGGCGTAGACGAGATCGCAATGGAACAGCATGGTGACGCCGACGCCGATGGCGTCGCCGACCACTGCGGCGACGATGGGCGTCTGCAACGCCGCGAGCGCGCGTACGAAACGCAGCGCCGAGAATTCCTGCACATTGTCCAGCGGGCGCCGGAAATCCTCGAGATCATTGCCGGCGGTGAAATCACCGCCCGCGCTCGACAGCACGATGGCGCGAATCTCCTCATCCGCATCGGCCTTGGCGAAGGCCGCGATCATCGCCTCGTACATGGGCCGGCTGAGCGCGTTGCGTTTGGCCGGCCGGTCGATGACGATCCGCATCAGCGGGCCGTCCCGGCTCACGATCAGCTCGCGGTTCTGCATGAACGTCTCTCTCGTCTCAATCGCCGCCGGACGACAGCAGCGCCAGCCCGGCGCCGACGGAGTCGCCGCCGTCGACGATGGCGCGCTCCAGCCCCTCCGCCGCCACGGCGAGATTATCGGCGAAGAAGCGCGCCGTGACGATCCGGTCCTGCGCCGCGGCGTCGCCGGCGCGCCGCGCGGCGAGCGCTCCGGCCCCGAGCAGGGTGACGCCGCGCGCGAGCGCGAAGAGCCGCAGATAGGGGGTCGCTCCGGCGAGCGTCTCCGGCCCGCGCGGATCGGGCGTCGCCGACAGAAAGTCGGTCGCCCGCTCGAAAGCGTCGACCGCCGCCGCGGCGCGCCGGGACATTGCGACGAAGAGCGCGTCATTGCTCGCCGCCATCGCGTCTATGTCGGCGCGCATATCGTCGATCTCCCGCCAGACGGCGGCGCCTTTGGAGAGGCGCAGCTTGCGGGTGACGAGATCGATCGCCTGAATTCCGTTGGTCCCTTCATAGATGGGCGTGATGCGCGCGTCGCGCAGCAATTGCGCGGCGCCGGTCTCCTCTATGAAGCCCATGCCGCCGTGGATCTGAACGCCGAGCGAGGCGACTTCGCAGCTTATGTCGGTGGAATAGGCCTTGGCGAGCGGCGTCAGCAGGCCGGCGCGCTCCTGCGCCGCCTGCGCCTGCGCCCCTTCGAGCCGCCGGGCGCGATCCAGCGAGGCGGCCGTGAGATAGCAGATCCCCCGCGCCGCGGCGGTCTGCGCCTTCATCGTCAGCAGCATTCGGACGACGTCCGGATGCTCGACGATGGGCGCCGGATCACCGGAGGGGCCGCGGCCCTGGCGGCGCTCGCGCGCATAGGCCAGCGCCGTCTGCGTCGCCCGCTCGGCGAGGCCGACGCCCTGCAGGCCGACCGAGAGCCGCGCATTGTTCATCATGGCGAACATGCAGGCGAGGCCCTCATTCTCGCGGCCGACGAGAAAAGCGATCGCGCCGCCAGTGTCGCCATAGGACATCGTGCAGGTCGGCGAGCCGTGAATGCCGAGCTTGCGCTCGATCCCGACACAGCGGACATCGTTGCGCGCGCCGGGACGCCCGTCCGGCCCCGGCAGGAATTTGGGCGCTAAAAACAAGGAAATTCCGCGCGTGCCGGCGGGCGCGTCGGGCAGCCGCGCCAGAACCAGATGAATGATGTTCTCGGACAGGTCGTGCTCGCCATAGGTGATGAAAATCTTCTGGCCGAACAGACGATAGGAGCCATCCCCGGCGCGCTCGGCGCGCGTGCGCAAATTGGCGAGATCGGAGCCCGCCTGGGGCTCGGTGAGATTCATCGTCGCCGGCCATTCGCCCGAGATCATCTTCGGCAGATAGGCGGATTTCAGCGCCTCGCTCGCATGAATCTCCATCGCCTCTATCGCGCCCTGGCCGAGCAGCGGGCAGAGCGCGAAGGAGATATTGGCGGCGTTCCAAATCTCCGTGCAGGCGGCGGCGAGCAGCAGCGGCAGCCCCATGCCGCCATGACCGGGCGGCGCAGAAAGCGCGTTCCAGCCGCCTTCCACCCAGAGCGAATAGGCCTCGCGCCAGCCGGGCGCGGTCGTCACCGTTCCGACCGAAAAGTTCACCCCGTCGCGGTCGCCGACGTGATCGAGCGGCGCCAGCGCATTCTCGGCGAATTTGGCGGCCTCCTCGAGCGTTGCCGCGGCGGTCGCCGCGTCGAGATCGGCATAGAGCCCGCCGGGCGCGAAGGCGGCCTCGCCCGCCGCCCGCCGCATGGCGAAGAGCAGATCGTCGATTGGCGCGCGATACGGCATGGGCGGGCTCCCAAAGAGAATCGTTCCGTCATTCTAGCGCCGCCGCCGCGCTATTCCACCAAGGCGCGCGATTTCGAAAATCCCATGTCGGAGGAGCTTCGGCGCGCTGCGCGGGCGTGCTGAAAACTCTTGTTCGCCACGCCGAACCGGCGTCTACTCGTTATGTGAGCTGCAGGCTCGCTCGAGCGCGGAGAAGCGTCTTGACTCATGTTCGAATTCTCGCCGCCGTCGCATCGGCGCTGATCGCGACCGCCGCGCAGGCCGGCTCCGCTCCGAAGGCGAAAGCGCCCGCACGGCCCGCGGAAGACGGCTATTACGTCCCTCATGTCACGGGTCCCGGCGGCGAGAAGCGCCCTGTGATGGAAATTCCCGGCAGCGTCACCGTCGTGTCGCGCAAATTCATGGACGATATTCAGGCGACGACGATCGGCGAGGCGCTGCGCTTCGTCCCCGGCGTTCAGTCGATGGGGCGCTGAGCGGCGGCCGCCGCCTCGGCATGGTGAACGAAGGCTTTACGGCGCACATCGATTTGCGCGCGCTTCCCGGCGCTCGGGTTAAAACAATCGCGGTAGGACTGGCTCACGAGAACATCGTGATCGAGGACAATACCGTGTCATTGGCGCTTTCCAGCATCTCCTCCTACAGCCTGCCCACCGTGCCGAGCGTCGAGCGCCGGCCGTCGACCCCCGATGTCGCGGCGGTCGACGCGCAGCGCGCGCAGAATTCGTCGCGCGCCGACGCCGAGGCCGGCTCCGACCCTTATGCGCAGATCGACGCTCTGCTCGCGAGCTTGCGCGATCTCACGCTCGGCGGCGCGAAGCTCGACAGCGCCTCGACGACCTCTCGGGCCAATGCGGCCTACGCCGCCTATTCGAATTGACCTTCACGCGCGCGCGGCCTTCGCCTTCAGCTCATAGAGCGCGGCGAGAGCCTCGCGCGGCGTCAGCGCATCGGGATCGATCGCCGCCAGCGTCTCGCGCAGCGCGTCCTTCGGCGGAGCCGCCTGCGCCGCGCGCGCGAAGAGCGGCAGATCGTCGATGAGCTTTTCGACCGGCGCGCGCCGATCGGCCGCCTCCAGCTCGGCGAGAATGGCGTGCGCGCGCGCCACCACGCTCGCCGGAAGCCCGGCCAGCTCGGCGACATGCACGCCATAAGAACGATCGGCCGCGCCTTTCGCCACCTCGTGCAGGAAGACCACCTCGCCGGCGTGATCCTTCACCTTCATGGTGAGATTGACGAGCCGCCCCATGCGCTTCGTCAATTGCGTCAGCTCGTGGAAATGCGTCGCGAACAGCGCGCGCGCGCGATTGACCTCATGCAGATGCTCGATCGTCGCCCAGGCGATGGAGAGGCCGTCGAATGTCGCCGTGCCGCGGCCGATCTCGTCGAGAATGACCAGCGAGCGCGGGCCGGCGCAATTCAATATGGCCGCCGTTTCCACCATCTCCACCATGAAGGTGGAGCGCCCACGCGCGAGATCATCCGCCGCGCCGACGCGCGAGAACAAGCGATCGACCGCGCCGAGCCGCGCGCTCTTGGCCGGCACGAAGGAGCCCGCCTGCGCGAGAATGGCGATCAGCGCGTTTTGGCGCAGATAGGTGGATTTGCCGGCCATGTTCGGCCCGGTGACGACGGCGATTTTTCCGGCGCGCGCGTCGCCGAGATCGCAATCATTGGCGGCGAAGATTTTTCCCTGCGCTTCCAGCGAGGCTTCGACGACGGGATGACGCCCGCCGATAATCTCGAAATCGAGCGAAGAATCGACATGCGGGCGCGTCCAATCGCGTTTTGTCGCCAGCTCGCCGAGCGCCGCGAAGACGTCGAGCGCGGCGAAGCCTTGCGCGAGACGTTGCAGCTCTTGCGCGCGCGCTAGAACGGCGCCCGCGAGTTCCTCGAACAGCGCCAGCTCGCGCTCTTGCGCGCGATCGGCGGCGGAGGCGATCTTTGCCTCCAGCTCGGCGAGCTCGCGCGTCGAGAAGCGCATGGCGTCCTGCATCGTCTGGCGATGGGTGAACACCGCGTCGAGAGGCGGACGCAGCAGCTTCTCGCCCTGCGCCTGCGGAACCTCGATGAAGAAGCCGAGAAAGTTGTTGTGCTTGATCTTGAGCTGCTTGGTCTCGGCCAGCTCGACATAGCGCTGCTGCAGGCTCGCGATGACGCGGCGGCTCTCGTCGCGCAGCGCGCGCGCTTCGTCCAGCTCGGCGTCGAAGCCCTGCGCGATGAAATTTCCGGCGCGCTTGTCGAGCGGCGGATCGTCGGCGAGGCGCGTCGCAATGGCGCGCTCCAATTCGCCGTCCGAGACGGCCAGCTCGGCGATCTCCTGCGCGACCAGCGACGCCGCTTCCTGCGCGGAAAAGAGCGCGACGATCTCGCGCGCGGCGGCGAGCGCCGCGCGAATATTGCCGAGATCGCGCGGGCCGCCGCGCTGCAAGGACAGACGCGAGAGCGCCCGCGCCACATCCGGCGCGCGGGCGAGAATGGCGCGCAGCCGCGCGCGCAGCTCCGGCGCGGTGACAAAGAAGGAGACGGCGTCGAGCCGCTGCGCGATCAGTTCCGGCTCGGTGGAGGGCGCGGCGATGCGCTCGGCGAGCAGGCGCGCGCCGGCGGGCGTCGCGGTCATGTCGATCGTCGCCAGCAGCGAGCCGTCGCGCTCGCCCTTCAGCGTGCGCGTCAGCTCGAGATTGACGCGCGTCGCCGCGTCTATCTCCAGAGTCGCGCTGCGGCGCAGGCTCGAGGGACGGCGTAATGCGGGGCGCTTTCCCTTTTGCGTGCGCTCGACATAGAGAATGGCCGCGGCCGCCGCCGCGATCTCCGCCTCACCGAGCGCGCCGAAACCCTCTAACGTCGCGACGCCGAAGAAATCGAGCAATCGCCGCGTGGCGCTCTCGCCGCCGACATCGCGTCCGAGCGCGGTCAGCGGCGCGTCGAGATGCGCGAGCTGCGATGTGAGCCGTGCATCGGCGCAGATCGCTTCCGCCGCGACGATCTCGCGCGGCTCCAGCCGCGCCAATTCGCCGGCCAGCTCCGCCTCGCCGACCTCCGCGACATCGAAGGCGCCGGTGGAAATATCGACGCAGGCGAGCCCATAGCGCCAGCCTCCATCGCAGGCGCGCAGCCGCGAAAGCGCCGCGAAGGCGTTGGGGCGCGCTGGATCGAGCAGTTGCTCCTCGGTGATGGTGCCGGGCGTGACGAGCCGCACGACGTCGCGTCTGACGACGGATTTATTGCCGCGCTTGCGCGCCTCGGCGGGGTCTTCCATCTGCTCGCAGACGGCGACGCGATGGCCGAGCGAGATGAGCTTTTGCAGATAATCATCGGCGCGCTCCACCGGCACGCCGCACATGGGGATATCGGCGCCCTGATGCTTGCCGCGTTTGGTGAGCATGATGCCGAGCGCGCGCGAGGCGGTCTCGGCGTCCTCGAAGAACAGCTCGTAGAAATCGCCCATGCGATAGAAGAGCAGGCAATCGGGATTGGCCGATTTGATCTCTATATATTGCGCCATCATCGGCGTCGGCCGGGCGGCCTTGTCGTCGGATCGCGGTTTCTCGTCCATGAGACGCTTCATGCTCTTTTTCGGTTCGCGTCTCACTAAGACACAAAGGGCAGGAAGTTCAAAGGGAGCGCGCGGCGCTGGGCGGGGCGTTCGGATGAACGCCCGAGCGCCTTCGGCGTTTCCGGGCGAGAGAAAGAAGCGCGCTATCCCTGGCGCGCCAGCAGCGCTTTGATCTGCTCCACCAATTCGCTCTCCGGCGCAGAGAATTGCGCCGGCCGGGCGGATTTCCATTCCTCATTGGTGGAGATTGCGGCGCTCGCTCGCGCGCCCTCGATCAAATCCTTGATCTGCACCTCGCCCTTGGCGCGCTCGTCCGAGCCTTGGATCACCACGGCCGGGCTGTTGCGCTTATCGGCGTATTTCATCTGCGCCTTCATGCCGGAGGAGCCGAGATAGAGCTCCGCCGAAACGCCGGCGTTGCGCAGAGCGGCGACCATGCGCTGATAATCGGCGATATGGTCGCGGTCGAGCGCCAGCACCACCACCGGGCCGAGCCGCGTCACGGCCGAGACGACCGGGCTGCCGACGAGCTTCAGCGCCGCATAGAGGCGCGAGACGCCGATCGAAAATCCGGTCGCCGGCGTGCTCTCCGAACGGAAACGGCCGATGAGCCCGTCATAGCGCCCGCCGCCGCCGACCGAGCCGAAGCGCACCGGATGGCCCTTCTCGTCCTTGGTCTCGAAAGTGAGGTCGGCCTCGAACACCGGCCCCGTGTAATATTCGAGCCCGCGCACGATGGAGGGATCGATGCGGATGCGGTCCGGGCCGAAGCCGGCGTCACGGACGAGATCCTCTATCTCGAGCAATTCCTCGGCGCCTTCCGCGCCGACATTGCTGCGGCCGAGCAGCTCGAACAGGCCGAAGCGCGGCTCGCCGTCTTTATATTGCCCGCCGAGCGTGAAGGAGAGGATCGTCGCCACGGCGTCATCGGCGAGGCCGGCGCCTTTGGTGAAGTCGCCGCTCTCGTCCTTGCGGCCGGGGCCGAGCAGCAGGCGGACGCCCTCGGGGCCGAGGCGGTCCATCTTGTCGATGGCGCGCAGCACGGTGAGGCGGCGGCCGGCGTTCTCGTCGCCCTCCAGGCCGATGGCCTTCATCACCCCGTCCAGCACTTTGCGGCTGTTGATCTTGATGACGTAATCGCCGCGCGGAATGCCGAGCTTTTCCAGCGTGTCGGCGGCCATCATGCAGATTTCGGCGTCGGCGGCCGGCGAGGCCGCGCCCACCGTATCGGCGTCGAATTGCATGAATTGGCGGAAGCGCCCCGGCCCCGGCTTCTCGTTTCGATAGACATTGCCGAAGCGATAGGACCGGAACGGCTTCGGAAGCCGGTCGAAATTCTGCGCGACATAGCGGGCCAGCGGCGCGGTGAGGTCATAGCGCAGCGACAGCCATTGCTCGTCGTCGTCCTGAAAGGAGAACACGCCCTCATTGGGGCGGTCCTGGTCCGGCAGGAATTTTCCCAGCGCGTCGGTATATTCGATCGCCGGGGTTTCCAGCGCCTCGAAGCCGTAAAGCTCATAGACGGAGCGGATGACGTCGATCATGCGGCCGGTCGCGGCCAGCTCGGCGGCGTCGCGGTCGGCGAGGCCGCGCGGGGAACGCGCCTCTATCTTGGATTTTTTTTCGTCTGACATTGGTTGATGCGCCTTTTCGGCGCTCTTCCTAGCATTTTTGCGCGGCGAGGAAAGCCGGGGCTTCGCCCATGGGCCAGAACAGCAGATGGCTGCGGCAGCGCGGGCAGTCCGAGGAGCCGAATCCCGCGAGCGGGACCGGCAGCGCAGCGAGCGCCGCGACGAGATCGCATTCGCCCTTCGCCTCAGTGATCCAGGCGCCGAGCGATTCGCCCGCCTCGGTCAGCTGGTCGATATGCCAGCGGCGCCGCTTGCCCTGCCGCATGTGCCGGCCGAGCCGGGCGCGCAGCCCGCCCGGCCCTTTGGCGGAGCCGCAATAGAGATAGAGCCCCGGCGCGAGCGTCGCCGCGCGGCGTCCCGCGCTGGCCTCGAGCGGATGCGTCAGCCCGATGAGCAGCGCATAGGCCCCGGGCGCGGCCGGCGCCTGTGACGCGGCGCGAATGAAAGCGAGCGCGGAAAACGAATCGTCGGGAGCCGGCGGGCGCTCAGCGCGGGCTGTCTCGAAGAAAAGCGTTTCTGACGCCATAATGCAGGCCGAGCTTTCGTCCGATGATCGAGATGCGCATTTCCGGCGGAATGACGAGATCGAGCGCCCTCTGGTCGAAGCGCGCCGGCAGGCGGGCCTCCCGGTGCAGGGCCTCGACCGCGTCGAAGCCGATCGTCGCTTCCCGATAGAAGCCGTTGACATAGCGCATTCGGATTTCGCCGATCAAATCGAAGGCGCGTTTCAGCCGATCGGGAGTGCGGCTGCGATCGCCGCCATGGGCGATCACCAGGCCCGGCCGGGCGAGGTAGAAAATCCCGAGCGCGGTCGCTTTCTCGCAGCGCGGCTGCCGCATGATCCAGAACAGGGGCGCGTCGCCGAGCTCGCGATTATGGCCGAGAATCATTCTGTGCCAGTCGTCGCTCGAGGCGAGCGGCAGCCAATCGGCGATGAATTGCGCATATTCGCCGTCGCCGGGGTCCGGGCTCGCGGCGCGCTCTTCGACCCAGCGGCGCAAAAGATCGTCGACCGCGAACATCGGCAGGACTCCCCATCGGCTCGAAACATGGACGAGCACAGGCCGCTCGTTTCGACAGGCGAGAGGGCGACGCGGCGACGGGCTCTGCGGGCGGGTTCGCGTGCGACCACGCGATGTCTCTTCCCGAGCGACGGTTTTTCGGGATAGAACGCGATAGAAAAGGGGCTCCCCGTCCCGCGCGTGCGCGAAACGGGGAGTTTGGACAACACCGTGAGAACCTGAACCGCAAAGACCGACCTCGACGGATGAGGCCCGCTCCGGAGGGAAGAGCGTCATCGAAAGGAGAACCGCCTCTACGAGCCGAGCGATGTCGCAAGTCGCAAAGTCGTCGAGGCGGGACCTTAACTGGTGCTTTGCAAGACGATTACCCGTTTGGGCGCTCTCTTTATGCCTCGGCTCGTTATGTAACGCAACTACATAAAATAGGCGGAATGCCCGATTTGGCATGCGTCTCCTGCAAAAACAACCGGCAATCCGGGCTCGGGCGTTTCCGTCGCCGAGCCGGAGTCCGCTTCTATAATTAGCGACGATGCGAGCGACCCGACGAGAGTTTTTCCATTATGGCGCCGCGGCTCTGGCGGGCCTCGCGCAGCTTCGGCGCGCTCACGCCGCCGCGCCCGACGCCACGGACTGGCTGCGGCGACGTCTGGCGGAGACCGCCCGCGGAGGCGTGTTGCGCTTGCCGGCCGGCGTGCTGCGCATTCGCTCGCTGACGATCGATAGCGACATCGCCATTCTCGGCGCCGCCGCGGGGACGACTCTGCAGGCCAGCGGGCCGCCGGGCCCTCTGCTGCGCGCGGCCGCCTTCGGGGCGCTGACGCTCGAGAATTTGCGCTTCGAGGGCGCGGGCGGTCGTTTCGCCGATCCGAAACAAGGGCTCCTCGATCTCGCCGATATACCGAAGCTCGCGATCCATGGCTGCGCGATTCGCCGTTCGGGCGGAAAGGGCGTCAATCTGCTGCGCTGCGGCGGGCGTTTCGCGCAGAACATCGTCGAGGATGTGCGCGACGCCGGCTATTTCTCGCTCGACGGGCTCGGCGTCGACATAGACAATAACAAGGTCCGCCGCTGCGGCGACAATGGCGTGCAAGTGTGGACCACGACTGCCGGCCGCTACGAGGGCTCGCGCATCCGCAACAATGAGATCGTCGATATTCGCAATCTTTCCGGCGGCGACGGCGCCTATGGCAATGGCGTCGGCATATGGGGCTCCGGCTTCGTGCGCGTGGAAAAGAATGTCATTCGCCGCTGCGCCTATACGGCGGTGCGCAACAATGCGGGCCATGACGTCGAGGTCGTCGGCAATGATTGCTCCGGCTTCGGCGAGCGCGCCATGTATGCGGAGTTCGGCGCCAAGCGCGCGAGCTTCCGCGACAATAAGATCGACGACGCCGGCGCCGGAATAGCGCTCGCCAACGCCGAGCGCGGCACGGATATCGGCTTCGTCACCGGCAATCGGATCACCGGCCTGCACGAGACGCATCCCGATGACGAGTTCGGTCCGATTATGAGCTGGCTCACCGGCATAGAGGCGGAGAGCAATGTCGAGATCGCCGGTAATACGGTCATCGGCGGCTGGATGGGCGTGCGCTGCGGCGGCTATCGCCAGAACATACGCGTCGAGGGCAATCGCCTCGTCGACAATGATTATGGCGTGACCTTTCAGATCGGCGAGGGCGTCGGCCCGGCGGTCATTGCCCGCAATAAGATTATCGGCGCGAAAAAGGCGGCGATCGCGGCGATAGCGGGTCAGGATATTCAGCCGGGCGACGTCGCCCGGCCGGGCGCGGCGGCCAAATATCCGCGATTGACGATCGAGGGCAATGAGCTCGAAACTTAACATTGCGTCAACACTCTCTGGCGCAGAATGGCGGGCCTGACCCGGAACGCCTCCATGACGACGCTCTCCACCTATCTGCAGATCGCCAATAACCAGTCGAAATGGCAGGCGATGACCGCCAAATCGCCGGAGGTGGCGACGCAGACGAAATATTTCGAGGACCATATCGGCGAGGTGACGTCGATCGACGAATTCATGAAGGACGCGCGTCTGTTCAATTACGCCATGACCGCCTTCGGCATCGGCGATATGAGCTACGCCAAGGGCCTCATGCGGAAAGTGCTGGAGGGCGGCCTCACCGACAGCTCGTCGCTCGCCAACAGGATCAACAACGCCAATATCAAGGCCTTCACCGAGGCTTTCGATTTCGCCGACAATGGCGCGGAGACGACGTCGTCCTCGACGCTCGTCGACAATGTGGTGAGCCGCTACACCGAGCAGGCGCTGGAGACGAGCCAGGGCGAGCAGAATCCGGGCGTGCAGCTCGCGCTCTATTTCGAGCAGCGCGCGCCGAGCCTGACCAGCGTCTATGGAATTCTCGCCGACAGCAAAATATTGACCGTCGTGCAGACCGCGCTCGGCATTTCGTCGAGCACCTCCTCGCAGTCGATCGACACGCAATATCGCCTCTTGTCCTCGAAGGTGAAGCTGGACGATTTCAAGGATCCGAAGAAGTTGCAGCAATTCATCGCCCGCTTCGCCGCGCAATACGACTACAACAATGGCGGCGACGCCAATTCGCAGAGCTCGCTGCTTTCGACGCTGTTCGACACGTCGAGCTCTGGATCGAGCTTCGGGCTCGACTCCAGCCTGCTGCTGAGCGTGCAGGGGAAGAAATTCGGCTATTTCTGATCGCGCAGAGCCGACTGAGGCGGTTTCGGCGGCTCCGCCAGAAATTCGGCGCGACTTCGCCGCCGGATGGAAATATTTCCAACCTGCCGGACAAACGAAGGAAATCCTGATCGACGAAGCCGAAGCGGGGGCGTCGAAACGAGGATTTTTTTCAATGAAGCCTGTCATCACGGCTCTGGCTCTCGCCGCAGCTTACACCGCCGGCGCCGCGCAGGCGGCCGACCTGCCTTCGCAGAAGGCGCCCATCGCGCCGCAGCTTATACCGCCGGCCTTCTCCTGGACCGGGCTCTACGCCGGTCTCGACATAGGCGGCGGCATGCTGGCGGGGGGCGCTTCGAATGGCGGCGTCTCCGGCGGCGGCCTCGTGGGCTACAACCACCAGATCGGCCCGGCCTTCGTCGTCGGCCTCGAGACCGATTTTTCGGGAACGAGCCTTGCGGGCGGCGGCCGCGGGACGGACCCGCTGGGCCTGCGTCCGCCGGAGGGGCCGCGGTCATTGCCCTGGTTCGGGACGGTGCGCGGGCGCTTCGGCGTCACCGGCTTCGATTCGCGCGTGCTGCTCTATGGCGCCGGCGGCTTCGCTTATGGCGAGACGGGCGGGAGGATAAGCGAAGGCTGGACCGTTGGCGGCGGCGTCGAATGGGCCTTCGCGCCCAAATGGTCGGCGAAGACCGAATATTTGTATACCGATCTCGGCAAGAACGGCGGCCGCGAAGGGGGCGCGTCTCGCGGCGCGGATTTTCATACTGTCCGCGTCGGCGTGAATTATCACTTCGATCTGCCGATGCTGGCGAGCGCGCGGCGCTGATCCGCGAAGCACGGCTTGCTCGCCGCCTGCCGAATTGCTAGATTGAAGCGCGGATGGCTGGCGGGGTTTCCCTTCCAGCCTCTCCGTATTTGAAACACCCTGGGTATTTTCGATCGGGCCGCGCCGGCCGGTTCTCTCGCCAGAACTCTCGTTTCCTCCATGGTTCCGCTCACGCGGCGGGAGGAGGCCTCCGATCGAAGACGCCCGATCCGCAACGCCAACCCCATGCCGGCGCCGCGCCCGAAAGGGCATTCCAGGAGAACTCATGTCAGCTGCTACTGAGCGCGCCCCGTCGCGCGAGGACTTTGCCGCCCTGCTCGAAGAAAGCTACGGAGAAAACGAAGCTTTCGAGGGTTCCGTCATCAAGGGCCGCGTGGTCGCCATCGAGAAGGACGTCGCCGTCATCGATGTGGGCCTCAAGACCGAAGGGCGCGTCGCCCTCAAGGAATTCACCGGCTTCGGCCGCGACCCGGCCCCGAAAGTGGGCGAAGAGGTCGAGGTCTATCTCGAGCGCATCGAGAACGCGCTCGGCGAGGCCGTCATCTCGCGCGACAAGGCGCGCCGCGAGGAGAGCTGGGTCAAGCTCGAGAAGGCCTTCGAAAGCAATGAGAAGGTCGAGGGCGTCATCTTCAATCAGGTCAAGGGCGGCTTCACCGTCGATCTCGACGGCGCCGTGGCCTTCCTGCCGCGTTCGCAGGTGGACATTCGTCCGATCCGCGACGTCGGCCCGCTGCTGAATGTGCCGCAGCCCTTCCATATTCTCAAAATGGATCGCCGCCGCGGCAATATCGTCGTCTCTCGCCGCACCGTGCTCGAGGAGAGCCGCGCCGAGCAGCGTCACGAGATCGTGGCCAACCTCGAAGAGGGGCAGGTCATCGAGGGCGTCGTCAAGAACATCACCGATTACGGCGCTTTCGTCGACCTCGGCGGCATCGACGGCCTGCTGCATGTCACCGATGTGGCCTGGCGCCGCGTCAATCATCCGAGCGAGGTTCTGTCCATCGGCCAGACCGTGCGCGTGAAGATCATCAAGATCAATCACGAGACGCACCGCATCTCGCTCGGCATGAAGCAGCTGCTGGAAGATCCGTGGCAGGGCATCGAGGCCAAATATCCGATCGGCGCCAAGTTCCACGGCCGCGTGACCAATATCACCGACTACGGCGCCTTCGTGGAGCTGGAGCCGGGGATCGAGGGCCTCGTCCACGTCTCGGAAATGTCCTGGACGAAGAAGAATGTGCATCCCGGCAAGATCGTCTCGACGAGCCAGGAAGTCGACGTTCAGGTGCTCGAGGTCGATCCGGTCAAGCGCCGCATCTCGCTCGGCCTCAAGCAGACGCTGCAAAATCCGTGGGAGGCCTTCGCCGAGAAGCACCCGCAGGGCTCGACCGTCTCCGGCGAGGTCAAGAACAAGACCGAGTTCGGTCTCTTCATCGGCCTCGACGGCGATGTGGACGGCATGGTCCATCTCTCCGATCTCGACTGGAACCGCCCCGGCGAGCAGGTCATCGAAGAGTATAAGAAGGGCGACGTCATCACCGCTCAGGTGCTCGACGTCGACATCGAGAAGGAGCGCATCTCGCTCGGCGTGAAGCAGCTCGCCAATGATCCTTTCGCCTCGGTCGCCGAAGAGGGCGCTGGTGGCGAGGTGAAGAAGGGCGCTGTCGTCACCACCGAGGTGATCGAGGTGAAGGAAGCCGGTCTCGAGGTGAAGATCACCGGCACCGATCTCACCACCTTCATCAAGCGCAACGAGCTGGCGCGCGACCGCGCCGACCAGCGTCCCGAGCGCTTCGCCGTCGGCGAGAAGATCGACGCGCGCGTCACTTTGTTCGACCGCAAGGCGCGCAAGGTGGCGGTGTCGATCAAGGCGCTGGAAGTGGCCGAGGAGAAGGAGGCGATCGCCCAATATGGCTCCGCCGATTCGGGCGCCTCGCTCGGCGACATTCTCGGCGCGGCCCTCAAGGCCCGCGAAGAAGCGCCGAAGAAGTAAGACGACGCGTAAACCTTCTCCCACTCGTGGGAGAAGGTGGCCCTCGCGTCAGCGAGGGTCGGATGAGGGTCCGTCGTGTCTCGTGGAAATCATGAGGACACGACGGATGCAAAGAAAAGGCGAAGCCGAGGTCGGACCCTCATCCGACCTCGCTTCGCGAGGCCACCTTCTCCCACAAGTGGGAGAAGGAAGCGCCCTTCCTCTCGAGACCTCGCCCGTTTCTACTCCGCGGCGGTCTTCAATTCCTCCCCGCGCACCACATCCAATCCGCGGAAGATCGCGCAGCGCTGGAACACGGCGATGTCGGGCGAGACTTGCTTCTGATGGCAGAATTTCGCCGTCAGCTTGGCGAGGCCCTTGATGTCGCGGCCCGTCGCAAAGGGGAAGACGGTGACGAGATCGTCGATCAGCGCATCGGCGAGCTTCAGCTCGAACTGATCCGACATCACGCGCCAGATGCGGCGCTTCGCGTCATCGTCCGGCGGGCTGTATTTGATGAGCGCGATGCAGCGGGAGACGATCGCCTCGTCGATATCGTCGACGCGATTGGTCGTCAGGAACAGCAGGCCGTTGAAATATTCCAGCACGCGCAGGAACACGCCGACCACGGCGTTCATGGCGATATTGTCGTCGCGCCGCTTGATGTAGACGTCGGCCTCGTCGATCAGCATCACCGCGCCCCAGCGTTGCGCGCGGGTGAGGATTTCCTTCAGCGCGGTCTCCATCGTCGCGACATTGAGGCCGAGCTGGCCGGAATGCACGCGATAGAGCGGCCGCTGAATGATCTCCGAATAGACTTCCGCGGTAAGGGTTTTGCCGACGCCGGGCGGGCCGGCGCAGAGCACTGTGGTGCCGCCCGACTTGCCGGCGACGATATCGTCCATCAGCACGTCCATCTCGGCGGTCAGAATGTCGATGAGATCGGTCTGCTCGGCGGGCAGCACCAGCTTCTGCTTCAGCGCGGGCTTATATTCATAGAGCTTCATCTCGTCGACATGCACCCACACATGGTGATGCAGATCGAGATGGAACATCAGAATGTAAGGATGCACCGGAATGCGCTTGAACAAATGTTCCGGAATCTGCTGCTGCATCACCGCGAGCTCGTCCTCGACGGTGAACTTATTGCTCTTCGACGCTTTGCGGATGAAATTGCCGAGCACGTCGCCGGGCGATTCCAGCGTCAGGCTGCGCGCCGAGAGAATGGCCTCGTCATTGACGAGACGGGCGTCGCCGCCGCTGGTCGACAGCACCACGACATCCTTGCGCGACCAATCCGTGTCGCGATGCGAGGCGTTGGGGTCCTCGGCGTGAAAGCCGGTGCCGCGGCCGGTGAACTGCTGGCCATAGCGGCCGCGCCAGTCGAAATAGGTCTCAGTCGCCGCGTCGAAGGCTTCGACCAGCTCCGGCGTCTCGCGAATATAGCCCTTGGCGGCGAGGATCTCGTTGATCGTGCGCCCCGCGACCTCCGCCGCCATGATGCGAATGGCGTTGGTGGTCAGCACGCCCTTGGCGTTGGATTTCAGCTCGATCATCACCTTGCCCGCCTCGTCGTTGGAGGCCGGCACATAGTCGAAGCGGGTGATGACGTAAGGCAGAGGCTTGGAGGCGACGCTCGCCGTGAACAGCCAGCCGCGTATGGCGTCGGCGGTGAGATAGCGCACCATCGCCGGCAGCACCTGCTCGAGCTCATTGGCCTCGAAGCGCTTGCCGCCGGCCTTCAGCGCGTCGCGCAGCGTCGCGAGCTGCGCGGCGCGGGCGCGCATGTCCGGGCCGGCCGCGCGATAGAGCTCCTCGAGAAAGGTCAGCTCCTCGTCGGAGAGATGGGCGAAGTCGATTTCGACCCTGTCGCTGAAGCGCAATTGCTCGGCGAGCCCGGCGCGAGCCGGGAATCGCGCCATCAGCGCTTCGACATATTGGCGTTCGATCTGAATATTCATCGCCGCTCTCGTCTGTCATCGGGATAGGGGGGAAGCGTCAGAATGCGCGTGTCTTCGACAGGCCCTCCGACGGTGAAGTGGTAGACGTCCTGGAACTGCATATCGCCCGGCGTCAGGCCCAGAAGCTCATGGACCGTGTCGTCGAAGAAGCAGCCGATGCCGGTGCCGGCGATCCCCGCCGCGGTGGCCCAGAGATAGAGAGCCTGGCCGATGAGGCCGGCCTCGAAATGCAGGCGCCGATAGGCGAAGGCGCCGTCGGCCGCGAGCGCGCGATCGAATTCGGCGATCATCGCGACGCTGAAGCAGCCCTTGCCGGAAATGGGCTGCAGACAGGCGAGCTTGGTCGCCTCTTTCTCCACCGAGCCCGCATAGAGCCGATAGAGCGGCAGACCTTCCAGCTCGACCAGCGCCCATTCGAAGTCCTTGCGCGAGGCTTCGCGCAGCCGCGCGGCGACGTCGCTGTCGCGCTGCAGCGCATAGAGGCCGGGCTCCAAGCCATCGACGCGATGCACGAAGAGGATGAGCGTGATCGCCGCGCCCCAGGGGAAGGCGGAGAGCAGAGTGGATTCGCTCGGCAGCGTCGAGGCGATCAGCGCGGCGAAGGCCTCGCGCGAGATGGAGGTGGTTCCATCCATCTTCTGCGCGCTGCGGCGCTTGCGCACGGCGGCGCCGATGGAGACGCCCTCGAAAGTCGGCGCCGGCCATTGCGCGCGCGTCGGCGCCGGGGGCTTGGGCTGGCGCGGCTTGCGGCAGAACTGCCCAGCGAGATCGATGATCGGCCAGCCGTCGTGATCCTCGCTCAGCCGATTGGCTTGGCCGCGGAACTCGCGCGGCGCGTCGATGAGAGCGAAGAGGTCGAGCGGCGTCGCCGGTCCCGGCTCGGTCGCGATCCACATCAGCAGATCGGGATGCTCCGGCTCGCGTTTGTGCCAAGCGTCGTCGCGATCGAGGCCGATGAGCGCGGCGATCTCGCCGTCGGACGGATCGGCCAGCGCCTGCGCCCGCCAGCCGAGCGCGGCGGCGGCCTGAGCGACGGCGCCGATCGCATGGCCAGCGTCGAGCTGGCAATAGCGAAAGGCGCGCTCGCCATATTTCCACGCCTCGCGCCAGGGGATGGAGGAGAGGGCGAGCAGAAAGCCGCCCTTGGGCAGCACGCGCGGCGCCGTATAGGTCGCGCGCTCCTCGAGCGCGTGCAGCAGCGGCGCATAATGATAGAGAGCGGCGCTCCCGCCGAGGCCTTCCACCGCATCGAGCAGCACATAGGATTCGGTCGGGTGGAGATTGCCGGAGGAGGGATTGTTGCGCAGCGCCCAGGTCGAGCCCTCATAGCTCTTCCAGGCGCTTATGCCGAAGGAAAGCTCGAGAAACAGGCCGAGCGCCCGAAGATCGAGCGCGGAAGGCTGCGGCGCAGGGCCGGGGAAGGCCGGGGTCTCTTCGATGATCGGCAACGGCGTCTGCCGCACGCCTTCGAAGAGGCGGAAGGGCGAGGGCTGCGACGTCCAATCGAGAAAGCCCGGCCCCATCGCATAGCGGTTCGGCGCATGTTTTGTGCGACGATGGTAGCCGCGAATGTCCGTCGGCATGGTGTCGCGATCGTCGAAGCTCATCTCGTCTCCCGCTCCCCGTCGCTGGCGGCGGGGAAGGTATGGATTTTGATTGTCGGCCGCTCGATAGGAGCCCGACCCGTAGCCGATGGGATTCAAGGATCGTGCCTTGTTCGCTGCGCCGCAAAAAAATGATCGGCGCCAGCAAAATCAGTCTGATAGTTAAATGCAGCCGTATCGATTGGGGAACGGCTCGGACAAAAGGAGCCTGCGAATGTCGCAAATCGTCGAAGTCGCCGCCGCCGAGCATCGGCATTTTGGCGCATTGGTGACGATTCGCATGGGCGAGCAGCCGGTGCGGCGACTGACCCCCAATGAGGCCGGCATTCTCTCGCGGGCGTTGAAGGCGGTCGCCGATGGCGCCAGCCTCGAGAAGCAAATTTTCATGAGCCCCATCGCCAGCGATCATGAATTCGAGGCGCTGGCGCATCCGGAGGGGGTCGCGGTGAAGGCTCCAGGCTGCCCGGATGTTTTTCTGGATTGGAAAGAGACGCGCGCTCTGGCCGAGGCGCTGGCGAAGCTGGCGGGCTGAGCGGGCTGCATTTTTCCTCTTGCGTCCTCATGCTTGCAACCCGAGACGAAGGCGCGTATTTTCATGAGCAGATCGGCGAAGCGCCGACGAGACCGAGGAACTGAACTTGGCGGCAATGGCCTCCATCACGAAAGACGCGGCGCGCTCCTCGGCGCGTGATGCCGCACGTCTTCTTTCGAGCCTGCTGCTTCTTAGTCGCCCCTGAACGCCCCCAGGGCCGCCCGGCCCAGGCATTCAGGGGACTGCCGAGCTAAGACGAAACGAGAGCGCCCGCCGAGCGGGTCGAGCAGTTCAGGACGATATCATGACCGACAATAACGCTTCCGCCACTCGCGACGCCGATCGCGTCGTCATTTTCGACACCACTCTGCGCGACGGCGAGCAATCGCCCGGCGCCTCCATGACCTTCGAGGAGAAGCTCGAGGTCGCCGATATTCTGGACGAGCTGGGCGTCGACATCATCGAGGCCGGCTTCCCCGTCGCCAGCCAGGGCGATTTCGATTCGGTGCTCGAGATCGCCAAGCGCGTGAAGAACGCGACCATCGCCGGCCTCGCCCGCGCCGCCGCCAAGGACATAGACCGCTGCGCCGAGGCGCTGCGTCACGCCCGCAACGCGCGCATCCACACCTTCATCTCCACCTCGCCCGTCCATATGAAATACAAGCTCCAGATGGAGCCGGAAAAAGTATTGGAGATGATCGCGTCTTCCGTCTCGCGGGCGCGCAATCATGTCGCGGACGTCGAATGGTCGGCCGAGGACGGCACGCGCACGGAACATGATTTCCTGTGCCGCTGCGTGGAGACGGCGATCAATGCGGGCGCGACGACGATCAACATTCCCGACACGGTGGGCTACGCCACGCCGCAGGAATATGAGGCGCTGTTCCGCATGGTGCGCGAGCGCGTGCCCAATGCCGATAAGGCGATCTTCTCGGTTCATTGCCATGACGATCTCGGCCTCGCGGTCTCCAACTCGCTGGCCGGCGTGCGCGGCGGCGCGCGGCAGATCGAATGCACCATCAACGGCATAGGCGAGCGCGCCGGCAACGCCGCGCTGGAAGAAGTGGTGATGGCGATGCGCACGCGCCCCGATGCGCTGCCCTTCCGCACCAATATCGACGCGAAACTCCTGACGCGCGCGTCGAAGCTCGTGTCGGCGGTGACGTCTTTCCCGGTGCAATATAATAAGGCCATCGTCGGCCGGAACGCCTTCGCGCATGAGAGCGGCATCCATCAGGACGGCATGCTCAAGAACGCGCATACGTACGAAATCATGACGCCGGAGAGCGTCGGCGTGTCCAAGACCTCGCTGGTGATGGGCAAGCATTCCGGCCGTCACGCCTTCAAGGAGAAGCTCAAAGAACTGGGCTATGAGCTGGGCGAGAATGCGCTGGAGGACGCCTTCAAGCGCTTCAAGGATTTGGCCGATCGCAAGAAGCTCGTCTATGACGAGGATATCGTCGCGCTGGTCGACGACGAGATCGTGACCGCCAATGACCATATAAAGGTCGCGGCGCTCACCGTCATCGCCGGCACGGCCGGGCCGCAGACGGCGGCGCTGACCCTGGACATAGACGGCGAGAAGAAAACGCATCAGGCGACCGGCAATGGTCCCGTCGATGCGATCTTCAACGCCATCAAAGCGCTGGCGCCGCATGAGGCCGCGCTCGAATTGTTCCAGGTCCATGCCGTCACCGAAGGCACCGACGCCCAAGCGGAAGTCTCCGTGCGTCTGTCGGAGGACGGCAAATCGGTGACGGGCCGCGGCGCCGATCCGGATACGCTGGTCGCCTCGGCGCGCGCTTACGTGGCGGCGCTCAACAGACTGATCATCAAGCGCGGCAAGACCGAGCCGGAAGCGATGAGAGCGGGCTGAGGCTTTCGCCATTCATATTATTCGAGGGACGCGGCGAGGCGTCCCTCGTTTCGTTTTGCCCGCTGGCCCGAAATTCTCTACAAGGTCGCGGAAGGCGCGATGCGCCGTCAGTGCGAGGAGCGAAGCGGCAACATCGAAAGAGCGACGTTGTCTGAAAAGTGAGGCGATTCCACCTTCCCCCTCGAGGGGGGAGGTCGAGCGCCGAAGGCGCTCGGGAGGGGGTGCTTCCCGAGTCTCGGGGTCTCACCCCACCCCGGACCGCTTCGCGGTCCGACCCTCCCCCTGAAGGGGAGGGTGAAGAGCCGCAGCGCCCGATCGTTTTGCTCGCATTGACAGCCCGCGCGCCCTGCCCGTCATCGACTCCAAGCGAAGGAAGCGCGAAATGCCGTCACTCGACAGTTTCAAAGCCCTAGAGACGCTAAAGGTCGGAGACGACGCCTATCACTTTTTCTCGCTGAAGGCGGCCGAGGCCAATGGCCTCGAGGGCGTCTCGCGCCTTCCCTATTCCCTGCGCGTGCTGCTCGAGAATCTGCTGCGCAACGAGGACGGCCGCTCCGTCACCAAGGAGAATATCGAAGGCTTCTCCAAATGGCTGACCGAGAAGGGCAAGGCCGAGCGTGAGATCGCCTTCCGCCCGGCCCGCGTGCTGATGCAGGATTTCACCGGCGTTCCCGCCGTCGTCGATCTCGCGGCGATGCGTGACGCTTTTGTCGCGCTCGGCGGCGATCCGCAGAAGATCAATCCGCTCGTGCCGGTCGATCTCGTCATCGATCATTCGGTCATCGTCGACGAATTCGGCACTAGAAAAGCGCTCGATGCCAATGTCGAGCTCGAATATGAGCGCAATGGCGAGCGCTATCGCTTTTTGAAATGGGGCCAATCCTCCTTCGACAATTTCCGCGTCGTGCCGCCCGGCACGGGCATTTGCCATCAGGTCAATCTCGAATATCTCGCCCAGACCGTCTGGACGAAGAAGGAGAAGATTAAGGCCAATGGCAAGAAAGAGACGATCGAATACGCCTATCCAGACACTCTGGTCGGCACCGATTCGCACACGACCATGGTGAATGGTCTCGCCGTGCTCGGCTGGGGCGTCGGCGGCATCGAGGCGGAGGCCGCCATGCTGGGCCAGCCGCTTTCGATGCTCATTCCCGAGGTCGTCGGCTTCGAGCTCACTGGCGAGCCGAAAGAGGGCGTCACCGCCACCGATATTGTGCTTACCGTCACGCAAATGCTGCGCAAAAAGGGCGTGGTCGGCAAATTCGTCGAATTCTTCGGCAAGGGGCTGCCGCATCTCTCGCTCGCGGATCGCGCGACCATCGCCAATATGGCCCCGGAATATGGCGCGACCTGCGGCTTCTTCCCCGTGGACGAGGAGACGCTGGACTATCTGAAAATGTCCGGCCGCTCCAATTCGCGCATCGATCTCGTCGAGGCCTACGCCAAGGCGCAGGGTCTCTTCCGCGAGGCCGACACGCCCGATCCGGAATTCACCGACACAATCTCGCTCGATCTTTCGACTGTGGTTCCGTCCCTCGCCGGGCCCAAGCGCCCGGAGGGCCACGTCGCGCTCGAGGATGTGGGAACCGCTTTCGCCGCCGCGCTCGCGAGCGAATATAAGAAGCCCGGCGATGTGACGCAGCGCTTCTCGGTCGAGGGGACGAATTACGATCTCGGCCATGGCGATGTGGTGATCGCGGCGATCACCTCCTGCACCAACACCTCGAATCCGAGCGTGCTGATCGGCGCCGGCCTGCTCGCCGCCGCCGCCCATGAGCGCGGGCTCAAGGTAAAGCCCTGGGTGAAGACCTCGCTGGCGCCGGGAAGCCGCGTCGTCGCCGAATATCTCGACAAGGCCGGGCTGCAGAAGGATCTCGACAAGCTCGGCTTCAATCTCGTCGGCTTCGGCTGCACCACCTGCATCGGCAATTCTGGCCCGCTGCCGGCGCCCGTTTCCAAGACGATCAACGATCATGATATCGTCGCGGCGGCGGTGCTGTCCGGCAATCGCAACTTTGAAGGCCGCGTCAATCCGGATGTGCAGGCGAACTACCTCGCCTCGCCGCCGCTGGTCGTCGCCTTCGCGCTGGCGGGCTCGGTCGCCAAGGATCTGACGAAGGAGCCGCTCGGCCATGACAAGAAGGGCGAGCCGGTGTTCCTGCGCGACATCTGGCCGAGCAACGCCGACATTCAGAAATATATCCGCAAGAATGTGACGCGCTCGCTGTTCCGCGACACTTATTCGGATGTCTTCGAGGGCGACAAGCATTGGCGCAAGGTCGATGCGCCATCGGGCGAGACCTATAAATGGTCGGGCGGCTCCACCTATGTGCGCAACCCGCCCTATTTCGAGGGGCTGACCAAAGAGCCCAAGCCGATTCAGGATATCGTCGAGGCGCGGATTCTCGCCCTCTTCGGCGACAAGATCACCACCGACCACATCTCGCCCGCGGGCTCGATCAAAGCCGCCTCGCCGGCCGGACGCTGGCTCACCGAGCGCCAGGTTTCGCCGGCGGATTTCAACCAATATGGCACGCGCCGCGGCAATCACGAGGTGATGATGCGCGGCACTTTCGCCAATATCCGCATCAAGAACCATATTCTGCGCGACGAGGCCGGCAATGTGCCGGAAGGCGGGAACACCAAGCATTTCCCCGATGGCGAGACGCTCTCCATCTATGACGCCGCGGCGAAATACGCCGAGGAGGGCGCGCCGCTGGTCGTCTTCGCCGGCGCCGAATATGGCAATGGCTCCTCGCGCGACTGGGCGGCCAAGGGCACCATGTTGCTCGGCGTGCGCGCCGTCATTGCCCAGAGCTTCGAGCGCATCCACCGCTCCAATCTCGTCGGCATGGGCATTCTGCCTCTGACCTTCGAGGCCGGGACGAGCTGGGCCTCGCTCGGCCTCACCGGCGCGGAGAAGGTGACGATCCGCGGTCTCGCCGGCGACACGCTGACGCCGCGCCAGACGCTGCACGCCGAGATCGTCTATCCCGACGGCAAGGTTCTGAGCGTTCCCCTGCTGGCGCGCATCGATACGCTGGACGAGCTCGAATATTTCAAGAATGGCGGCATTCTGCCTTATGTGCTGAGGCAGCTCGCAGACTGATACGCCGCTCTTCCTTCTCCCACTCGCGGGAGAAGGAAGAGCGCGAATGCGCGACGGATGGGCCTTTCGGCGCGCAACTTGCTTCCCGCGATAGCGGAGGCGCGCGATGAAATTCTATATGACGCCGGGGTCCTGCTCGACCGGAATTCACATTCTGCTCGAGGAGATCGGCCTCGTCTTCGAGGCCTATATCCTCAATCTGCCGCGGGGCGATCATCTCGAGCCGGAATATCTGGCCATCAACCCGCATGGCACGATACCGACGCTGGTGCGCGACGACGGCACGGCGCTCTGCGATTTTGTCTCGATCGCGACATGGCTCGCCGAGACCTATCCGCGCCGCAAGCTGCTGCCCGAGGACCCCGCCGGCAGGGAGCGGGCGATGGAAGCGCTCAATTTCGCGACGCGCTACATTCATGGCGAGGGCTTCCGCCGCGTCTTCACGCCGGAGCGCTACGCCGTCGCGGGCGACATAGAGGCGGTGAAGGCGCAGGGGCGCGAGATCGTCGCCGAGGCGCTCTCGAAAGTGAACGGCGACCTCGACGGCGAGAGCTACGCCGTCGGCGCCTTCTCGATCGCCGACGCGGGCCTGTTCTATGTGGAGTTCTGGGCCGACAAGATCGGCATGGAGCTGCCGGTCAATTGCCGCGCCCATTACGAGCTGATGAAGACGCGGCCCGCTGTGCGGCAGGTGCTGGCCGAGGAAGGCTATCGCTGAGCTTCTGTCTTTGCGCGCGACAACTTGCCGCAGGAGAGCCTTCGAGGGCGCCTTGACCCTTCACGGCCGCTCCCCTAGCGTGACCTCTCGCAGCTCGGAGTAGGCGGCCCGTGCAAGTCGAGACCCTTTCGATCTTCAGAATGGCGAGAGCCGTCGTCGGCATGATGACGGTTGCTGTCCTTCTGTCGCAGATCGTGGCCATCGGCTTCGCGACCGGGGCAATGGCCCAGGACGGCGCGTTCGGCGTCGTCTGCGTCACCGCTCAGCCGGGTTCTCCCTCCTCCGACACCGCGCCTGTCGAGAAGCATGTCGGCCCTTGCTGTATGCTCCATTGCAGCTCGGCGGCGGAGATCGATGGCTCCGATGCGGTGGTCATCGTCCTCGCTTTCGACTTCCCTGCGGCCTCTCCCCCGGTCTTCGACGATCGGACGGCCGTGGCTGCCGCTGCGCCGCCGGAATTGCGGCCCCTCTCGCCACGCGCGCCACCCGCCGCCTTCGCCTGATCCCATTGTGACATCGGGGACGCGTTTCGCCGTCTCCGAGCCGGGAACAGGCCGCGTCTGACGATCGAAGCGCCTCTCGCCGCCGATCGCGACGCCTGAAAGCGGGTTTGGAGAGCGATCGACTCTTCCCCCGTCCTTCAATCGATGAATTTCCGCCTGTGTCTCGCCGAGCGATCGCGCGTCTCGAACGCGTGGGCTCGCAGGCTCATCGGGCGATCCCATCGGCGCAGCGCCCATAGATGGCGCGCGCCTCTTCTCTTCACTCGGAAGCTCTCCTCCGAGTGGGGCTCCCAACTTTCAACCCCGCCCGATGACGATGGTCTCGGGCGGGTCTTTTTTTTTGGCAGGGGAGGGGGAGAAATCAGGCCGCGGCGGCGGTGACGCGATTGCGCCCGCCGCTCTTCGACTCGTAGAGGGCCTTGTCGGCGCGGCGCAGCAGCGCCTCGGCGTTGGCGTCCTTGCCGCGCTCGGCGATGCCGATCGAGGTCGTCACCGGAATGGCGCGGCCGTTCCGGTCGATGCAGAAAGGCTCGGACTGTATGGCGGCGCGCACGCGCTCGGCCACTTTGGCGGCGACGACGAGCGGCGTGTCTGGCATCACGATGACGAATTCCTCGCCGCCGAGACGGCAGATGAGATCGGCGCTGCGCACCACGCGGCGCATCCTCTGGGCGAAATGCTTCAGCACCTCGTCGCCGGCGTCATGGCCGTGGGTGTCGTTGACCGATTTGAAGTGATCGATGTCGAGCATCATCAGCGTCAGCGCGCGGCCCTTATGGGCGGCCTGGTCGAGCAGAGCGGCGAGATGCTTCTCGAGATAGCGCCGGTTGTTGAGGCCGGTCAGCGAATCGACGGCGGCGAGCTCGATGGCGGCCTGCAGATCGGACCGCAGGCTGTCGGCGTAGCGCTTGCGGCGCAGCTGGCTGCGCACGCGGGCGACCAGCTCGTTGCGGTCGATCGGACGCAGAATATAATCATTCACGCCGAGATCGAGCCCTCGCAATACGCGATTGCGGTCGTCGGTCTCGGCTATGACGAGAATGGGCAGCGCGCGCGTGCGCTCGAGCGAGCGAATCTGGCTGCAGAAGCGCAGCGCGTCGAAGCCCTCGAGGTCGAGGCTGACGGCGATGAGGTCGAAATCGCCGTCCGCGGCGCGGAACAGCGCGTCCTGCGGATCGGAGACGATCGTTACCTCATGCTGATCGCGCAGCGCCATGGTGATGCGCTCGGCCGAGCTGCCGCGATCCTCGAGCACGAGAATGCGGCCGTTCTTGCCGGCGTCGGCCATTGCGCGCGCGCCCTTGTCGCCGAGGCCGAGGCTGGCGGATGTGTCGGCGCGTGCGCGCAGCTCGTCGAGCATCACCTTGAGGCGGGCGAGCGAGCGGACCCGTGCGATGAGCGCGATCTCGTCGACGGGCTTGGTGAGGAAGTCGTCGGCGCCGGCCTCGAGGCCGCGCAGCCGGTCGGCCGGCTGATCGAGCGCCGTGATCATCACCACCGGAATATGCGCGCTGACGGGATCCGCCTTGAGGCGCCGGCACACTTCGAAGCCGTCCATGCCGGGCATCATGACGTCGAGCAGCACGATGTCGCAGCGTCCCTCGTGGCAGAGCGCGATCGCCTCCGGCCCGTTGGTCGCCGAGAGGACGTCGAAATATTCGGCGGTCAGCCGCGCCTCGAGCAATTTGATGTTGGGCAAAAGATCGTCGACGATCAGAATGCGTGCGGTCATGACGCTCGGCCTCTCACCTGTCCACCAAAAAAGCGTTCACTGTTTCCAAAAAGCGGGCCACGGAGATCGGCTTCGAGAGATAGGCCTCGCAGCCGCCCTGGCGAATTTTCTCCTCATCGCCCTTCATCGCGAAGGCGGTGATGGCGATGATCGGGATGGAGCGCAGCTGCTCGTCGTCCTTGAGCCAGCGCGTGACCTCGAGCCCGGAGATTTCCGGCAGCTGAATGTCCATCAAAATGAGGTCCGGCGAGTGGCTGCGCGCCAGCGCGATCGCCTCGACGCCGCTCTTTGTCTGCAGCGTCGAATGCCCATTGGCCTCGAGGAGATCGTTGAAGAGCTTCATGTTGAGCTCATTATCCTCTACGATGAGGACTGTTTTCGGCATTGGCTGCGACTCTCGCGATTCTGCTCTCGTTTCGGCGCGGCGCGCGCCCATTGGCGTCTCGTTCCCGAAGGCGGCGGCGGAAGGTTCCGTCTCGTCTCGAAATCGAAAGCCGGTGCATTCGAAGACGATCTCGCCTTCGGGTTAGCAGATGAAGATTGATGAAATGAAAATCGAAAAGACTAGACACCGTCTCGGTGGCGAAAAGCGGGCAGCCGCGCCATCGAAATCGGAAGCCCGATCTATGGCGTTGCGATCATTGGTCTTTCTGGCTGCGGATGATGATCGCATGGGTCGCTTTCTGGCGCTCACCGGCGTCGATCCTGGCGATATTCGCGCGCTGATGGGCGAGGAAGGCTTTCAGATCGCTCTGCTCGCGCATATTTGCGGCGACGAGCCGCTGCTCATCGATTTCGCCAGCGGAGAAAATATTTCGCCCGAGAGCGTCGTCGCGGCGCTGATGGCGCTATCCGGCCCCATAATGGATTGAGGCGCGAAAGCGGCGCAACGGAGTCGAAGCGCCGAATCATCGCCGCTTTTCGTCATGATTGCCCATCATCCAGGCTATCGGCCCCCGCTTTCGCGACGATTCCATCCTGGAAGGATTGCACGCCGGAGACGCCGATCGCTCCCACAATATCGCCGCGATAGACGAGCGGCAGGCCGCCTTCCACCGCCGTGATCCCGGGCAGGCTGAGCATGGCGACGCGGCCGCCGGCGACGATGTCCTCGAGCGCCTTGCTCGGACGCTTGAACAAGGCCGCTGTGCGCGCCTTCTGCGTCGCGATCTCGGCGGAGGCGGGCTGCGTTCCGTCGATGCGCTGCAAAAGCACGAGATGACCGCCCTCGTCTACGATGGCGATGACGACGCTCCAGCCATTCTTCACCGCTTCGGCCTCGGCCGTGGCGGCGACATGTCTGGCGTCGGCGAGAGTGAGAGCGAATCTGGTCTTCATCGTCTGGGAGTCCTCTTCTTCGCAACCGCAGCGAGCGCCGCTCTTGCACGTCGGCGCCCGCTCGAATAGGGAGGTTACGAGCACGACACGGCCGGGACGCGCAAGCCGGCCGCAGCGCCGAGCCGCAGTTTCGGCAATTTAGTGAGACCGCATGTCCCTCCTCATGCCGCTGCCCGAGCAGGCGATAATGGCGCGCCGCGAGGAGCTGATCGCGCGCCTTCGCGCCATTCTGCCCGCAGCCAATGTCATCGCGGACGAAACCGCGCGCCGCGCTTATGAATGCGACGCGCTGGTCATGTATCGCGCTCTGCCGCTGGTCGTGGCGCTGCCGGAGACGGTGGCGCAGGTGAGCGCGATCATGGCGCTGGCGCAGGAGATGAGTGTGAAAGTGGTGCCGCGCGGCGCCGGCACCTCGCTCTCCGGCGGCGCGCTGCCGCTCGAGGACGGCATTCTGCTCGGAATGTCCAAGTTCAATCGCATATTGGAGGTGGATTTCGAGAATCGCTGCGCGCGCGTGCAGCCCGGCGTGCAAAATCTCGCCATTTCGAAAGCCGTCGAATATGCGGGCTTCTATTATGCGCCCGATCCCTCCTCGCAGATCGCCTGCACCATAGGCGGCAATGTCGGCGAGAACGCCGGCGGCGTGCATTGCCTGAAATATGGGCTGACCACCAACAACATACTCGGCCTCGAGATGGTGCTGATGGGCGGCGAGGTGCTGCGCCTCGGCGGCAAGCATCTGGACAGCGAGCTCTATGATCTCATGGGGCTGATGACGGGCTCGGAAGGGCTGCTCGGCGTGGTGACGGAAGTGACGGTGCGGCTGCTGCAAAAGCCGGTTTCCGCCCGCGGCCTGCTGCTCGCTTTTCCCACAGTGGAGGCCGGCGCGCGCTGTGTCGGCGCCATTATCGCGCATGGCATTATTCCGGGCGGGCTCGAGATGATGGACGCCGCCACCATTGGCGCTGTCGAGAATTTCCAGCCCTGCGGCTATCCGCTCGACGCCGGCGCCATCGTCATCGTGGAACTGGACGGCACGCCGGCCGAGGTCGATCATCTCGTCGCCGTCGTCGAGAGCATCGCTCGCGATGAAGGCGCAACGCAGACGCGCGTCTCGCAGAACGAGGCGGAGCGGCTACGCTTCTGGGCCGGACGCAAGAACGCTTTTCCGGCGGTGAGCTGCATCGGCCCGGATTATCTCTGCATGGACGGCACGATCCCGCGCGGCCGGCTGCCGGAGGTGCTCACGCGCATGGACGGACTGGCGAAGTTTCACGGGCTTCGCGTCGCCAATGTGTTCCACGCCGGAGACGGCAATCTGCATCCGCTCATTCTCTATGACGCCTCCAAGGAGGGCGATATCGAACGGGCCGAAAAGCTCGGCGCCGATATTCTCCGCCTCTGCGTCGAAGTCGGCGGCGTGCTGACCGGCGAGCATGGCGTCGGCGTCGAGAAGCGCGATCTGATGGGCGAGATGTTCGACGAGACTGATCTGGCGCAGCAGCAGCGGGTCAAATGCGCCTTCGATCCGCAGCACAGGCTCAATCCGGGAAAAGTGTTTCCGACTCTACATCGCTGCGCCGAACTCGGCATGATGCATGTGCAGAGCGGCAAGCTGCCGTTCCCAGAGCTGCCGAGGTTTTGAGCGCGATGAATGCCGGTTTTCAACCATCTCCGTGCGCGCTCCTTCTCCCGCCGAGCGGGAGAAGGAGGGGCTGTCAGATGAAATGGATTCATTCATCATCTTACGGCAAAGCCTTTGACAAACGGACCGATCGCCTTCATGAGATGAATAAATCTCATTTATGAGAGGCGGCGATGCGGGCTCTGCCCTCGCTTGTGTCCTTGAGGGCTTTCGAGGCGGCCGCGCGGCGGGAGAGCTTCAAGCTCGCCGCCGCCGAGCTCGGCGTCACGCCGACGGCGATCAGCCATCAGATCAAGGGCCTCGAAACCGAGCTCGGCCTGCGTCTCTTCACGCGCAAGGCGCGCGAGGTCGCGCTGACGCCGCGAGGGCTGGCGCTCTATCTCGATCTGCGCGTCGCCTTCGATTCCATGGCCGAGGCGGTGGATCGCGCGCGCCGGCCGACCGAGCGCAAGCAGGCGGCGACCCTCTCTGCGACTGTCGCCTTCACCTCGCGAGCGCTGGCGCCGCGCGCGGAATCCTTCCGCGGCCGCAATCCCGGCTGGGACTTGCGGCTGCACGCCTCCGACCGGCCGGCCAATCTGCGCGCCGGCGAGGCCGACGCCGCGATTCGCTGCGGCGTCGGCCACTATTCCGGCCAGGTGGCGACGCCGCTGTTCACCGATCGCTATGCGCCCGTATGCAGCCCGCGTCTCGACATACGCCGCCCCAAGCATCTCGCCGGGGCGACGCTCATTCATCGCGAATGGGGCCCGCACGCCAATGGCCCGCGCCTGCCGAGCTGGCGCCGCTGGGCCGACGAGCGCGGCGCCAAGAGCTTCGACCCGGAACTCGGAATCGTCGTCGCGGACGAGGAGAGCGCCATTCGCGCCGCGGTCGCCGGTCGAGGCGTGGCGCTCGCCAGCCTGTCGCTGGTCGCCGCCGAACTCGCCTCCGGCGCGCTCACGCAGCCCTTCGGCCCCGTGCTCGACGGGCTGCAATATGACTTCGTCCACCCGCTCGGCGCGGATGACCGTCCGGCGGTCGCCGCGCTCAAAGACTGGGCCGTCGCCGAATTCGCGACCGAGCCGGCAAAGGCCGCGCTCGGCTGAATCGGCTGCGCGACGTCAATAGCCGAAGGGGCTCGTCATCGGTGCGGATTGCCAGCTCTTCACGCTCGAGGTGATGGAGCGATAGCGCTGGCTCGGCCCATAGGCGAGCGCATGGGAGCGGTGCGGCCGATGCAGCTTCGCCACCTGGGCGCGATGCGTCTTATGCGCCGCATAGCGCGTGGGCGACGAGCCGGTGATGGAAATCTGCGCGCCTTCCTGTTGAACGAGCTTGTAGAGCGTCGCGGCGTTGGCCGGCGAGATGCGCACGCAGCCATGCGAGGCCGGACGGCCGAGCGCGCCGGTCGCATTGGTGCCGTGGATCGCATAGCCGCCGTTGAAGAAGATCGAATGCGGCATGGCCGAATTGTGATATTTGCGCGAATAATGCATTTTTTGCAGGCTGGTCGGCGAATAGACGCCGCGCGGCGTCACATAGCCCGCGCGCGCCGTCGAGACAGGCCAGCTATGGGAGCCTTTGGAGGACTCGACCTGCATTCTCTGGGTCGAGAGATCGATATGGATTTGCACGGTCGCCTGAGCCGCGCCGATCGATGCGAACAGCGCGACGAGAACGAGCCCGAGGGCTTTGAAACAACGCATCACAACACTCCCCACGAACACGAGACACATGCCGCACAGTTAGGGCGGCATAAAATGGCGCCTCTTACGTAGGGGCAATCTATATCCGAGGGTAAGGTTGACGCGAAAGCCGAAAAACGAGGCGATTCGATTCGCCTTCTCTTTCCGATGCTGCGCGGACTGGCGAAAAGACCGAAAAGCGACCAGATTCCGACCGATTCTCGCTTTACCTTCCCCCCTCATCGCTGCGAAGGGCCGCAAAAATGATCCAACCGAGATCGGCCGCATTCGTTCTCTGGCTCGCCGCGATCGCCCCGGCCTTCGCGCAGGACAAGGGCACGCTGGATCCCAAGCCCTTGCCGCCGCTCGCCCATCCCGATGATCCATCGACGCCCGCCAAGGAGCTGTTCGGCCGCGCGACCGGCCCGGCCCCGCTCGATCCCGATCCGGTCGGCTTTTATTCGCATGGCTGTCTCGCCGGCGCCGAGGCGCTGCCGGTGAACGGTCCGAATTGGCAGATCATGCGCCTGTCGCGCAATCGCTTCTGGGGCCATCCGGCGCTCATCGGCTTTCTGCAACGCCTCGCCCCGGCGGCGTCGCAGGCCTCCGGCTGGCCGGGCCTGCTCATCGGCGATATTTCGCAGCCGCGCGGCGGCCCCATGCTCACCGGCCACGCCTCGCATCAGATCGGCCTCGACGCCGACATTTGGCTCACCCCCATGCCGCAGCGGGAATTGTCGCGCGCCGAGCGGGAGGAGATGTCGGCCACCGATATGGTGCGCGAGGATCGGCTCGATATCGATCCCGAGGTCTGGACCGAGGGCCATCTCGCCGTTCTGCGCACGGCGGCGCGCGCGCCGGAGGTGCAGCGTATCTTCGTCAACGCCGCCATCAAAAGGGCGCTGTGCCGGCAGGCGACCGGCGATCGCTCCTGGCTCGCCAAGGTGCGCCCCATGTTCGGGCACAATTACCACTTCCACATAAGGCTCTATTGCCCGAAGGATGCGGAGAGCTGCAAGGATCAGGACCCCGTGCCGGCGGGCGACGGCTGCGATTCATCCCTCGCCTGGTGGTTCACCGACGAGGCGCTGCACCCGAAGAAATCGACCAAGACCTGGCCGCCCATGACCATGTCCAAGCTGCCCGCCGAATGCCGCCAGGTTCTGAAGGCGAAGTAGCTCGTTGAAGGCGCGATAGGTGAATTGAATTCAGCCTGGATTCGCGCCCGGCTCGACGCCGAGCCCCACGGGGCAGGCGACGCCCGTCCCGCCGAGGCCGCAATAGCCGTCGGGGTTCTTGGCGAGATATTGCTGGTGATACTCCTCGGCGTAATAGAAGTGCGGGGCCGGCGCGATCTGCGTCGTGATCGGCCCGAAGCCTCGGCCCGCCAGCGCCTCGCCATAGGCGCGCTTGGACGCCTCGGCGATCCGCAGCTGCTCGTCCGAATAGCAGAAGATCGCCGAGCGATATTGTGTGCCGACGTCATTGCCCTGCCGATTGCCCTGCGTCGGGTCATGGCTCTCCCAAAAGACGCGCAGCAGCTCCTCATAGGAGATTTTCGCCGGATCGAAGACGACGAGCACCACTTCCGCATGGAAGGTGCGGCCGGTGCAGACCTCCTTATAGGTGGGGTTTTCGGTGGTCCCGCCGGCATAGCCGACGGCGGTCGTATAGACGCTCTCACCGAGCTTCCAAAAGCGCCGCTCCGCGCCCCAGAAGCAGCCGAGGCCGAAGACGGCCTGTTCCAGCCCCGGCGGGAAGGGACCGCGGATCGGGTGATGATTGACGAAGTGATCGGTCATCTCTGTCGACCTTTCGCTCATTGAGCGCCGAGACCTCGATATGGCCCTGCGGCGCCGGCGGCGTAAGGGCGGTCAGCGTAAAGGATAGTCGATCGCCCGGCGGCGCTTGCGGCTCAAAGCAATGAGCAGGCCACCGAGGCCGGTGAGCGTGAGGCTCAAAGGCGCGAGCAGAAGCGCGAAGACGATAGAGGCCCAGATTTGCGGGGCCTTTTCTTCCAAGGCGATGCGGAAAGCCTTCATCTGAGCCGGAAAGAGATCGGCCGCGCCTTCGCTCAGCGGCGTGACATGGAGCCCATCCCCGGCGAGCGAGCGCGTGCCGTCGACGATGAGCGCCGCGAATCCGCCGGCGAGGAGGAGAAGACCGAGAAAACGAATGAGCAATCTCAGCATGGCGGTTTCGACCCCGATGCGAAGGCTCATGAATAGAATGGGCGGGGCCGTCTGTCCATGGAGGCGGCTACGGGGCGCCGCTACGTTCCCTTTTCCGCCACCGGCGTCCACAAAACCTGCTCGATGCGCTCCGCCCCGCCGGCCAGCATGACCAGCCGATCGAAGCCGAGCGCGATCCCGCTCGCCGGCGGCATATGGGCGAGCGCGGCGAGAAAATCCTCATCCACCGGATAGCGGTCGCCATAGATGCGGGCGCGCTTTTCCATCTGCTCCTCGAAGCGGCGGCGCTGCTCGGCGGGGTCGGTCAGCTCGCCGAAGCCATTGGCGAGCTCCACCCCGCAGGCGAAGAGCTCGAAACGCTCGGCGAAGCGCGGGTCGTCCGCCTTGGGCCGGGCCAGCGCCGCCTCGCTCGCCGGATAATCGCAGAGCAGCGTCGCGCGCGCCCGGCCGAGCTGCGGCTCCACTTTCTCGGAGAGAATCTTGCTGAAGAGATCGGACCAATCATCATCCTCGGCGACGCGGATCCCGTCCAGCGCGGCGACGCGGGCGAGGCCGTCGCGGTCGCCGAGCAGAGCGGCGAGGTCCATGCTGGCGTAGCGGTCGAAGGCCTCGCGGCAGGAGATCGCCTCCGGCTCCTCATAAGGATCGACGCTCGCGCCTCTATAGGCGAATCGCTCGACGCCGAGCGCCTCGGCCGCGGCGGCGAGCAGGCCGGCGCAATCCTCCATCAGCCGCTCGGGCGGCTCATGCGCCCTATACCATTCCAGCATTGTGAATTCGGGATGGTGGAGGGCGCTGCGCTCGCGGTTGCGGAACACGCGGGCGAAGGTGAAGATGCGCTCCTCCCCCGCCGCCAGCAGCTTTTTGCAGGAAAATTCCGGCGACGTATGGAGATAGAGCCGGCTCGCCTCGCCTGCGTCGGAGACGAGATCGACGCCGAAAGCCGAAATATGGGTCTCATTGCCGGGCGAGAGCTGAAGGGCCGCCGTCTCCACCTCAACAAAGCCTTGGGTAGAGAAAAACTGCCGCAGGGCGGCGGAGATCCGCGCGCGAGCCTTGAGAAATGGCTTGCGATCGGCGTAAACATCCCTGGCCCACCAGGGCGACACTCGCGTCATTCGTCGGGCCATCATGGGTTCGAGGGCGGCGGCCGGGTCCCGCGCGAGAGGCGCGGACGAGCCTTTTTCGAGCGATCTGATCGCTCCAATGCGAATCGGACCCTTTTTTGATCCGACCGGATCAGAAAAGGGTCCGAGCCGTTCATAGACCGGCCGAACGCGGCCAGCAATCGAGGATAAAACACGTGAAAGTCATCGCCAGCTCGATCCGAAAGGGCAATATCATCGAGAAGGAGGACGGCCATCTCTATGTCGTTCTGAAGGCCGAGAGCTTCTTCCCCGGCAAGGGTACGCCCACGACGCAGATCGACATGCGCCGCCTTTCCGACGGGGTGAAGGTCGCCGACCGCTACAAGACCACCGAGCAGGTCGAGCGCGCCTTCGTCGAGGATCAGGATTTCAGCTATCTCTTCGGCGACGACGATGGCTTCACCTTCATGAACACCGCGACCTATGATCAGGTCATCGTGCCCAAGGATGTGCTCGGCGATCAGGCGCAATGGCTGCAGGAAGGCATGGTCTGCATTCTGTCGCTGTTCAATGGCGTGGCGGTCGGAATCCAGCTCCCGGCGCGCGTCACGCTCGAGATCACCGAGACCGAGCCGGCGATGAAGGGCCAGACGGCCTCCTCTTCCTACAAGCCCGCCATCGCCTCCAACGGCGCCCGCGTGATGGTGCCGCCGCATATTCAGGCCGGCACGCGCATCGTCATCCAGACGGAAGACGGCTCCTACGTCGAGCGTGCGAAGGATTGATTCGAGCGAATAGCGAGTAGGGAGTAGCGAATAGAGCTTCTTCTATTCGCTATTCGCTATTCCCTATTCCCTAAGAACTCCCTCAGCTTCGCTTCCAGCGCCCCTTTATCCTTCAGCTCGCATTCCCACACGATGAGCGCGCGCCAGCCGAGGCTCGCGAGCTTTTCCTGATGGGCAATGTCGCGCGCGCGATTGCGGGCGATCTTGGCGCGCCAATAGTCGGCGTTGGTTTTCGGCGTTCGCGCGCCCCGCGCACAATCATGTCCGTGCCAGAAGCAGCCATGCACAAATATGGCCCGCTTTCTCCCCACATAGGCGATATCGGGATTGCCCGGCACATCCTTGCGATGCAGCCGGTAATGCGGCGCGAAGCCGCGCAGCAGCGCGCGCACGGCTTTTTCCGGAGAGGTGTCGCGCGATTTCACCGCGCGCATGATGGCGGAGCGTTTGGCGGGGTCTTCGGCCATCGATTACCGCGCGGCTAACGTAGCCACTCAAGAAAACGCGCGAGCCAGGGAAAATACGCTGGCGCGGAATCCGCTATGGATTGCAGCTCTGAAGCATGTATCGAGATAAATTGCCATGCGGCGTCGGTGAATACAATAAGTCCGCTAATAACAAGTTGCCCAGGGCTCGACTTCTTGATCGCTTCGGAGATCAGTGATGAAACAATAGATGAAATAAAATTACGCGCTGTTAGTAGGCTGAACAAGGTGCTTCTTTGAGGCGCTCTCCCCTCTCCCGCAGCTTCGGTTGTGCTTTCGATAAATTTTGCAGTATTAGAGTCGACGATGGCTTCTCGTTCTGCTGATTTAATTAGCTGGACTGTTATTGACTTAAATTTTTGCAAATCGACAGTGTCGCCATCTGACATCGCTGTGAAAGTCAGAAGCTTTTTTCCCTCCTCTGTGCTTGCGACAAAAGCACCATGCAATATGATAAAAGAATCAACAAGTGTACGCCTCTCAATGTCTAGAGGAGGCTCTTCACCTTCTGAATCAGCTAAGAGATCGACATAACGCTCGACCTGTAGCCCTGTGGCATAAATGACAAAAACATTTATATCGTTTCTGTCTTTCTGTATCTCGGTAAGATACTGACTAAGTAGCGATCTAAGAAAACCATAGTAATTATCCGCTCTACTGAAGCTGCTCACGACGCTTTCGGTGACGATTCTCGTCTGCGTTAGGATGTTTTTGACAAAAATAACATCATCTCTGTCTGCATGCACTCTTCCGTGTTGCAGAGAAATCTTTGAGTCCCTTACAATAAATCGAGGGCCTGCGTGTTCGCTATCAGATGTAGGGAGATCCAGACTTCTTAAGTCGGCATGGTATTTTTTATTTATCTCTTCAGCCCAAAATTTTGCAATCGCTTGCAATAAATCATCGTCAGCAGATATGGGTACAATATCGTTAAGCCAATCAACATAGTATCTTGCTCTGTTTATGCTTCCGCGGCTCGTCCTGCCTCCCTCGCCCAAAAAAGAGGCGGGTAAATAAACCTCTCTTTCGGCGAGCAAATTTGCTACCCGTTGACCACTAAGCCCTTTTATTTGTCCACGATCCGTGAGAAACTTATCAAGTGAGAATGGTCTATTCACAGACGAAAGTTGGCAAGTAACATAGAATAACGTGCAAAGCTTACCAAGAGAACGAGCATCATTCTCCTCCGCAAACTTTTCAAGCATCGAAATTTCAAAGCTCATGCGGCATCCTTCGCATTTTCTGCAAAAAAGTCGGAGGCTCGTGCTTTTTCGACTAGAGAAGAGAGCAGCTGCATTTCCAAGAAACTTACAACCGGCGGAACGACACCGTCTCCCAGCAAATGCATTGTTTCATTATACCGCATTGGGAGATTATATGTATCGGCGAGGCCCATCAGCCGTGCGCATTCTCTCGGTGACAGCAGCCGGCTTCTTATCTGCGTATCGTTCACTACGAGCAAAATTTGGCGGCTCGATCCTCCTGCCGGGGTTCGCAAGCATCCAGCTAGCCCATCGAAACGAACCTCCGCCCTTTGAATAGTACCTGACGATCGATTTCCGCGCATCCTTCGGAAAACTGTTCCTACGGTCAAACGACATTCCCGCTTCGCCATGAGTATTTTGTCCCGATTGACGTCATCCATCAGGGCTAGCAGGGCTCGCGTTTCATCCCGTTCGTGCCAATTAACTCCCTCGGGCCGCTCATCGATGATTGCTGCAAGAGGCGTATTGCGCGCCGGCGGTTCGTTGAGCCGCCACCATACCCACTTCTCGCGCAGATCGTCACGTAGGCGTTCCTGTGCAGTCCTCAGTGCCCTTGTATGCCAAAGAGCCGAGGGGGTTTGGGTTATCAGTTCGGGAGGCGTTGCGACGTCGCCATGCAGCGCGACGATGAACAAGCGTGGCCGCGATTGTGGCACGAACAGCGCGGCGTCTATGACCAGCGCGCCGAAGCGATAGCCTTCGCCGGCCAGCGCGCCGCAGAGCGCTCCGAAATCCTCGCCGCCATGCGATGTCAGCGCGCCGCAGACATTCTCCAGCACCAGCAGCGGCGGATGCCGTCCCTCCTTGCGCAGCGCTTTGACGATCTCGAAAAAGGGCCAGAACGTCCCGGAGCGTTCGCCCTTCAGCCCCGCGCCGGCGCCGGCGAGCGAGAGGTCCTGACAGGGGAAGGAGGCCCAGACGAGATCGGCGCGGCCGGGCAGATCGGCGGTCGTCACCTTGCGCACATCGCCGGGGAAGAGCTCTTCGCCGCCCCAATTGGCGCGATAGGTCCCGCATTTCTTCAGGTCGAAATCATTGGCGAAGAGGCATCGCCAGCCAGCGCCGAGCCCGGCGCGCGCCATGCCGCCGCCGGCGAAGAATTCGTAATAGCTCGGTCTGTCCATGCCGCGAGTCTAGCGCGATTCGAGAGGCCGCGACATGCCCCCTCCCCAGCCCTCCCCCGCTATGCGGGAGAGGGGGCCGACTCGGCGCTTCATGAAGGGCTCGCGTCGCCCTGGCCGCTTCCCTCTCCTGCGTCACTTCGAGAGGGAGGCGGCTCCACGCCCAACGCCTGCAATTGCGCGCGCTCTTCCGCGGTGAGCATCGCTGGATCGATGCGCCGACGCCCGCGGCGCACGGCGGCGAAGATCGCCCAGACGCCGCCGAGCAGCGCCAGCGCCGGAGCGGCCCAGAGCAGCAGGGTCTCTCGCTTTACCGGCGGGCGCAGCAGCACGAAATCGCCGTAGCGCGCCACCACATAATCGCGCACCTCGGCGTCGCTCGCGCCGTCCTTCAGCCGCTCGCGCACGATGACGCGCAGGTCCTTGGCGAGCGGCGCGTCGGAATCGTCGATCGATTGATTCTGGCAGACGAGGCAGCGCAATTCGCTGGCGATGGCGCGCGCGCGCGCCTCGAGCTTGGGATCGGCGAGCTTTTCGGAAGGCTCCACAGCGAGGGCGGGAGACAGGAGCATGGCGCCGAGCGCGAGTGACAAAAGAAAGAGCGCTCCCCTCTCCCACGAGTGGGAGAAGGATCGCTCCCATAGATTCCGCGACATCTGCATCACTCCGCCGCCTGCGGCTGCGCAGCCGTGCGGGCGCGGCTGGCGACGCCGATGCGCAGGCGCCGATCGGCCAGCGACAATCCGCCGCCGAGCGCCATCACCACGGCGCCGAGCCAGATCAGCAGCACCAGCGGCTTGTAATAGAGCCGCGCGTCCAACGTTCCATCCTCATGCTGCTCGCCCAGCGCCGCATAGACCTGGCCGAGGCCGAGCGTGACGATGCCCGCCTCCGTGCGCGCCATGCGCCGCGCCTGATAGAAGCGCTTCGCCGGCTCGATATGCGCGATCGTCTCGCCGCCCTTGCGCAGCGCCATGACGGCGTAGGTCTCCGCATAATTGGGGCCGGCGCGCGAGGCGATATCCTCGATCGTGATTTGGTAGGGGCCGACCTCTTGGGCGACGCCCGGCTTCATGGCGACGATCTGCTCGACGCCCCAGCCGGTCGCGGCGAGGCCGAGCAGCGACAGGCCCATTCCCGCATGGGCGATCGACGTTCCCCAGGCCGAGAGCGGCAGGCCCTTCAATCGCGCCAAGACATTCCCTTGCGCCGCGCGCTGGGCAATGTCGGTGAAGGCGCCGATGACGAGATAGACGGCGAGGCCGGCGCTCACAATGGAGAGAACCGGCGCGCCATAGAACGCGCCGAAAGCCGCCAGCGCGACGACGCCCGCCGCAAAAGCCGCGCGCAGACGCTGCAGCGCGGCGGCGAGATCGCCGCGCTTCCAGGCGAGCATTTGGCCGATCGGCATCAGCAGCACGAGCGGCAGAGCGATCGGGATCAGCACCGTATCGAAGAAAGGCGCGCCGACGGAAATCTTGTCGCCGGTCAGCGCCTCCAGAGCCAGCGGATAGAGCGTGCCGATGACGACCGTCGCGCAGGCGACGGTCAGCAGCAGATTATTGACGACCAGCGCGCCCTCGCGCGAGATCGACGCGAAGAGGCCGCCCGTCGGCAGAGCGCTCGCGCGAAAGGCGAAGAGCGCCAAAGCGCCGCCGATGAAGGCGACGAGTATGGCGAGAATGAACACGCCGCGCTGCGGATCGCTGGCGAAGGCATGCACGGAGGTGAGCACGCCGGAGCGCACGAGGAAAGTGCCGAGCAGCGACAGCGAGAAGGCGAGAATGGAGAGGAAGATCGTCCAGACTTTCAGCGCCTCGCGCTTCTCCATCACCGCCGCGCAATGCAGCAGCGCCGTGCCGGCGAGCCAGGGCATGAGCGAGGCGTTCTCGACCGGATCCCAGAACCAGAAGCCGCCCCAGCCCAAAGTGTAATAGGCCCAGTACGAGCCCATCGCTATGCCGAGCGTCAGGAAGATCCAGGCGGCGAGCGTCCATGGCCGCACGAAGCGCGCCCAGGCGGCGTCTATGCGTCCGCCGATCAGCGCCGCAGCGGCGAAGGAGAAGACGATCGAGAAGCCGACATAGCCGAGATAGAGCAGCGGCGGATGAATGGCGAGGCCGGGGTCTTGCAAGATCGGGTTGAGGTCGCGCCCCTGCCAGGGCGGATCGGCGACGCGCGCGAAGGGATTGGAGGTCAGCAGGATGAAGGCGAGAAAGGCCGCGCCCATCAATCCCTGCACGGCGAGCGTGTCGGCGCGCAGCAAATCCGGCATGGCGCGCGAGAGCAATGCGATGGCCGCGCCGCAGGAGGAGAGCACCAGCACCCACAGCAGCATGGAGCCTTCGTGATTTCCCCAGACGCCGGAGATTTTATAGATCATCGGCTTCAAGGAATGGGAGTTCTCGATCACATTGACGAGCGAGAAATCCGAGACGACATGCGCATAGGTCAGCGCGCCATAGGCCGTGGCGACGAGGAGAAATTGCGCCACCGCCACAGGGCGTGCGACGCGCATCAGCGCGACATCGCGAAGCCGCGCGCCGACGAAGGGGAGAATGGCCTGCGCCAGCGCGAGAGCCAGCGCCAGAACGAGCGCGAAATGGCCGGTCTCGACGATCATTTCTTCGTCCCTTCGCCCTGCCACACGCCCTGCTTCTTCAGCGCGTCGGCGACGTCCCGCGGCATGTAGCGCTCGTCGTGCTTGGCCAGCACGCTGTCGGCGCGAAAGGCGCCGTCGGCGCCGAGCGCGCCATCGACGACGACGCCCTGTCCCTCGCGGAACAGGTCCGGCAGCAGGCCCTTATAGGTCACGCCGAGATCTGCGGTTCTGTCGGTCACTGTGAAGGCGACGTTGCGATCGTCGCCGCGCTGCACCGAGCCTTCCTTCACCAGCCCGCCGATGCGCAGCCTGGTCCCCGGCGCGACATGCTTTTGCGCGAGCTCTGCGGGCGAATAGAAGAACACGATATTGTCGCGCAGCGCGAACAGCACCAGCCCGACGGCGATAGCGAGTATCGCGAGCGCGCCGGAGATGAGCGCGAGCCTCTTGCCCTTGCGAGTCATGTCAACCTCCAACGCCCAATTCGCGCGCCAGCGCATCGACGCGGGCGAGCCCGTCCTTGTCCTGCGCGAGCGCCTTATGGGCGCCGTCGAGCGCGGTCTTGGCCTTTTCCGTCTCGGCCAGCACGCTATAGGCGCGGATGAGCCGCAGCCAGCCCTCGACATCGGCGCCGTTCTGCTCGAGCTTGCCGCGCAGCCGCTCGACCATCGTGCGAATGGCGTCCATTCGTTGCGCCTCGGGCATTGCGGCGATCTTCGCGCCTTCCTCGCTCGCCGGCGCGGATTCGGGCGCAGGCGCGCCGCGCAATTGCGCGAGCAGCGCCTCCACGCGTGGACGCCAGGGGGCGTCGGCCGGGCCGTCGGAGACGAGCTTGGTCCAGATGTCCTCGGCCTTTTCGCGCGCGCCGGCCTGCGCCGCCTCGAGGCCCATGTAGAAGCGCGCCATGGCGGATTTCGGGTCGAGCGCCAGAGCCGCGTCGAACTCGCGCATGGCCTCCGGCGTCACGCGGCCTTCCGAGGCCAGCACGCGCGCTTCGCCCAGCGAATTGTGGCGATGCGGCGTCGGCCCCAGCAGGCGCAGCGCTTTCTCATAGGCGGCGGCGGCGTCCGCCGCGCGGCCATTGCGCAGATAGAAGGGCGCGATCACCTCATAGCCGCGTCCATCCTCGGGATGCTCGGCGAGATGCGCCTCGATGCGCGCCACGGCGCTCGCAATGTCGGTATGGCCGGGCTTGGCCTCGAGCCTCGCCTCCAGCGAGGCGTCCGGCAGATCGGGACGGCCGAGCTTGCCATAGAGCAGCAGAGCGAGAGCGGGGATCAGAATGATCGCGCTCGCCGCCGCCACAATGGCGTTGCGGCGGGAGGAGGCGGCGGCGCCAGAGCTCGCGCCGCGGGCGCGCAGCAGGCGGCGGGCGGCCTCGGTCCGGGCGGTCTCGGCGTCCTCGGCGGAAAGGCGCTCCTCGGCGCTCTCGCGCTCGATCTCGGCGATCTGCTCCTCGAAAAAGGCGATGTCGGGGGCGGCGGCGTCGGCGGCGTCGCTTTCGCGGGCGAGCGGCCATAGCACGCTCATGACTGCGGCGCCGGTCAGGAGAGCGAAGAGAAGCCAGATCATGGCCCGGCTGTTTAGAGGGAATCCGACTAAGAGGGAAGGGAGATAGAATTTCCGCACGTCACCGCGAGCGCAGCGTCGCGAAAGCCTCGAGCGCTCTTTGGCGCGCGGCGGCGTGATCGACGATGGGGCGCGGATAGGTCTCGCCGAGCGTGACGCCGGCCTCGCGCAGAATGCGCTCCGGCGCGGTCCAGGGCTTGTGGATGTATTTGGCGCCGAGGCGCGCCAGCTCCGGGACGAAGCGGCGCACGAACGCCCCGTCGGGATCGAATTTCTCGCCCTGCAGCACGGGATTGAAGATGCGGAAATAAGGCGCGGCGTCGGCGCCGCAGCCGGCGACCCATTGCCAATTGCCGGAATTATCGGCGAGATCGGCGTCGACAAGCGTGTCCCAGAACCAGCGTTCGCCCTCCCGCCAGGGAAGCAGCAGATGCTTCGCCAGAAAGGAGGCGGCGACCATGCGCAGCCGATTATGCATGAAGCCCGTGCGCCACAGCTGGCGCATGGCGGCGTCGACCAGCGGATAGCCGGTCTCGCCCTTTTTCCAGGCTGCGAGCGCGCCTGCGTCATTCGCCCAGGGGAAATGCGCGAAGGATTTATCGAGCGGCGCCTCCGGCATATCGGGATGGGCGGCGAGCAGATGGTGACAAAATTCCCGCCAGCCGAGCTCGCGCAGAAAGGCGAGGCGGCCCTCCTGCGGAGCGGCGACAGTCGCGCTCCAAATCTGCGATGGCGTAATCTCGCCCCAATGGAGATGCGGCGAGAGGCGAGAGGCGCCGTCCTTCGCCGGAAAATCCCGCAGCAGAGCATAGGCTCCTATGCCGTCGCGCAGAAAATCGGCGAGGCGCCGCTGCGCGCCGGCCTCGCCCGGCCGCCAGCTCTCGCGCAGGCTTTCCGCCCAATCCGGCGCCTTCGGCTGCAGCCGCCAATCGTCGAGCCGATCGCTCGCGGGGGCGGGCGCAGCGTGGAGCTTCTTTGGCGCGGGCAGAGGCGGCGCCGGCTGCAGAAGCCCGGCGAGCGCGCGCCAGAAGGCCGAGAAGACGCGGAAGGGCTTCCCTTGCGCATTGCAGACCGAGCCCGGCTCTGCGAGCAGCGCGCCGGGGAAGCTTTGCGCCGTGACGCCGCGCTCGCGCAGCTGCGCGTCCAGCCGCGCGTCGCGCTTTGTCGCCCAGGGCTCATAAATGCGGCCCCAATAGACGGCGGCGGCGCCGGTCTCCGCGACGAGGCGCGAGAGTTCCGCCTGCGCGTCGCCGCGCCGCAGCGTCAGCGGCGCGCCGCGCTTCTCGAGATCGCGCGAGAGGGCGGCGAGGCTCTCGCGCAGCCACCAGCGCGAGGCGCCGCCGAGCCGCCATTCGTCGCCTTCTTCCTCATCGAGAATGAAGGCGGGGATCAGCGGCGCGCCGGAGGCGATGGCGGCGCTCAGGGCGCAATTGTCGGCGAGCCGAAGATCGCGCCGAAACCAGACTATGGCCGGCGCGCTCAACGCCTCACCTGCGGCGGGTGCGCAGGCTGCCGTAGAAATAATAGAGCGCGAGCCCGGCCGCCATCCAGACGAAGAGGCGGATCCAGGTTTCGATCGGCAGCGCGCCCATCAGCGCGAGGCAGGAGAAAATGCCGCAAATCGGCACCCACGGAATGCCCGGCGCGCGGAAGGGACGATGCAGCTCCGGGTTCTTGCGACGCAGATAGAGCACCGCGCCGCAGACGAGCGCAAAAGCGGAGAGCGTGCCGATCGACACCATCTCGTCGAGAATCTCGATGGGGAAGAGGCCGGCGGCGATCGCCACCAGCATGCCGACGACGATCTGGCTGATCGCCGGCGTTTTATAGACCGGATGCAGCTTGGCGAAGACGGGCGGCAGCATGCCGTCATGCGCCATGGAGTAGAAGACGCGCGTCTGGCCGAAGAGCAGCGCCAGAATGACGGTGGTGAGGCCGGCGAGCGCGCCGATCTTGACGATCCAGGCCATCCAGGAGGCGCCGGTGGCGTCCATCGCCACGGCGATCGGGTCCGGCACATTGAGCGCCGTGTAGGAGACGACGCCCGTCGCCACGCCGGCGACGCCGATGAACAGCACGGTGCAAATGGCGAGCGAGCCGATGATGCCGATCGGCACATCGCGCTGCGGGAGCTTCGCCTCCTGCGCCGCGGTCGAGACGGCGTCGAAGCCGATATAGGAGAAGAAGACGACGGAAGCGCCGCGCAGCACGCCGCTCCAGCCGAAATGGCCGAATTCCCCGGTGTTCTCGGGCACGAAAGGCGTCCAATGCGCCGTGTCGACGTAGGAGACGCCGAAGAAGATGACGATCAGCACCACGGCGAGCTTCACAAAGACGATGAAATTGTTGAAGCGCGAGGATTCGTGCGTGCCGCGCGCGAGCAGCAGAGAGAGCGCCAGCACCACCAGCGCCGCCGGCAGGTTGAAGACGCCATGGCCGGCCGCCGCGCCCGCATGGCTCGGATCGGCGAAATAGGCCGTCGTCCATTCCGGCGGCAAATCAATTCCCAATCCATGCAGAACGCGGTTGAAATAGCCGGCCCATCCGACCGCGACAGTCGCTGCGCCGAGGCCATATTCGAGCACCAGATCCCAGCCGATGATCCAGGCGAAAATTTCGCCCAGCGTGGCGTAGGTATAGGTGTAGGCGCTGCCCGCGACGGGAATGAGCGCCGCGAGCTCGGAATAGCAGAGCGCGACAAAGGCGCAGGCGAGCCCGGCGAGCGCGAAGGAGAAGACGACGCCCGGCCCGGCGAATTTCGCCGCCACAGTGCCGGTGAGCACGAAAATGCCGGCGCCGATGATGCCGCCTATGCCGAGCGCGGTGAGCGAGAAGGGCCCGAGCGCGCGCGCGAAATTGCCGCCGTCCTCGAGATGATTCTCGGCGAGAATTTCATCTACGCTCTTGCGAGCGAAAAAATTGCGCGTCGGCGCAGGCGCGCCGGTCGTCGTGTCTTGCACCACGAGGAGACCCCTTCTCAGCATCGGCGCCGACGCGAAATCGCGCAGCCCGTGATCGGGCCGCGATTATGGTTGCGCTGTGAATAGGATACAAGAGGCGCAGGCGCGACCGGAGCCATGGCGGAATTGTCGTGTTTCCGACGCGGGCCGCCGCGCGACTTCGCCGAAAGAGCCGAATCGTGCGGTTTCGGTCGCGAAACGCCGAGGCGCTCGCGCGCGGCTCGGTTGTTGCAAGTCTTCGCCGATACTCCCCCGGCGCCCGGCCGGGCCAGCTGGAGCGGCGCGATGAATCCGCGTTTTGGTTATCTCTGCCTGTTCGACAATCCGACCTCGGAGGCCGGCCGCGCCTTGACGCGCCAGCTCATATTGGTGCGCGAAGCCGAGCGAATGCGTTTCGACGACATATGGTTCGCCGAGCATCATTTCGACGATTATTTTCCGAGCGGCGCCTGCTCGGTGATGCTCGGCTATGCGGCCGGCGTCACCATGCGCGCGCGCATCGGCTCGGCGTCCTTCCTCCCGGCGCTGCGCGATCCGGTCCAGCTCGCGGAAGACGTCGCCAGCATCGATCTCCTGACCAAGGGGCGCTTCAATTTCGGCGTCGCCAGCGGCGCGGATTTTCCCAAGCAGACGGTCGATTTCGGCATTGCGCCGGAAGACGCCAATGCGCGCGGGCTGGAGGCGCTGGAGCTCGTCGAGCGCCTGTTCGCGGAGAGCGAGGTCACGCATAAGGGCAAATATTTCTCGGTCGAGAAGCTGAGCCTCGCGCCGCGGCCCGAGCAGAAGGTGCCGACCTGGATCGCGACGACGGAGAAGAGCACGATTCGTCTCGCCGCGCGCAAGGGCTATGGGCTCATGGCCGCGGCGACTTGCGGCAATGAAGAGCTACGTCGCATTCTCGACATCTATAAAAGCGAGGCCCCGGAGGGCGATCCGCGTCTCATTCTGGCGCGTTTCGGCTTTGCGACGCAGGAACGCGACGAGGCGGTGTCGATCGCCACGCCCTATCTCGAGGATTATTGCGCCAAGGCCAATGCGACGCGCGTCGGCGAGGCGCTCGATCCGCAGGCGCTTTTGTCCATGTCGCTGGTCGGCAGCTATAAGGAGGTCGCCGACCATGTGAACAGGCTGAACGAGGAGTTCGGCGTGCATGGAATCGCGGTCATTCCGACGAGCGCGCAATTCGATACGGTGAAGCGCTGCCTCGCGGCCTTCGTCGACGAGATCCGTCTGCGCCTGCCGGTGGATTGAGGCGAGAGCTGCTTCGCGCCAGCGGCTCTCGCTGTTTCTCACTTGAGCTGATCGGCGACCTTGTCGAGCGCCGCCTTGGCGCAGGCCTCGTCCTTGTCGCCGCCCGGCGCGCCGGAGACGCCGACGCCGCCGATCACGACATCGCCCGCCTTGATCGGCAGAGCGCCCTGCGCCGCGATCACATTGGCGAGATGCACGGCGCTCGTCGTCGGATTGTCCTTCACCCGCTGCGCGAATTCGCCCGACGGCGTGCGGAATGTGCGCGAGGTGTAGGCCTTGCGATGGCTGTTTTCGAAAGTATGCGGCGAGGCGCCGTCGCCGCGAATGGCGATGAGAATCTGACCCTGCTCGCCGACCACCGTCACCGAAATGCGATAGCCCTGCTGATAGCAGGCGTCATAAGCGGTCTGCGCGATGGCGAGCGCGATCGGCGTCGAAAGAGTTTTCTGCGTGACGAGTTCGGCATGGGTGGGAGCGAGCGTCGCAATGAGCGCGCCGGCGGCGGCGAAAGAGGCGAGGATTTTCGACTTCATAGTCACTCCGGGGAATGCGCGATGTCGTGACGGAATGTCTCGATCGAACCCGAATGGGACGATAAATCGATAATTGCTATAGACTATATTTCAAGTCAAGCGATTTGCTAGGGTTTGGCTGCGCGGTTCCCATTCTTCGGGCGTCGGCGCCGCGAGACGATAATTCTCTCATTATACTCAATAAAAGAAGGATAATTCGTTGTACGCGGATGCGGCGCCATCGCCGAAGACGCGGCCAAAAATGCTTGACCACGGCCGAAGCCGCCCATTACAAAATATGTTCCAAATGGGATTTATAGATGACGAAATCGAAGCCTTCCGCCGTCGCCGAACCGCCGCTCCGCAGTGGGATGGAAAATTCCGAGCGCCTCGCAGATACGGTCGCGCGGCGGCTCGAGCGATTGATCACGCGCAAGGGACGCAGCTTGGAGCGCATCGCCGAATTGAGCGGCGTCGACGCCGCGGAGCTGCGCGCGATCGTGGACGGATCGACGGCGGCGACGATCGCGCATCTGTGGCGTATCGCCAATGCGATCGGCGTTCCCTTCGGAAGCCTCGTCGCCGCGAAGGAGCGCAGCGGCGTGCTCGTGATGCGCAAGGCCAGCCCGCAGGTCATCGGATCGCAGGACGGAAATTTTCTGTCCCGCCCTTTGTTTCCTTACGACAGCGCGCGTCCTGTGGAGTTCTACGAAGTCACCATTGCGCCGCTGCATCGCGAGCGCGCCGAGGCCCATGCGCCGGGCGCGAAGGAGACGCTGGTCATCGCGCAGGGCGAGATCGAGATCGTCGCGGGACGTGAGCCGCCGGTGCGACTCGCAGCGGGCGATGCGGTCGATTTCCTCGCCGACGTGCCACATAGCTATCGCAATCTCGGCGAGACGCCGGCGATAATGTTTTTGGTGATGTCCTACGCAGACCCCGAAGCGACGATCGACGATTGATCGAGGGATGCGGCTGCGCCCGACGTCGTGACAGCGGCGGCGTGGAGCGGGCAAAATTTCGACCATAATCCTGTCTTTTTTGTAGACTTTATGAATCGCCCCGCTTAAACTCCACTTACAGCATCGGAAATTAGCCGTGCATGTCACGGAATTCAGAGGCTACCTCTTACGAAAGCACATGCAGTCGATAGGCTGTAGAGAAACGAGGGTTGCGGGCTCATGACGAAGACATTGAAAAGATCCGTGATCGCAATGATGTTGAGCGCCTCCGTGGCCGCCCTCGCGATCGCCGAGGAGCAGAAGGCTCCGGCCCAGGATTCGCCGCGCGCGAGCAAGCCGCATTGGGCGTGGCAGCCGGTCTATCAGCCCTTCGCGCCCGATGTGCAAAAGAAGGATTGGGCGCGCTCGTCCTTCGACGCCTTCGTGCTCGCGAAGATCGAAGGGCGCAAACTGACGCCGTCGCCGGAGGCCGATCGCGCCACTTTCATCCGCCGCGCGACGTTGGACGCCTGGGGCCTCATTCCGACGCCCGAAGAGGTCGCGGCTTTCGAAAGCGACGCCAGCCCCGACGTCTATGAGAAGCTCGTCGATCGTCTGCTCGCTTCGCCGCGCTACGGCGAACGGCAGGCGCGGCTGTGGCTCGATCTCGCGCGCTACGCCGACAGCGCCGGCTTCCAGAACGACAATAATCGCCTCAACATGTTTCGCTATCGCGATTATGTGATCGGCGCCTTCAACGCGGACAAGCCCTATTCGCAATTCATCCGCGAGCAGATCGCGGCGGACGAGATCGCGCCGGGCGATCAGGAGGCCCTGGTCGCGACCGGATTTCTCGCCGGCTATCCGGACAACAGCAATTCGCGCGATCTGGTGCAGCGCAAATATCAGATCACGACGGATATAGTGGACACGGTCGGCCAGGCGATCCTCGGCACGACGGTCGGCTGCGCGCGCTGCCACAATCACAAGACCGACAAGTTCACGCAGAAGGATTATTACTCGCTGCAGGCCTTCTTCGCCAACACCGCCTTCGACGAGCGGCTGCCGGCCAAGAAGGGCGAGGTGGAAGCCGAATTCCAGAAGGAGCAGGCCGTCTATAACGAGGCGACCAGGGCCATTCGCGCGCGGCAGAAGGAGATCATCGACTCGGTCCGCGAGGCGGCGCTCAAATATCACAAGGAGCGCTATCTCACCGACAGCCGCGAATCGATCTTCAAGCCGAAGGACCAATGGACCGCATTGGACCGCTGGGTCAATCACCGTCTCGATTCGGTGACGAACGACGCCGCCCTCGCCGGCTTTCTGCGTTATGCCGCCGATGACAAGAGCGCGCCCGAGCACAGCAAGGAGATCGTCGAGAAGGCGGACGAATATCAAAAGCTGACGCAAGAGCTGCGCAAGTTCCAGAATGTGCGCTCGAACAAGGGCTCGCTCAATTATACCGCCGCCACCGAGCTCGGCCATAGCGATGCGCCGCCCACCTATATTTTCTTCGGCGGCAATCACGAGAAGCCGCTCGAGGAGGTGCAGCCCGCCTTCCCCGAGGCGTTGACGAGCGAGACGCCGGACATAAAGCCGACGGCGACCTCCTCCGGCCGCCGCACCGCGCTCGCCGATTGGCTGGTGAGCGAGAAGAACCCGCTCACCGCCCGCGTCTTCGTCAATCGTGTGTGGAACCAATATTTCGGCAAGGGAATCGTCGGCACGGTCAGTGATTTCGGCAAGGCCGGCGACAAGCCGGCCAATCAGGAGCTGCTCGATCATCTCGCTTTCACTTTCGTGAAGGACGGCTGGAGCGTGAAGCGGCTGCATCGCTCCATCCTGCTCTCGGCGACTTATCGTCAATCCTCCGACTATCGCGAGGATGTCGCCAAGGCCGATCCCGAGAACAAGCTGCTCGCCGTCTTCCCGCGCAAGCGTCTCGAGGCGGAAGAGATTCGCGATTCTATCCTGCTGGCGTCCGGCCGTCTGAACGAGCGCGTCGGCGGACCGAGCGTGTTTCCGCCCATTCCCGCCAATCTCGCCGGCAGCGGCAATTTCAACAATACGGATCCATCCTGGACGACCTCGAAGGACCCGCAGGATCACGTGCGTCGCAGCCTCTATATTTTCACGCGCCGCAGCCTGCCCTATCCGCTGCTGGAAACCTTCGACATGGCGAATCCGCAGCAGATCCACAGCAAGCGCGATGTGACGACGACGCCGCTGCAGGCGTTGACGCTCTACAACAGCGATCTCGTCTTTCAATGGTCGCAGGCGCTCGCGGGTCGGGTGATCGAGGAGGCGGGCGACAATGAGCGCGCGCAGATCGAGCGGCTCTATCTGGTCCTCTTCGGCCGCAAGCCGAGCGAGGCGGAGACGAAGGCGCTGAACGCCTTCCTCGACCAGCATCAAAAGACGATCGCCGCCAAGGCGGAGAACGGCAAATTGTCGCTCGCCGTTCCAGTGACGACGAAAGCGCGTTTCGTCGATCCGCTGCGGGCGTCTGCCTTCGTCGATCTCGTGCACACCGTCGTGAACAGCAACGACTTCGTCTATCGCTTCTGAACCAGGGAGAGCAGACAATGCTCATCGAGACATCGCGTCGCGAATGGCTGCGCAGCGCAGCCTATGGAGTGGGTGGTTTCGCCGTCGGCGGCATGATGCCCGGCGGCGGCTGGCTCGGCGTTCCGCAGGCCAACGCCGCGAGCTTCGTCGATCCGCTGGCGGCCAAGCAGCCGCATTTCCCGGCCAAGGTGAAATCGGTCATCTGGCTGCATATGGACGGCGCGCCGAGCACGCTCGATCTCTACGACTACAAGCCCGAGCTCGAGCGGCTCGCCGGGCAGGACATTCCGGCCTCTTTCCTCGAGGGCATCAAGACCTCGACTCAGGGCGGCGTCGGCAAGCTCTTCGTCTCCAACAAGCGCAGCTGGAAGCAATATGGCGAGAGCGGCGCCTGGTTCTCCGACCTCCTGCCCAATCTCGCCCAGCACGCCGACAAGCTGACCTTCGTCAAATCCAGCGTCACTGTCGGCGCCACGCACGACATTTCGATCTTGAAGCTCAACACCGGCGATTTGAGCCCCGGCCGTCCCTCGCTCGGCGCCTGGGTGGCTTATGCGCTCGGCGCCGCGAACCCCGATCTGCCGCCCTATGTCGTGCTCTATGGCGGCCAGCGCGAGCCGCGCGCCGGCTCGGTCAATTGGAGCTCGGGATTTCTGCCGGCGGTCTATCAGGGCACGGCGTTCCGTCCCGGCGCGCAGCCGATATTGCATCAGGCGCCGCCGGAGCTGATCGGCCTGGAGCAGCAGCGCGAGAGCCTCGACCTCCTGCATCGGCTCAACGATCTTCGCTCCGCCGCGCGCCCCGACGACAGCGAGCTCGCGGCGCGGACCAATTCCTACGATCTCGCCTATCGCATGGAGGCCACCGCGCCGGAGGCCGTCGATCTCTCCAAGGAAACCGAGGCCACCAAGGCGCTCTACGGCCTCGACAATGAGGCGACGGTCAACATGGGCACTGTGCTGCTGCGCGCCCGTCGTCTTGTCGAACGCAATGTGCGCTTCGTGCATGTCGTGTCCGGCCCGATCAATGCGCTCGGCCAGGGCGACGACGCCAGCTGGGACGCGCATCGCGCGCTCGAGCGCAATCACGGCAATCATGCGCGCGCGATCGACAAGCCGGTCGCCGGCCTGCTCGCCGATCTGCAGTCGCGCGGCCTGCTCGACGACACGCTCGTCGTGTGGACGTCGGAATTCGGCCGCACGCCCTACGGCCAGAGCGGCGATGGGCGCGATCATAATCCGTGGGGCTATACGCAATGGCTCGCCGGCGGCGGCTTGAAGCATGGCCTCACCTATGGCCGCACCGACGAGCTCGGCCTCAAGACGGTCGAGAATCCGGTCGACACCTATGACCTTCACGCAACTGTGCTGCAGCTCCTCGGCCTCGATCATCTGAAGACGATCTATCTGCGCGCCGGCCGCGCCGAGCGTCCGACTGTCGTCTATGGCAAGGTCGTGAACGACATTCTCGCCTGACGAGAGGCGCCGGAGCTATGACGCTCCGGCGCGCCCCGCATTCGAAAACCTCGAGCAGGATTTCAAAGCAGCGTCATGAGCCGCAATCCCGCCTATCGCATTTTCCTCACACGTTCGGCGCTCTGCGCCATCCTCGTCGCCACGCCGGCGCTGGCGGCGCTGGACCTGCGCGATTACGACGACGATCTGATGCGCGATCTCGAAAAGACCATCAAATATTTCGAGCCGGACATCACCGCGCAAAATGCGCAGGCGGCGAAAGAGGATGCGGAAGTGCTGCTCGATGGATTTCGCTATACGGAGGACTATTTCGCCAAGCGCGGCAAGGACGACGCCGTGGCGATCTCGCGCGACGGCGCGCGCCTCGTCGCGGATGTCGTCGCCAAGGTCGAGATCGGCGAATTCGAAGCCGCAGCCGCCTCGGCGCGCGAGGCGACGCAAGTCTGCAAATCCTGCCATGAAATCTACAAGCCCCGTCTCGCACGCTGAGCCAGAGGAAATTTCGATGACGCGTAAGACCGCAAACGAGTTCCCGCCCGGAATTTTGAAGCTCTTCGATCTCTTCGTGCATGGCGACATCGATCGCCGCGGCTTCGTCGAAGGCGCCAAGACATTCGCCATCGGCGCCGCTGCCGCGACGGCCTTCCTCGAGGAGCTGCAGCCGCGCTTCGCCGAGGCGGAAGTGGTCAAGAAGGACGATCCGGGCATCATCGGCAAGACGATCGAGGTTCCCTCGCCGGAGGGCAATGGCGTGGCGAAGGGTTATTTCGTGCAGCCCGCCAAGCCGCAGGGCAAATTGCCGGCGGTGCTGGTGATCCACGAAAATCGCGGTCTCAATCCGCACATAGAGGATATCGCCCGCCGCCTCGCGCTCGCCGATTTCATCGTCTTCGCGCCGGATGCGCTGGCGCCGCTCGGCGGCTATCCCGGCGACGAGGACCAGGCGCGCCAGCTCTTCCAAAAGCTCGATCAGCCGAAGACGCGCAATGATTTCATCGCCGCCTTCGGCGCGCTGAAGAATTCCCCGCTCGGCAATGGCAAGGTCGGCGCTGTGGGCTTCTGCTATGGCGGCGGCGTGGTGAATTTCCTCGCCACCAAATTGCCCGACCTCGCCGCCGGCGTTCCCTTCTATGGCGCGCAGCCGCCGGCCGAGGAGGTCGCGAAGATCAAATCCCCGCTGCTCATCCAATATGCGGGCGTCGACGATCGCATCAACGCCGGCTGGCCCGCCTATGAGACGGCGCTGAAAGCCGCTCACGTCGATTATCAGGCCTTCGTCTATCCGGGCGTGCAGCACGGCTTCAACAATGACACGACGCCGCGCTATGACGCCGCGGCCGCCGAGCTCGCCTGGAAGCGCACCGTCGATTTCTTCAACGCGCGTCTGCGCGCCTGACCGGATAGGACACGCTATGAAAGCCACGACGCTCTTCCTCGGCCTCGCGCTCGGCGCCGCCTCGACGGCGCTATTCGCCGCCGGCGCCTTTGCGCAGCAGGCGGCGACGCCCGCTGCTCCTGCGCCCGCGGCTACAGCGCCTGCTGCTCTTGCGCCCGCTGCTCCTGCAGCCGCCGCGCCCGTCACGCCGCAGAACGATCCGGCCTATACCTATAAGACGCTGCGCCTCAATCGCGCCGCCTTCGACGCGCTGCTGGCGAAGCCGGAGACGCTGCTGGTTCTCGACATTCGCCGGCCCGACGAACTGACCAAGATCGGCGGCTTCCCCGCCTATCTGAGCATTCAGACGAAAGACATTCAGAAATATCTCTCCTTCATTCCGCGCGACCGGCTGATCGTCACCGTCTCCAATCGCGCGCATCGGGCCGGCGCCGTGGGCGATATTCTCGCCGGGCTCGGCTATCATGTCGTCGGCGCGATCGGCGTGCGGGACTATCAGGACGAGGGCGGAGTTCTGACCAAGATCGAGCACCCGGCGCCGACGGCCGCCGCTGCGGCGCCGGCCAATAGCGCCAAGTGAGGCGAAGATGCGTAAATCTGCAATTCTCTCGGCGATGCTGGCGGCGTTCGCCGCTTCTCCCGCCTCTGCCGCTCTGAAGACGGGCGCCGCCGCGCCCGATTTCAGCGCGCCGGCCGCGATCGGCGGAAAGGACTTCGTCTTCTCTTTGGCCGAGGCGCTGAAGAAAGGACCCGTGGTCCTATATTTCTACCCCAAATCCTTCACGCGCGGCTGCACGATAGAAGCGCATGAGTTCGCCGAAAATTACGACAATTTCGCCGCGGCCGGCGCATCGCTGATCGGCGTTTCCGCCGATTCGATCGCGACGCAGCGCGAATTCTCCACCAAGGAGTGCCGCGACAAATTCCCCGTCGCCGCGGACCCGAATTTCTCCATCATCGACGCCTATGACGCCAAGCGCGACCGCCCGGCGCAGAATGGCGCCGCGGTCTCGGACCGCATCTCCTATGTCGTGACGCCGGACGGCAAGATCGGCTCGACCTTTGTGAGCGCCGATCCGCTCGAGCATGTCTCACAAACGCTGCAATTCGTACGACAATGGCGGGACAGCCACAAGCACTGAAAGCCCAACCTCTGCATAAAGGGACGAATATGAGTCGGCATTTCAATACCGCGCGCGCGCTCGTCGGCGGCGCGCTCGTCGCCGCTTGCGTTGCGATAAGCACGGCCGATGCGCAGGCGCCCGGCCCCTCTCCGGCGAAAATCGCGGTCGAGAATCGCAAGGCGGAATTCACGCTCATCGGCAATTTCTTCCGCTGGTTCGGCGCCGTCGCCAGGGGCAACGCCCCCTATGACGAGGCCGAGGCGAAGAAGCGCGCCGCGCGCATCGCTTATCTCGCAGAGTTTCTCGACGAATCCTTCCCCGAGATTTCCAATGTCGGCGAGCCGGACAGCAAGGCGAAGCCGGAGGTCTGGAAAGAGAAGGCGGATTTCGACAAGAAGCTCGCCAAATTCAAGGACGACGCCCGCATCTTCGCGGAGACGGTCGCCAAGGAGAAAGGCGCGACCGAAGCCTTCAAGACCGCGGTGGCGAACCTCGGCCAGGACTGCAAGGGCTGTCACGACTCCTACAAGGCGAAGTGAGCCCGAACGCGACAGCGCGACGAGACGAATGACAGCAGTAATCGACAGGCCGCCCGACACAGGGGCGGCCGCGCAATCGAAAGAACGGCGGCTGGTGTGGGATCTGCCTTTGCGGCTGTTCCACTGGTCGCTCGTCGTCTCCTTCATCGGCGCCTATGTGACCAACAGGCTCGGAGTCGCCTGGTTCGATTGGCATGTGCGATTCGGCTACGCCGTCCTCACGCTCGTCGTCTTTCGCGCGCTCTGGGGCCTGTTCGGCGCCGAGCACGCGCGATTCGCGAGCTTTCTGCGGCATCCGCGAGAGGCGTGGCTCTATGGGCGTCGCCTTTTGCGTAACGAGGCGCCGCTCTACCCCGGGCACAATCCGCTCGGCGCGCTGATGGTCGTCGCTCTGCTGCTCGGCCTATTGGCGCAGGCGACGATGGGGCTGTTCGCCAATGACGAGATTTTCAATGTCGGCCCCTTCGCCAGCGCGGTGAGCAAGGAGACGAGCCTTCTGCTCACCTCTCTGCACAAGAGGGGTTTCTATGTGCTGGCGGCCGCGGTTTTCATTCATGTCGCGGCGGTGATCGCCTATCTGGCGGTGAAGCGCGAAAACCTCGTGCGCGCCATGATCACCGGCTATAAGCGCGCCGAATCCGTCCATCCGAAGGATGAGATCACGAGCTCCCGCCTGCCGCTGGCGGCGCTGTTGCTGCTTCTCGTCGCTCTCGCGCTCGCCGCGCTGACCTCGCTCGCGCCTGTCGTCGGCGCCGGGGGCGATGGGTTTTGAGCAGAGAGCGGCGCCGCGGCGACGAAAAAGCGCCGGCGCTGCGGCGTCCGGCGTCGAGCCCGCCGCAGCGGAAATCGACCTGCGCCCCGAGTTCGACAAGAATGGAGCGAGACAGCGGCGCCAGGCGTCGTCATTCGATGGGACGTGGTTCGACGCCGCTCGGGCGATGAAATGATGGCGCGTTTTTTTCCGGCTCGATGGCGATGGTCGCGGTCATTTTTGGTGCGAGCAGCAAGTCCGCATTGGGAGCGTCGAGAACGATCCTATATGAAGCGGCTTTGGCGGCGCCGGGCGCCAGCCTGGAGATTTGCGTCACTTGTCCGGAGAAGACGCGTTTCGGGAGAGACGCGACGACGAAGGTCGCGGGGCTTCCGATTCTCACCTCTCCTATCTCGTCCGCTTCATGCAGGATCGCGTCGATCTTCACGACGCCGGGGTCGGTGGAGACGAGGAAAAGCGCCTTGTGCGCGTCGCCGACCGTTTGTCCGACCTCCGCGTCACGCGCGACCACTGTTCCCGCGACCGGTGCCGCGATCTTCGTTCGGGCGAGATCGTCTTCCGCTGCGCGCAGAGCCGCGCGGCTCGAGGCGTAGGACTCTTCCTCCGCCGCCACGCGTCGCTGCGCCGCTTCGAGCATCGTCATAAAACGGGCCTTCGGCCGGCCGCTTTCGATCTGCTTCCTGACGCGCGCCAGATGGGCCTTCGCCTGCTCGAGCCGGCGTGTCGCCGAGGTGAGATCGGCCTTGCTCTGCGAGGCGATGGTCCGATACGGCCCAGGATCGATCTCGGCGCAGATCTGGCCCGCCACGACCTTGGTTCCACGATCGCAATAGACCGCTTCGATCCTTCCCGAAATACGCGTCTCGATCGGCGTCGCGCCGATCGCCTCGACGACGCCTTCCGCCGTCACCGACGGCGAACGAAAGGGGCTCCCCCACCGGCCATAGAGCCAGACGCTTCCCAGCATGATCGCGAGCGCGAGCGCGCCGAGCGCCAGCCGTCGGCGCCATCTCGCGCCGCGCATCGCGTCCGAGACCCGGTCGAGCGCCGACGCGGCTCCTTCGGTTCTCGCGCGTTCGATAGTCCGAGCTCGCTCCCGACCGAGCGGCGGCGAAGCCGCCTGCTCGTAAATGTCCTCCTCCTGCGCATTGTGCAGGCGCGCAAGAGCTTCGATCGACTCGATGATGCGCTGCCCGTCGCGGATCGCATATTTGTCGGGCTCATTGTCGCGCAGTCCGTCCGACAGGCGCGCCAGGAGCCTCGCCTGGTGACGAATCTCGCGATGGGCGCGACTCATGGCGCCGAGCGCCGCGCCGTCCGGAAGAAAGCTCGAAATGCGCGGATAGATGGCGCTCTCGTCCTCGCGCTCATGCGCGAGGATCGTCTCGCCGACGAGCCGATCGGCCTCGAGGATATAATCGGCCGCGCGCTGCGGCGGCGCCTCGTCCAATGCGTCGGCGATCTGCCGCAGGCGATCGAGACACGCTGTGATTTCTTCATGGCCCTTCCGCAAGGCGCGCGCGGCGGTCTCCGGCATCGGCGTTCGGCCAGCGGCGACGCCGGGGCCGAGCGCGCGCAGCGCATTGAGGATCACGGCGATGTCGATCGCCTCCTGGATCAGCGCTCCAGCGACCGGGGTCACGAAACCGAAAGCGGCGGCGGCCATCGTCACGCCGGACAGCGTCATCCCGACCACTATGCTTTGAAGTGCGATGGCGCGGGTGCGGCGCGCGATGGCCACCGCCTCCGGCACGCTGTCGATGCGATCGACGAGAATGACGACGTCGGCGGCCTCCGAGGAGGCGCTGGCGCCGCGCGCGCCCATGGCGACCCCGACATCGGCGGCAGCCAAAGCGGGGGCGTCATTGATTCCGTCGCCGACCATCAGAGTCGGCGCGAGCCGCTGCTCCATCGCGACAGCGTCGACCTTATCGGAGGGGACTCTGTCGGCGAGCACGGCGTCGAGATCGAGAGCCGCCGCGATCGTTTCGGCCGCGTCCGGCCTATCGCCCGTCACCATGATGATCTTCGAGACGCCGATGTCGCGAAGGGCGCGAACCGCGCGCGGCGCTTCGCGGCGAAGCTCGTCGGCGAGCAGCAGCGCGGCGATGGGCCGTCCGTCCACGGATATGAAGACCGTGAGAGCGGAGCGCCAGGAGGCGCGACGCGCGGCGCGGGCCGCCCAGTCCGCGACGGGCGTCCCCTGGTGAACGAATGAAAGGGAGCCGACGCGCAGCGCGGCGCCCTCGACCTCGCCTGCGATTCCGGTCCCGAGCGTCTCGCGGACATTGCGCGGAACCTGCAGCGCGAGGCCCCGCTGCGTCGCGGCGGAGACGATGGCGGCGGCGATTACATGATGAGACGCCTGCTCGAGCGAGGCGGCGAGCCGCAGCGCTTCATCTTGCGCCTCGTCCGGGGCCGTCTCGATCGCGACGAGCCGCGCGCCGCCGACCGTCAGCGTCCCGGTCTTGTCGAACATGACTGTGCGGGTGCGGGCGAGCGCCTCCAGAGGCCCGCCCCCTTTGATCAATATGCCGCGCCGCGCGGCCTGAGAGGCGCCCGCGATGAAAGCCGCCGGCGCGGCGAGGATCAAAGGACAGGGCGTCGCTGCGACGAGCACAGCCAAGCCGCGAACCGGGTCCTGCGAGAGCGCCCATGCGGCGCCGGCGACCAGGAGCGCGGCGGGCAAGAGCAGCAGCGCATAGCGATCCGCCATCCGCATGAAGGGGGCCTTGGCGCTCTGCGCCGCCGTCACCAGAGCGACGATGCCGGCGTAAGCGCTCTCCCCCGCCAGAGCGGAGGCCTGCATCTCGAAGGCTTCGCCGGCGTTCACGGTTCCGCTCAGCACGGCTTCGCCGGCGTGGCGAATGACCGGCAGTGGCTCGCCCGTCACCGCCGATTCGTCGAGCGAGGCTTCCGAGCTGGCGATCTGGCCATCGACCGGGACGACCTCGCCGGCGCGGACCAGCAGCATGTCGCCGACCCGGATCGCATCGATGGGGACGTCCTCGATCTCTTGCGCGACGCGCCGATGGGCGGAGCGAGGAGCGCGATCGACCAGCGATCTCAAATCGCGCTCGGCGCGCCCGACGGCGAGATCCTCCAGCACATTGCCGCCCGCATACATGACGGCCACGATCACGCCGGCCAGCGTCTCGCCGAGCGCCAAGGCCGCCGCCATGGACAGAAAGGCGATGGCGTCGACGCCGGTGCGCCCGGCGCGAAGGTCGCGAATGATCGCGATGGCGAGGCTCGCTGCAACTGGGACCGCGCCCGCGGCCCAGATCCAGCGCGCGACGCCGGGCGATCCGATGAAAGCGACGACGAGGCCCGCCATCAAAGATGCGAGGGAAAATAGGATCAGGGCTCGGCGCCAGAACCGTTCTTTCGCTGTCGGACTCATTCTGTCCACGCCGAAACGTCGCGACGGACCCGCGCGCGGATCGCCGAAGAGCGGCTCGACCGAAAGCACGAGCCGATCCGAAGGCCGCCGCAGCTGCGAATCCTCCCACGATCGAGGTCTGAAAGGCGGCTCGCGCACGACCCACCCGGTTGAAATATCCTTTTGCAACTCGGAACGCCAATAAGGCGAGGCCCGTCGCGAAGATCGAGCTTCGCAGCGCCGCCTCGAGCCGCCGCTTCTGCATTGGACAGACGCAGCAGACGCTCGGCGAAAGGCGCAGCCCCTGCTACGGAGCTCGACAATGACCATTTCGATGCTTCAATGAGTCCGGGCGGTGAAACCCGGAAAGGCGGCTCCTTCGTAGCGAGCGGATTCGAAAGCCCGAAGACCTTCGATCGCGAGCGGTCGTCACGCTTTGCGAGCGCTGCCCGGCAAATTCGTCGAGCCGGAGCCCTCGCGCCGCCAACTTAGCGCGATGCGGCTCTAATGACTATGGCGCGTCGGCGCGCGCTCGCTTCCTCTACGATCCTCAGCTTGGACGCCAGCAGCCATGCCCGCCTACGCAGGCGACGCCAGGAAGCGGATGGCGGAACGGGAGGCGGCTCCGAGGAAAGCGGTCACTCGCCGCTCGCCGCGGAAAGCGAGCCTGAAGGCTCGCGGTCCGGGGAGCGGATCGGACCGCGAGTCTTCAGGCTCGCTTCCACCTCCGCGCGGATCGGCTCCAACTCCTCCTCCGAAAAGGTCTCCTTATCGAGCAGCCGCTTCGCCGACTCCTCATGAATGCTCGCGCACGCCTTCAAAATCCCAGTCGCGCGGATGAAAGCGTCGTTCACCAGCTCCCGCACGGCGCGGTCGATGCGGGCGCTGGTCTCCTCGCTCGCCTCAGAGCGCTGGCCGAGATCGCCGATGTCGAGATAGCGCGGCCGCTCCGCGATATAGGAGGCCTGACCGACCGCGGGCTCCATGCCGTAGCGCGTCGCCATGGAGCGGGCCATTTCGGTGGCGCGTTGCAGATCGTCGGCGGCGCCGGTCGTCGCCTCGTGGAACACATTCATCTCCGCCGCGCGGCCGCCGAGCAGAACCGTCATGCGATTCATCAGCTCCGAGCGCGTCATCAGATAGCGATCCTCGGTCGGCATTTGCATCGTATAGCCGAGCGCGCCCATGCCGCGCGGAATGATCGAGACCTTCTTGATCGGATCCATATCCGGCAGCGCCATGGCGACGATCGCATGGCCCATCTCGTGATAGGCGACGATGCGCCGCTCGCGCGGATGCAGCAGGCGATTGCGCTTCTCCGGCCCCGCGATCACGCGCTCGATCGCAGAAGTGAAGTCGTCCAACGTCACCGAGACCGCGCGCCGCCGCGTCGCCAATGTCGCCGCCTCATTGACGAGATTGGCGAGATCGGCGCCGGTGAAGCCCGGCGTCATCGCCGCAATCTGCGCGGGATCGATATCGGCGCCGAGCTTGATCTTGCGCAAATGCACCCCGAGAATCGCGGCGCGGCCGATCTTGTCCGGCCGATCGACAGAAATCTGCCGATCGAAGCGCCCGGCGCGCAGCAGCGCCGGATCGAGCACCTCGGGCCGATTGGTGGCGGCGAGCAGCACGACGCCGGAAGAAGGATCGAATCCGTCCAATTCGGCGAGCAATTGATTGAGCGTCTGCTCCTTCTCGTCATGCCCGCCGGAAAGGCCGGAGATTCCGCGCGCGCGGCCGAGCGCGTCCAATTCGTCGATGAAGATGATGCAGGGCGCAGAGGCGCGCGCCTGCGTGAAGAGATCGCGCACGCGCGCGGCGCCGACGCCGACGAACATCTCCACGAATTCCGAGCCGGTGATAGAGAAGAAGGGCACGCCCGCCTCGCCCGCCACGGCGCGGGCGAGCAGGGTCTTGCCGGTGCCGGGCGGGCCGACGAGAAGAATGCCTTTGGGAACGCGCGCCCCGAGACGCCCATAAGTCTTGGGATCTTTCAGAAAGGCGACGATCTCCTGCAATTCCTCCTTCGCCTCGTCGACGCCGGCGACATCGGCGAAGCCGACCTTCACATCCGTCTCGACGAAAATCTTGGCGCGGCTCTGGCCGATCTGCATGACCGAGCCGAGACCTTGCGTCATGCGGCGCGACAAATAGCTCCAGACGAGAAAAAACAGCGCGATCGGCACGACCCAGGAGAGCAGAGTCGAAACCCATGTGTTTTCGACGACGCCGGAATATTGGACCTTCGCCGCCTCCAGCTCCGCGGCGACGTCGGTCGGCACGCGCACGGCGACGATCTGCTTGCGGCCATCCTTCATCGGCTCCTTCAGAGTCGCGCGCATGATGTCGGCGCCGACCTCGACCGAGGCGATCTTGCTGTCGCGCAGAAGGGTCTGGAACTCGCTATAGGGAACCACCTCGGTCTGGCGATAGACTGTCCACATCTGCTGCAATATGAGCACGCCGGTCAGCGCCAGAAGAAAATAGGCGATGTGAAAAGACCAAGCCTTGTCTTTCGGGGGCTTCTCCATCGTCGGGCCTCGTCGTCGCTCTATGTGGCTCGCACGGAGAGGCGAGCCGTTTACATATAGGCGCCGACGCGAGCTTATCCACTCCGCGACGACCGCACGCTCAGACGAGGCGCCCGCGCGCCGCGGCCTCGAGGAAATCCTCGAGCGCATGGATGTAATCCATATCCTCGAAAGCCCTGTGCTTGTTCGCGGCGACGAAGCCGGCGAGCGAAGCGCGCGCGGCGCGGTCGCGTCCCAGGCGCACGGCGATCTCGACATAATCGTCGAGCGAAGAGGCGATCGTCTCCTCGCAGCCGATGCGGCGCAATATCGCCGCCGTATGGCGCCCGCGCATGAAATCGCCCGGCAGCGTCACGATCGGGCGATCGGCGCCGAGCAGGTCGAGCGTCGAGCGGCCGCCCGACCAGCCGGGCGTGTCGAGAATGATGTCGGAAGCGGCCGCGGCCGCGATGAACAGCTCCTGCGGCATTTGCGGCAGGATCACGCAATGGTCGTCCGCACGGAGCCCCGCCGCGGCGAAGACGCGCTCCATTCGCGCGCGAAACGCCGCCGTCACCGCCTCGCTCTTGGCGAAGGCGATGAAGAGGAATTTGCACGGACCGACCGCTGCGGCGATGCGCGGAAAGACGGCGTCGTAGCAGGGCAGATATTTGTAGAGCGCCTGTCCCGAGAAGAAGATCGGCGCATAGGGCTCCGCGCCGAAGAGCGTGCGGTCGAGCTTTTGCGGCGCGAGCGTCTCCGCCGTGTAATGCAGGCCGAGATTGGGCATAGGCGCCAGGCGCTCCGTATAGAAGCGTTCGGCGCCGTCCGGCTCCATCAGCGCGCTCGACAGAAAATAATCGATCGTCGACAGGCCGCTCGTTTCCGGCTGGCCCCAGGCCATGCATTGAACGGGCGCGAGACGCTGCGCCGCCAGCCAGCCGGACACGGGATCCATGCCGATCTCGGGATAGAGCAGAACATGCGGAGCGGCGGCGACGATGGCGTCGCGCCAGCCTTCTGGCGTCGAAGGCTCGCGCGGAAAATGCTCGCAGGCCTGCGCGGCGCGAATCGTGTCGGCGTCCTCGGTCTTGCCCGTATGAAAGCCGATGAGCTCGAAGCGCGTGCTGTCGAGCTCGGCGATCCAGCTCTCGAGAAAGAGACGAAAAACCGTGTGACGGCAGAAGAAGCCGCTCACTATGCCGACGCGTATGCGCTCGCCGGCCGCCGGCGGCGCGGCGAGCGGCGCCGCGGGATAGGCCCGCGCCAGAACGCGGCAGGCGAATTCGCCATAGAGCGTCTGCAATTTTCGATCGTCTTCGCCCTGATAGGGAAGGAAGAAGGGCTGCGTCGCGCCGATCGCCGGCGCGAGCGTGGCGGCGATCATTGCATCCTGCGAAGACTCGGCGAGACGATCGAGCGCTTGCGCATAGCGCGCGCGGCGCAGGGCGATCTCCTCCTGCGTGTCATAGAGGATCGGCAGCTCGGCCATTGCGAGCGCGATGCGCGCGCCGCCGTGACGCGGATCGGCCGCGATCGCGGCGCGATGACGCGCGACCGCGTGATCCGTGCGTCCCTCGAGATGCAGCAGGCAGCCGAGATTATAATGCGCGTCGGACAGGTCGGGCTTCAGCGCGAGCGCGCTCTCATAGCAGACGATCGCTTCCGTATGGCGGCCGAGCTCTTGAAGCACGACGGCGAGATTGTTCCAATAAGCGGCGTCGCCGGGCGCGAGACGAACGGCGATCGAGAGCCGCGTCGCCGCTTCGCTCCAGCGTCCGCGCCGCATCAGCCAGGCGCCGAAATTGCCTTGCGCCTCGACGAGCCGCGGCTCGAGCTCTATGGCGCGCAGAAAGGCCGCTTCCGCCTGCGCGGCCGGTCCGATCTCGGCCAGCGCATTGGCGAGATTGTACCAGATTTCCGGCCGGTCCGGCGCGCAGCGCGCGGCCTCGGCGTAATGCTTGGCGGCTTCCGCGCGGCGGCCGAGCTCGGCCAGCGCGATGGCGAGATTGCAATGCAGCTCGCCCGAGCCCGGACGCAGCGCCACGGCGGCGCGATAATCCTCCACCGCCTCGTCGCGCCGCCCGAGCGAGCGCAGCGCGAGCGCGCGGCTGTGGTGATAGATCGCATGGCCCGGGGCGATAGCCATCGCCTCGTCGATCAAGCAGAGGCCGGCCTCCATCGCGCCGCGCTCCACCTCGAGCAGACCGAGAAGATGCAGGCTGTCGGCATGTCTCGGGTGGGAAGCGAGAACGCCGCGATAGAGCGCGGCCGCTTCCTCGACCTCGCCCGCCTCATGGCGCGCGCGCGCCTCTCGAAAAGCCGAATCCGGCGTAACATCGTTCATGAGCGTCGCGAATCGTCCCGCGTCGGTCGCGCCCGAATCGGGCAGGATCGCAATCTTTGCTCTATCTCGGCCATAGCTGTTGCGCCAGCTTGTTCGGCGTGTTTCTGAAACGCGAATGAATGCGCCATGCTCTGCGCCGCGCTAGATGTCGGTGGGACGCGAGGCGGCATTGCAAGCCTCGGTAGGTCGTTCGCCGGCGGCGCTCGCCGTGAGAGTGAGAGGTCCAATGGACGCGCTCCAGCCGAATGCGGCTCCCCGCTGGGAATGGCGCATCTTCGGCGCCGATCTCGCGGCGCTGGAGGCCAGGCTCGGCTCGCCGACGAGCCTGCCGCGCCGCAGCGACGAAATCTATCTTCTGAACGCGCTGACGCCGCATTCGGCCAAGATTCGCGACGCGGCGCTCGAGGTGAAGCGGCTGCTGCGCGTCGACGACGGATTGGAATTATGGGAGCCGGCTTTCAGAGCGGCGTTTCCGCTGACGGCGGAGCGTCTGGCGGCCGCCGCCGCCGCTCTGGCGCTGCCGCCGAGCCGTCTCGATCGCAGCGCCTACGACGAGGCGCATTTTCTCGAGGAGGTCGTCGCCCCTTGCCCCGCTCTGCGCGCCGTCGCGGTGCGAAAATCGCGTCTGCGCTTTTGCTTTCACGGTTGCGCGGCGGAATTCGTGCGATTGCAGATCGGCCCCGCGCCGATGGAGAGCGTCGCGCTCGAGAGCGCGGACGAGCGGCGGCTCGCCGAAGCGCTCGCCGCCCTCGACGCCGATCCGCGGGTCAATGTGAATTTTCCCAAAGGCGTCGAACGCGCCGCCGCTCTGGCGAGCTGATCACGAGGAGGAGGATGGAATGGGCGTGGAGATCGAGCGAAAATTTCTGGTGACGCGCGAGCTGTGGCGGCCGCGCAACGACGGCGTCGCCTTTCGCCAGGGCTATCTCTCGCGCGTCGAGGATCGCGTGGTGCGCGTGCGCACCGCTGGCGGCGCCGCCTTTCTGACGATCAAGGGCCGCACGTCCAACGTCACCCGCTCGGAATTCGAATATCCCATTCCCGTCGAGGATGCGCAGCTCATGCTCGATCGCCTCTGCGAGCGCCCGCTCATCGAGAAGACGCGCTATGAGGAGGTGTTCGGCGGCCATATCTGGACCGTCGACGTGTTCCAGGGCGAGAATGACGGTCTGATCGTCGCCGAGATCGAGCTCGGCTCGGAGGAGGAGAACTTCGACCGTCCCGGCTGGCTCGGCCGCGAAGTCTCGGGCGATCCGCGCTATTTCAACTCGGAATTGTCCAAACGGCCCTTCGGCTATTGGGACGCGCCATAGGCCGCGGGCCGCCCCGCTTCGACAAAACCCCCGGAAATCGGCTAAAGCTCGCTCTCCCTCGAGAAAGCGAATCAAAAGCCATGACCATCCGCCTGCATTCGGGCGACCTGCCGGACGGCGCCGATCTCGGCCCCGTCGTCGCCATCGATACGGAAACGCTCGGCCTCAATCCGCATCGCGACCGGCTCTGCCTCGTCCAGCTCTCCGGCGGGAACGGCGACGCCGATCTCGTGCGCATCGCCCCGGGCCAGACCGCCGCGCCCAATCTGACGCGTCTGCTGGCCGACCCGAAAGTGCTGAAGCTCTTTCATTTCGCGCGCTTCGACATCGCTATCCTCGCCAAGACCTTCGGCGTGACGGCGGAGCCCGTCTATTGCACCAAGATCGCCTCCAAGCTCACCCGCACCTATACGGATCGGCATGGGCTGAAGGATCTCGTGCGCGAATTGCTCGGCGTGGAAATCTCCAAGCAGCAGCAATCCTCCGACTGGGGCGCGGCGACGCTCTCGGACGCCCAGCTCGCCTATGCGGCCTCCGACGTGCTCTATCTCCATGCGCTGCGCGAGAAGCTGGACGCCACGCTGGCGCGCGAGGGGCGCGCCGATCTCGCCGCCCGCTGCTTCGACTTTCTGCCGACGCGCGCGCGGCTCGACCTCGCCGGCTGGCCGGAGACAGATATTTTCTCGCATGAATGACGCCTCGAATTCGCCATGCGGCCGGCGTTATCTCGCGGGGCTCGAGCAGGGACCGAATGAACGACGCATCGCCGCCGACCGATAGACGCGATCGGCTCGCCTCCATCATCGCCCCCCGCCGCGACGCCATTCCGCAGGCGCGGCGCCATTCGCAGCGCGTCGCCCGGCTGCGGCGCTGGCTGCTGTGGGGCAGCGGCGCGATCATCGCCGCCGTGGCCGTGGGCGTCGCCTTCCATTCGCTGCGCTTTCTGCCGGCCGATCTGCGCTTTTCGCGCATCGCCACAGAAGGCACGCGCATCACCATAGAGAGCCCCAAGCTCGTCGGCTATCGCAAGGACGGCCGCCCCTATGAGCTGCGCGCCCGCACCGGCGTGCAGGATATCGCCAAGCCCGATGTGTTCGAGCTGGAGCAGCTCGAAGTGCGCATACAGAGCGACAACGACTCCAATGTCGTGCTGACGGCGGAAAAAGGCCTCTATGACGCCAAGAAGGACCGCGCCGATCTCTCCGGCGGCGCCCACCTCTATGACGGCAAGCATTACGACTTGCGCACCGACGCCGCCGTCATCGACTTTCGCGGCAATATCGTCACCTCGGACCAGCCCACGAGGCTGACGTTGGACAAATCGATCGTGACGGCGCGATCGGTCGAATTCTCGCAGAACGAGCGGCGCGCGACATTTTCCGGCGCCGTGCACACGACGCTGCCCGGCGACGACGACGCGGAGACCGGCGCGGCGCAAGGATCGGCTCCATGAAAATCGTCTCTATGAAAATCGTCTCCATGAAAATCGGCTCCCTCAAAGTCATTATCCTCCCCGTCGCCATGGCCGCGCTTCTGGCCGCTGCGCCAATCGCCGCCAAAGGCCGCTCCGGCGGCATTCTCCCCGGCTCCAGCGCCAAGGATCCGGTCGACATAGACGCGGGCAAGCTCGACTATTTCGACAAGGAGCAGAAGCTCGTCTATTCGGGCGGCGTCGTCGTCGTGAACGGCCCGTCCACGCTGAAGGCCTCTCGCCTCATTCTGCTGCTGGACAAGGCGCAGCAGGGCCAGGAGGGCAATGGCGGCAGCGACCGCGTTCGCCACATAGACGCGGAAGGGCCGGTGACGCTCGTCTCCAAGGATCAGATCGGAACCGGCGACCGCGGCAGCTACGACCGCAACGAAAGCAAGGTCTATCTCATCGGCAATGTGACGCTCACGCAGGGCGACAGCGTCGTGAAAGGCGACAAGCTCGTCTACGACACCTCGACAGGCCAGGCGACAGTCGTCGAGAAGCCCGGCCAGCGCGTGCGCAGCATCTTCACGCCCGGCGAGGCCAAGGGCGAGAAGAAGGAGAAAAAAGAGTCGGCCCCCGCCGCGGAGCGCCGCGCCGACTGAGCCCAGCTCTCAGCGCCGATAGACGCCGACGAGCGCCGTCTCCTCGAGCAGGGCCTCATTGGCGGCGCGCTCCACCTCGAGACAGCTCGGCTCCTTGCGCGCCACCGGCAGCGAGGCCGTCGAGAGCGCCATCAGGCGGAAGCGGTAGCGATGCGCGCCATGGCGCGGCGGCGGACAGGGCCCGCCATAGCCCGAACCGTCGAAATCATTGATCCCTTGCGAGAAGCCGCGCTGCGGCCCGGGACGCCCGGCGCCCTCGGGCAGCCCGGCGGCGTCGTGCGAGAGATCATAGACCGCCCAATGACGCCAGACGCCCGCCGGCGCGTCGGGATCGTCGCAGAGCAGAACGAAGCTCTTCGTATTCGCGGGCGCGCCGCTCCAGCTCAGCGGCGGCGAGACATTGGCGCCGTCGCATGTGTATTTGCGGGGAATCTCTTCGCCGTGGGCGAAGGCGGACGATTGCAACCGCATGTGACGCTCCTCGTGGAATCTCAAGCTTTCAAAAACGCTTCCGCCGGCGTGAAAGCCAGGCCGAGCGCCGCGGCGACGGAGGCGTTGACGATCGCGCCGCGCGCCACTGTGAGGCCCGCAGCGAGATGAGGATCGTCGCGCAATGCGCCGAGCCCTTTGTCGGCGAGCGCCAGCACGAAAGGCAAAGTCGCGCTGGCGAGCGCGAAAGTGGAGGTGCGCGGCACGGCGCCGGGCATGTTGGTCACGCAATAATGAACGACGCCGTCGACGACATAGGTCGGATCGCTATGCGTCGTCGGCCGCGACGTCTCGCAGCAGCCGCCCTGATCGATCGCCACATCGACGATGACCGCGCCGGCTTTCATGCCCGCGATCATGCCGCGGCTGACGAGCTTGGGCGCCGCCGCGCCTGGAATGAGCGCGGCGCCGATGACGAGATCGGCGCGGCGCACGAGCTCTGCGATCGCCGTCGGCGTCGAGAATATCGTGCGCGCCGCGCAGCCGAAGCGCGCGGAGAGGCGCCGCAACGGTTCGGCGCCGCGATCGGCGACGATGACGCTCGCGCCCATGCCGAGCGCGATCATCGTCGCCTGCGTTCCCACTGTTCCGGCGCCGAGAATCACCACTTCCGCCGGCGGCGCGCCCGGCGCGCCGGAGAGCAGCACGCCGCGCCCGCCCATGGATTTTTCGAGACAGCGCGCGCCCGCCTGCGGCGCGAGACGCCCGGCGATCTCGGACATCGGCGTGAGCAGCGGCAGGCCGCCGAAGGGCGACGTCACTGTCTCATAGGCGATGCAGATCGCGCCGGAAATCATGAGCTCCTGCGCCTGCGCGCGATCGGCGGCGAGATGCAGATAGGCGAACAGCAACTGCCCCGGCCGCAAGCGCGCGCGCTCCTGCGGCTGCGGCTCCTTCACTTTCACGATGAGATCGGCGGAGGAAAAAATCGACTCCGGCCCCTCGACGAGAGCCGCGCCCGCCGTCTGAAATTCGCCGTCGGAAATCCCGGCGCCGACGCCGGCGCCGCGCTCCACCATGACGAAATGGCCCCGCTGGACGAGCTCATAGACGCCCGCCGGCGTCAACGCCACGCGAAACTCATTGTCCTTGACTTCCCTCGGCGCGCCGACGCGCATCAGCGTCTCCCATCATGAAAGCGGCGTGAAGCGATCGAGAATGGCGATCACCTCTTCATCGTCGACTTGATGAAAATTCTCATAGAAAAATCCGATCGCGCCGAAGTCCCGATAATGTTCGAGGCAGACGATCGCATCGGCCTCGCGGCGCAATGCGGCGAGCGCATCGGTCGGCGCGACGGGAATAGCGAGAATGAGCTTGCGCGGATGCAGCGCGCGCACGGCGCGCAACGCGGCGCGCGTCGTCGCGCCGGTGGCGACGCCGTCGTCGACGACGACGGCGAGCTTGCCGGCCGGATCTGGCCGCGCCCTGCCGCCGAGATAGGCCTCGCGCCGCCGCTCGATCTCGGCGCGCTCGCGCGCGCAAACGGCCTGGAAGACCGACTCTGTCACTTCCGCCGCGGCGATCACATCCTCATTGCGCACGATGATCGGCGCGCCGCCATCGGCGAGCGCGCCCATGGCGAGCTCTGGCTGATAGGGAACGCCGATCTTGCGCACCAGCACGAGGTCGAGCGGCGCCTTCAGCCGCTCTGCGATATGCGCGGCGACGGGAACGCCGCCGCGCGGCAACGCATAGACCACAGCCGCTTCTCCCGCATAGGCGCCGAGCGCATCGGCGAGGCGACGACCGGCGTCGTCACGATCACGAAACGGCATGGCGTAGCGGCTCCGGCGGAAATGCGCGACGCGCTCGATATAATCGAGCGCCGCGCCGATGCGAAGGCCGCACGCTCACGAAGGCGCCCGTTCGCCGAGCGGCCGCACTGCGCTCGCCTGCGGGCCTTTCTCACCGTCTTCAGGCACATAGCGCACGCGATCGCCGCGTTCGAGCGCTGCGAATCCCGCGCCTTCGACGCTATTGCGGTGAAAATAGAGTTCGAGTCCGTCTTCGCTTTCTAGGAATCCATAGCCATCCTCGCGCATCAGCCGTCGCACCACGCCGATCGCCGGCTCGGCATGTTGCTTCACATGCCCCTCGAGCCGACGAACCTGATCCTGCAAGCGCCGCCGCGCGCGCTTGAAGGCGTCATTCAGCGCAAAGTCGAAATCCTGATAGCGCTCGTCCTCCGGCGGCGTGCGCTCGACAATCGCCTCGCGCCCATCCGGCAGAGCGAGACGAATGTTGATCTCATATTGCCCGCCCGTCTGATGACGCGCGCTCGGCGCCTTGACGACGACGCGGCAAGCGGTGACGCGGCCGAAGCGCGTCTCGAGCTCGTCTATATGACGCGCGATGCGCGCTTGCGCCTGCGGCGAAGCCTCCATGCCTTGAAAATCGATTTCGGGCGTCGTCTGCATGGCCGAGCCTCCGTCCTCGTGACGCGAATTTCGCCGACGCTCGCGCGGCGGCGCGATAGTTAGATAGGGCGGGCGCGAGAGCGCATCATGCGCGGCAGCGACGACGAAGGATGCGCGTCATGACCATCGTGGAATCGGAGGTCGCCATCGGCCAGTATCGCCTCGGCGCTGCGCTGGCCATTCCGCAACAGGCGCGCGGACTGGTGATTTTCGTCCATGGCTCGGGCTCCTCGCGATTCAGCCCGCGCAACCGCTTCGTCGCCGCAGCATTGCATGAGCGCGGCTTTGCGACGCTGCTGCTGGATCTCCTGACCGAGGCCGAAGCGCAGGATCGCCGCAATGTCTTCGACATCCCTCTGCTCGCCGAGCGCGTCGTCGAGGCGATCGACTGGGCTGCGGACGAGCCTCTGCTCTGTGAATTGCCGATCGGCCTCTTCAGCGCGAGCACGGGCGCGGCGGCGGCGCTCATGGCGGCGGCGGAGCGTCCGCAAAATGTGCAGGCGATCGTTTCGCGCGGCGGTCGGCCCGATCTCGCGGGCGAGGCTTTGGCGCGAGCGCGAGCGCCGACATTGCTCATCGTCGGCAGCCGCGATTCGGAAGTTCTTAATCTCAATCGCACGGCCGCGGGACGTCTGCCCGACGCCCGCCTCGACATCGTGCCCGGAGCGACACATTTGTTCGAGGAGCCTGGAACTCTGGAGCAGGTCGTCGCGCTGGCCGCGACATGGTTCGCCGAGAAACTGACGCGGCGCGATCACAGCGAGAGGTTCGCATGACGACGCTGGCCGAGACGCGACCCTTTCTGAAGCGTCTCTTCGAGCGCCTCGATTTCGCGCCGCGCCCGATCGGCGTTCAGACGAAGCACGCGCTCGACCATTGGCTGACGTCGCGCCGCGGCGTCGCTCCGACCTTCGCCGATGTCGTCGCGGATCTGCGCAATTGCGGCTTCGCCTTTCGCGCCGTTCCCGACGCGCGCGATTATGAGATCGTCATCGGCGCCAAGGCGGCCGCCGCCCTGCTCGGCGCGGTGGCGGACGGCGCGCGCTTGAGCGAAGCGCCCAATCGACGCGGCGCCGTGCGCCTGCGCCGGCTCTTCGACGAAGTCCTGCGCGCCGGCGAGCCGGCGCTCGTCGAATTCACGCTCGTCGCAAAAGGCCGCGATCGCGCCGGCGTCGAGCTCCTCGCCGCGCCGCTCGCGCTCGCCGACGGAACGCTCGGCGCCGTGCTGGGCGCGCTGAACATAGAGCGCTATGAAACGCCGGCGCCGTCGCGCGAGCCGCTCCCTGAGAGCGACGAGCAAATCCTCCTATTCGCGCTCGGCTCGAGCCGCGCGCTCGGCGAACGAATCGCGCATGAAATGGGCTGCTCGCTCGCGCCGCATGAAGAGCGCCGATTTGAGGACGGCGAGCGCAAGGTCCGGCCGCTCGTCGGCGTGCGCGACAAGGATGTCTATGTCCTCTCGAGCCTCGAGGGCGAGACGGGCGACAGCGGCGCCGACAAGCTCCTGCGCCTTCTCTTCTTCATCGGCGCGCTGCGCGACGCCGGCGCCGCGCGCATCACCGCCGTCGCGCCCTATCTCTGCTATGCGCGCAAGGATCGCCGCACCAAGCCGCTCGATCCCGTCGCGACGCGCTATGTCGCGCAATTGCTGGAGAGCGTCGGCGCCGATCGCATCGCGACCATAGACGCGCATAATGTCGCGGCCTTCGAGAACGCCTTCCGCATCGAAAGCGTCGCGCTCGACGCGCAAGCCTTGTTCGCGCGCTATTTCGCGCATCGGCTCGGCGGCGATCCGGTCGCCGTCGTCTCGCCCGATCTCGGCGGCGAGAAGCGCGCCGAGCTGTTTCGGCAGCGCTTGGAGACCATTCTCGCGCGGCCGGTCGCCAAAGGCTTCATGAACAAGCATCGCAGCATGGGCGAGATCACCGGCGAGATTTTCGCCGGCGATGTGGCCGGCCGCGCCGTCGTCATTCTCGACGATCTCATCAGCAGCGGCGCCACCATGGCGCGCGCCGCGCGCGCCTGCCGGGCCAATGGCGCGACGCGCATATTCCTCGCCGCGACCCATGCGCTATTCGCGCGCGACGCCGAGGCCGCGCTGCGCGAGGCGCCGATCGAGGAGATCGTCGTCACCGACACTGTCGCGCCGAGCGAGGCCGCCGCGCTGCGTCTGCGTGGACGCCTCGTCACGCTCGGCGTCGAGACGCTGCTCGCCGAAGCGATCGTCTGTCTGCACAGCGGCGGCTCCATAGACGAATTGCTCGACGCTGGTCCGAAAGGCGCCCCATGACGGCCTCTGCTCTCTTCGTCGATCTCTATGAGATCGCCATGTTGCGCGCCTATTTCGAGCTCGGCATGGCGGAGCGCCGCGCCAGCTTCGGCCTCTTTGTCCGGCGCCTGCCGCAGGAGCGCAATTTCCTGCTCGCCTGCGGCCTCGCCGATCTGCTCGAAGAGCTGCGAGCGCTTCGCTTTGACGACGACGATTTGCGCTATCTCGCTTCGCTCGGCTCATTTCCGGCGGAGTTTCTCGACTGGCTCGCGCGATTGCGATTCACTGGCGACATTCGCGCGCTGCCCGAGGGAACGCCCGTCTTCGCCAATGAGCCCATACTCGAAGTCTCGGCGCCGATCGGCGAAGCGCAGATCGTCGAGACGCTGATCCTCAATCAGATCGGGCTGCAGACGATGCTCGCCTCCAAGGCGGCGCGCATGGTCTTCGCCGCGCGGGGACGCGCGATCGTCGATTTCGGCGCGCGCCGCGCGCAGGGCTTCGACGCCGCCGTGAAAGGCGCACGGGCCTTTCATGTCGCCGGCGTCGCCGCGACCTCCGATCTCGCCGCCGGCCGCGCGCATAAAATTCCCGTCGCCGGAACAATGGCGCACAGCTTCGTCGAGGCCTGTCCTTCAGAGGCCGCCGCCTTCGAGGCCTACGCCCGCATTTTTCCCCGAACCACGCTGCTCGTCGACACTTACGACACGCTCGAAAGCGTGCGCAAAATCGTCGCGCTGGCGCGGGAGATGGGTGCGGATTTCGACGTCCATGCGATCCGGCTCGACTCCGGCGATCTCCTCGCGCTGTCGCGGCAGGCGCGGCGCATATTGGACGAAGCCGGCCTCACCCATATCGAGATCGTCGCCAGCGGCGGACTCGATGAAGCGCGCATCGATCGCCTCGCCGCCGCCCATGCGCCGATCGACCTGTTCGGCGTCGGCACGGAAATGGCCGCCTCCACAGACGCGCCCGCGCTCGACATCGCCTATAAGCTCGTCGAATACGCCGGCGAAGGACGCATGAAGCTCTCGCCCGGAAAGCGCAGCCTTCCCGGCCGCAAGCAGATCTTCCGCCAATTCCACGACGGCGTCGCCGTGCGCGACGTCATCGCGCGCGAAGACGAGCGCTATTCCGGCGTTCCGCTGCTCGAGCCCGTGATGCGCGACGGCGAGATCGTGAAGGCGCCGTCGAGCCTCGCCGACATTCGCGACCATGCGCGCGCCGCTATGGCGGCGCTGCCGGCGGATGTGCGCGGCCTCGCGCCTTGCGCCTCGCCCTATCCGGTGACGATCAGCCTGCGTCTCGTCGAATATGAGCGCGAAGTAGAGGCCTCTCTGGCGCGGCGGACGTGGCCGCGCGCGAGACAGCCGCATCTCACCCGATGTTCGTGAGGCGCGCGCGTGCGAGCGCGAGATAGCGGCGCGCGAGCGGCTCCCACTTCTCTTTTCGACGCGGCGCGGGATCGAGCAGATGAGCGAGACAAAGACGCGCGCGCAAAAGCGCACGACAGGCGCCATAGAGCGCAAAGAGCGCAGGCGGCGGCGCGCCGCCGAGACGCTGCGCCGTGGCGGCGACGATCGCCGCGCCGATCTGCGGCGCGCCGAGCAAATCGCATTCGAGAGCGAGAAAGGCGAGCTCGTCGAAAGGATCGACCTGACGCAATCGATCATTGAATTCGAGACAATCGAAAATCGCCAGCGGCTCGCAAAAGCAGATATGGTCGGGCCTCAAATCCCCATGTCCGTCGACGATGCGCTTTTCGCGCACGCGCGCCGCGAGCGCCGGCTCTTGCGTGACGAGCAGTCGATCGGCCTCGTCGAGCACAGCCTTTGCGTCACAATGATCGAGCGCGAAGTCGCGCATGGCGATGATGCGGCGGTTTTCCGCCTGCTCCCGAAAGAACCGCGCGATGTAATCGCGCTCGGAAATCGTCGAGCGCGCGGCGGCCGCGTAGAATTCGGCGAGTCGCGCCGCGAGCTCCTCTATCCGGCCCGTATCGACGTCCCCGCTCGCGAGCAGCCGATCGAGCATCAGCTCGGCGGGCAGGCGCTTCATCACGACGAGCCAGTCGATAGTCTCGCCTTCGCCTCCGATCGACAATTTTCCCGCGTCGAACGTCAGCGGAACCACATCGAGATAGACATCCGGGGCGAGCCGCCGGTTGAGCCGCAGCTCGGCGCGGCAATCGGCCTCGCGCGCGAGCGGCGTCGAGAAATCGAGGAAGGCGAAGCGCACCGGCTTCTTCATTTTGTAGACGCGGTCTCCCGCGAGGAACAAGTGAGACATATGTGTCTCGAGGAGATCGACGCGCGCGGGCGCGTGCGGATAGGCCGAAGGCTCGGCGAGACGCTTCAGCTCATCGGCGAGAGACGGGCGATCGATCTGTGCTCGGCTGGGATCCGAAAGCATGTGCGGCTTCATCGGAGGAGGTCGCGATGAGAAAGAAGATAGGGCTGCGCTCGACCGACGCTCTGCTGATCGTCGATCTGCAGCTCGACTTTTTTTCGGGCGGCAAGCTCGCGGTTCCGCACGCCGAAGAGATTCTTCCCGTCGTGAATGATCTCGTCGACGAAGCGCGCAAGTCGGGAACGCAGATCATCGTCTCGCGCGATTGGCATCCGCCGGATCATATCAGCTTTGCCGCTCAGGGCGGCGATTGGCCGCAGCATTGCGTGCGCGGCACCAGAGGCGCGGAATTTCATCCGCAGCTGCGCCTGCCGGCGGGCGTGCTGTTCGTCTCCAAGGCCAAGCGTCCCGAGCGCGAGCAATATTCCGATTTCGACGGCACCAGCCTCGCCGAGGAGCTGCGCCGACGCGCGATCGATCGCATTTTCGTCGTCGGCCTCGCCGAGGATTTCTGCGTGAAATGCAGCGCGATCGACGCCGCGCGGCTCGGTTTCGAGACCCATGTTCTGCGCGCCGCCACGCGTCCGGTGACGCGAGAGGGCGGCGAGAGTGCGCGCGCGGAAATGCGCGCCGCGGGCGTGACGGTGATCGAGCCGTCGCGCTCCCCCCAAGATGTCGATCACCTTTCGAGGATATGAGCCATGCCGGAGATCAATACCGACAAAGTGTGTTTCGTCATCGTCAAAGCGCGCGAGCTCGAGGCCGAGGATGAAGGAATGCGGCCCGACGCGTCCAATCCATCCGACGATAAATTCGTGAGCGTGCTGACGGAAGAAGGCTGGTCGCCCAATCGCCGCGAGCTCGTGGAATTCATCGAGGCGATGGATGACGACGAGCAGGCGGAGCTGGTCGCGCTCTGCTGGGTGGGGCGCGGCGATTTCACCGCCGATGATTGGGATTCCGCCGTCATTCAGGCGAAGGAGCGGCGCAAAGGCCAGACGTCGAAATATCTGCTCGGCATTCCGCTGCTCGCGAGCTATCTCGAAGCGGGACTCGACGAATTCGACGAGAGCTGCGAAGGCTTCGAGGACGATCGACAATAGTCACAAGCGAAAGCGCGCGACGAGCGGCGCGTGCAGTGATCCGAGGATCGGGTCCGGCGCCGTCGCTTCGTCGGCGAGGCCCTGATTCAATATCGTCACGTCCTCGCAGCGCGCCGCCAGCGCGGGCGAGGCCATTATCTGGTCGAGAAGCGTCTTTCTGCCCGCGTGAATCACGGTGAAGCGCGCCGGCTCCGCGATACGCAGGGCGAGCGGCGTCAGGCTGCGCGGCCCGTCCGCTGCCTCTTCCGCGCCCCATAATATGCGCGCGGGCGCGTCATAGGCGTCGCAGTTGAGATCGCCGCAGAGCGCGATGAGCGGCGCGCTTTCCGCATCGAATATCCGATCGACGAAGAGCCGCGCCTCCAGCGCCTGCCCTTCGCGCTTTTGCGCGGCGAGCCATTGCCCCTCCGCATAGGCGCGACCGGCTCCACGATCCGCTTCTCCCGGCAGAGGCACGGCGCGCGGCGCGCGCAAATGCAGATCGAGCACATGCAAGGCCGCGCCGCCTGGAAGCGCGATGCGCGCATAGAGAATTGGACGTTCGAACAAAATATCGATCGGCTGGGCGACAGCGTGATCGGCGGGCGGCGTCCAGCGCCAGGGCGCGACAATGTCGTGAAAGAGCTGGCGCCGCTCGACGATCGGCCAGCGCGAGAGCAGGGCGAGATTATGGATGTCCGCCGGCGCGTCTCCGCCAGGCCGCAATGTCGTCGCGCGGAAGAAACGCTCGTAGCCGCCGCCCGCGACGAGGCGGTCGAGCGCGACGAAGCGGCGCGGCTCATGCGCGCTCGGACGCTGCGCGTCGACTTCCTGAAGGCAGAGAATATCGGCGTCGATGGCGGCGAGCTGCGGCCGCAACACGGCGAGGCGCCGCTCGAATTCGTCCTGCGCCGAAGGCGACCAGTCCAAATTCTCTATGTTGAAAGTCGCGAGGCGAAAGCGGCCCGCCATTCGTCGGAAGTCCGGCGCGCCCTCTCCCGCGCGCTGCGGGAGAGGAAGATTGCAAATGTCCGCGTCATGCGGCCTTTATGTCGATGGTCTTCTCGGCCTTTTGCGCCTGCGCGGATTTCGGCAGGCGGACGGTCAGCACGCCTTTGGCGAAGCTGGCGTCGATCTTGTCGGCCTCGACATTCTCCGGCACGCGAAAGGCGCGACGGAAAGAGCCATAGCGACGCTCGGACAGGAAATAGCCTTTGTCCTTCTCCTCGCGCTGCTCTTTCTTCTCGCCGCTGATGATCAGCGAGCCATTGGAGAGCTTCACCTCGACATTCTTCTCGTCCATGCCGGGAATTTCCGCGGTGATCTGATATTCCTGGTCCTTCTCGACGAGATCGACGGCGGGCGTCGCCGCCCAGCCTATGGTGACGCGGCCGAAGGGCTCGAGATCGGGCGTCGCTCCCTTCTGGAAAGGCGCGTCCTCGAACAAGCGGTCGATCTGCCGCCGCAAGGTTTCCAGAGGATGCCAATCGAACAAGCCATAGTTCGGCAGCGTCTCCTTCGATTCTTTCACGGGAACTCTCGTCTGCGCTTCCGCCATTTCCGCCTCCTGATGCAAGTCTGGGAAACCGGCGCCGGCGCGCCGGCGCATCGCGCTCGCACGACGCCTCAGACGTAGGAGAGCGGCGAAAAAAAACAATCGGGCGCGAGCGGCCTTCGGGCCGCATAGGCAAATGGTCGCAGCCGTTTATATTGATCACAGGCGGAGCGCTGCGACATGTCCGAAGAGCCGGCGATGACCGAAGACGACATCATGCGCGCGCTGGAGACGCGGCTCGGGCGTCTCCATGCGCGCCAGCGGCTCGGCATAGAGCGCGACCATGAGGCGCAGATATTCGGCCAGGGCCTCAATTTCTTCCATCCGGAAAATCTCGCCGCCTCGCCATTGCTGATCCGCGCCGCGCTCACGATCGCCGGACTCTATCGCCGCGGCCTGGGCAATGCGGAGAATGTGCGGCTGCGCGAGAATACGATCGTCAGCGCGAGGCTGCCGCGCGCCTTCGACGGTTACACGATTCTTCACTTGAGCGATCTGCATGTCGACATGTGTCCGCAGGCGATGGCGCGCGTGCGCGCGCTCGTCGCGGATCTCTCTTATGATCTTTGCGTGCTGACCGGCGATTATCGCGGCGCGACGCACGGTCCGCACGAGGCCGCGCTCGCCGGCATGGCGGAGCTGCGCGACGTTCTGCGCGCGCCGATCCTCGCCGTGCTCGGCAATCACGACACGATCATGATGACGCCGCGGCTCGAGCAAATGGGAATGCGCGTTCTGCTCAATGAGCGCGAGACGCTCTGGCGCAAAGGCGCATGTCTTCATGTCGCGGGCGTCGACGACGCGCATTATTTTCGTGTCGACAATATAGAGAAGGCCGGGGAGGGAATTCCGCAAGGAGAATTCTCCATTCTCCTCTCGCATACGCCGGAGATTTTCCGCCAGGCGGCCCATGCCGGCTTCGACATTCTTCTCGCCGGCCACACCCATGGCGGGCAGATCTGCCTGCCGGGCGGCGTCGCGCTCACGCTCGACTCCGCGCTGCCGCGCGCCTATGGCGCCGGCGCTTGGAAATATCACGACATGCAGGGCTATACTTCGGTCGGCGCCGGCTCCTCCGTGCTGCCGGTGCGCTTCAATTGCCCGCCGGAGATCACGCTTCATCGGCTGATGACGGCCTGAAAGACGAATTCGCCCGCGCATCTGGTCGAGCTTGTCGCCCCCCGCTAGAATATGACGCTAGCGTGAAGGAAAGGGCGTTCGATGCGAGGCGGTGTGCGAAGGGCGGGCGCGGGGCGTCGCGGCTTGCGAACGGCGATCGGCGCGGCGCTGCTGCTCGCGGCCAGCGTAGCGGCGGCCGTAGCGGCGCTCTATCCGCGCGAGGCGCGGCGATTCATGGCGGAGGAGGATTTTCGGCGCTATCCCGGCGCCGGCGTGCTGATGTGCCGGACCGAGGAAGGCGTTCCCGAGCGGGCCGCCGCCGCTTGGCTCATCGGCGACCGCGGGCTCGTCGTCCTCAACGCCCATAATTTCGTCGATCGCAAGCTGCGGCCGACCCATCCCATCGACGATTGCACTTTCTTCATCGGCGAGAAGGAGTATTTCTTCGAGACGGAGAGCCTGCGCTTCGGCTTTTCCCGCGACGCCAAGGCGCTGAACATCACCGACGATTGGGCGCTGGTGCGGCTGCGCGAGCCGGTCGACGCAGCCATAGCGCCGCAGCCGATCCCCGACGGGCCGATGCCGCCGACCGGCGTCGGGACCCTGCGCGTGGTGATGGTGTCGCCCGCCGGCCACTCCAATTTCCGCCGCGCGACCAGCATAGAAGAATGCCAGATCCGCCAGATCGACGCGCCGACGGAGGCCGGGATTCGCCGCGCGCGGCATGATTGCAACGACGGCTATGGCGGCTCGGGCTCCGGGGTTTTCGCCGATGATGGACGGCTCATCGCCATGCACAGCGCCTCGCTGGATATGAATTCGCGCCGAGATTTCGACATGGAGCGTCATTTCGGCATGGCGCTGCTGTTCGAGGGCGAATTGCTGGACGCCATTCGGGCGAATCTGCGCGCGGACGCGCGCTGAACGTGGCCTAGCGGCTCACGGCCCCCCGCGCGGTGGAATCGTTCGCAGCCAGAGGATGAGCGCGTCCAAATCCTGTGGCGTCATCTTGGCGAAATGCGCCTTGGAGAGATTGGCCATGGTCGGCTTGAGCGGCCTGCCGTCGCGGCCGACGCCCTTGGTGATGGCGGCTTTGATCTCCTCGTCGCTCCAGGCGCCGATCCCGGCTGTCGGATGCTGTGTGATATTGGCGCCGACCGCCGTTCCCGCCGGCGTGCGGAACAGCTTGCCGCCGGCGCCGAGCTTCTCTCTATGGTCGAGCGCGCCATTGGTCTCGCCGCTGTGGCATTCCATGCAGCGCGCCAGAGTCGCGACATAAAAGCCGCGCCGTAGCGGATCGTCGAGCGCCTTCTCCTCGAAGGGCGCCTCGGCGCCGGGGAAGGTTTCGGCTGTCGGCTCGCCGTCGCGGCGCTGCTCCGGCCGCGCCGATGCGACGGGCGCCGCCTCGCGCAGATAGGCGACCACCGCCTCGAGGTCGCGCATGGTGAGAATGCGGTAATATTCGGAGGGCATGGCCGGCGCGAGGCGCCCATCCGGGCCGATCCCGGCGACGATGGCGGCTTTCACCGCATCGTCGCTCCAGGCGCCGACCCCCGACGCGGCGTCGGACGAAATATTCGGCCCGCGGACGCTGTAATTCGGCCCGGTGAAAGTCTGCGGCCCGCCGGAGAGGCGCTTCTCCCGCACATAACCATCGGGCCCCCGCGGCGTATGGCAATTGTCGCAGGCGGTCAGCGCCTCGACGAGATAGCGGCCGCGCTCGATATCGGCGGCGGCGGCCGGGGCGGCGAGGGCGAGAGCGAGACAGAGCGGCGAAAGAACGCGGCGCGCCCGGAGGCGGAGGGAGGTGGCGGACACAGCCTATCCAATCGATCGGAATGTCGCGCTAAAATAGACAGCGGCGCGGCGCGCTTCATTTCAAAAAAGTCTCGAAAAGCTCGGCGAATTCTCCCGCTCAGAACGGGCGCTCGCGCACGCGGAGGTCGAACATCAGCCGCGAGAGCGCTCGAGAGCCGAAAAAGAACAGGCCTGTGACGATGGCGATCTCCGCCGCGCCGAGGCCAGCGGGCGCGGCGATGGCGAGCAGCGGAAGCAGCGCCTCGGGAATTTGATCGAGGCCGGGCGCGCGGCTGCTGGCCGGCAGTGCGAGCCGGCGTTTGACGAAGCTCGACAAGAGGTCGCCCGCCATGGCGAAAGCCGCGAGCTGCGCGCCGAGCACGGCCGGCAATCCGACGAGCGGCGCGCAGACGGCGGTCGCGACGAGGGCGAGAGCGACGCCGCGCCAGGTCTTCGCCGCGCCCAGCAGCGGCCGCCCGTCGAAAAAGCGCGCGCCGCCGTCGATCGGCCGAGCGAAAGCCGCGCCCAGCAGCCGCTTGCCGAGAACCGGCGCGCCATTGGCGACGATCAGCAGAAACAGCAGACGGAGAATCAGAACTCCATCCATGCGCGCATCCTCGCCTGCGGCGCCCTAACCACACCAGACGAAACCCACGCCAGGGCTCATGGCTTCCTCGCCATATAGCGGGCGCCGCGGCGTCGTCATGGGCGCGAATAGCCTCTCGATCCGATCAGGCGCCTTTTCATGCGTCGTGACCTTGTCGGCGGACTCTCTCCTCTCTACATGACGACCGAAATCCCGCGTGGCGCGGTCTTCGAGGCGGACTATGGGCGAGGACGCAGTGGCGGCCGAGGGCCCCGATTTCTCGCTCGGCGTCGCCGTCGCCGATCTGGCCGACGGCGCGATGCGCGTCGGCCGCGTCGGCTCCGAGCCGGCGCTGCTCATTCGCAGTGGCGACGAGTTCTTCGCGATCGGCGCCGTCTGCACCCATTATCAGGGCCCGCTCGCCGAGGGCCTCGTCGTCGCCGACACGATCCGCTGTCCGTGGCATCACGCCTGCTTCAGCCTGCGCGATGGAGCGGCGTTGCGGGCGCCGGCGCTCGACCCCGTTCCCTGCTGGCGGACGGAAAGGCGCGGCGCGCTCCTTTTCGCGGTCGAGAAGATCGATCCGACGGAGCGCGAGCGTCCGCCGCCGCCGCCGCGCCTCGGCCGCATCGTCATCATCGGCGGCGGAGCGGCGGGCCTCGCCGCCGCCCACGAGTTGCGGGAAGAGGGTTATTCCGGCTCGCTCGTCATGATCAGCGCCGATGCCGCCGCGCCCTATGACCGGCCCAATCTGTCGAAGGATTACCTCGCAGGCTCGGCGCCGGAGGAATGGCTGCCGCTGCGCCCGCGCGATTATTACGAAAATCGGCGCATAGAGCTGTTGCTCGAGACGCGCGTGCGCGCCATCGATCCCCGCGCGCGCCTCGTCGCGCTCGAGCATGGCGAGCCGCTGCGCTATGACGCGCTCCTGCTCGCGACCGGCGCGGAGCCGCTGCGCCTCGCCATTCCCGGCGCCGCGCTGCCGCATGTGCATTATCTGCGCAGCCTCGCCGACAGCCGCGCGCTCATCGCCGCGGCGGCGGCGCCCTCGCGACGCGTCGCAGTGATCGGCGCGAGCTTCATCGGCCTCGAGACCGCGGCCGCGCTGCGCGAGCGCGGGCTCGACGTCCATGTCGTGGCGCCGGATGCGACGCCCATGCAGAAGACTCTCGGCGAGGACATAGGCAGGCTGGTGCGCGCCGAGCACGAGGCGCATGGCGTCGTCTTTCATCTTTGCGAGAGCGTCGCGGCGATCGGCGAAGATCATATCGTTCTGGCCAGCGGCGCGAAGATCGCCGCCGATCTCGTCGTCGTCGGAATCGGCGTTCGCCCGCTCACGCGCCTCGCCGAGGACGCCGGACTCGCGGCGGATCGGGGCGTCCTCGTCGACGAATATCTCGAAACCAGCGCGCGCGGCGTCTTCGCGGCCGGCGACATTGCGCGCTGGCCGGATCGCCGCAGCGGCGAAAAGATCAGAATCGAGCATTTCGTCACCGCCGAACGCCAAGGCCAGACAGCGGCGCGCAACATGCTGGGCGCGCAAGAGCGCTTCGAAGCGGCGCCCTTCTTCTGGAGCCGCCATTACGACATGACGATCGCTTATGTCGGACACGCCCGCGCATGGGATCGCGTCGAAATCGCCGGCAGCGTCGAGAAAAAGGATTGCGTCGTCGCCTATTTCTGTCGCGATCACAGAATGGCCGTGGCGACGATCGGCCGCGACTTGGACAATTTGCGCGCCGAAGTGGAGCTCGAGGAGTCGACCGGCGGTTGAATCAACATAGTCTGCGCGCAGGCGCTGCATTCGACTTCGATCCGCGACTTGAATTCGGCCAATTCTTCTGCCGAATGACGGCGGGTTCCTTTCGCGTTACGCCTGCAGACTCTGCTGTCGAAGTCAAACGGCGGCGTCGACGGCCGCTCGATTTCCGAGCGTAGTTCTACGTAGCAGTCGCAGCAAATATTTATGCCCAGATTTAGTGGAGCTTGGTTAGGAATTAGTTGCGAGGGGTAGAGCATTGATGTATAGCTGACAATGTCTTTGCGGTCGATACGGCGCAGACTAGTTCGCCCTGGAAATTGCCGGGCTTCGGCCCTTCGACCGCACCGCCTGTCAGGAATAGCGGCGCCGAAACGAGAAAGTGAAGAGTGAAGAGATGACATCGACGAACAACATCGAACTCGCGGCCGACATCGTTTCCGCCTATGTGAGCAACAACTCGGTTCCCGCCGGCGATCTCCCGGGCCTCATCAACGAAGTCTATGGCGCGCTCATGCGAGTTGGCTCCGGCGTGGTCGCCGAGCCGGCCGAAGCGCCCAAACCCGCCATTTCGGTGCGCAAGTCGGTGACGAACGACTTCATCGTCTGCCTCGAGGACGGTAAGAAGTTCAAGTCTCTCAAGCGCCATCTGCGCACGCAATACGGTCTCTCGCCGGAAGAATATCGCGAGAAGTGGGGTCTTGCGGCCGATTATCCGATGGTCGCTCCCAATTACGCCAAGGCGCGCTCCACGCTCGCCAAGCAGATGGGCCTCGGCCAGCAGCGTCGCCGCCGCGGCAGCCGCTGATCCGCGAGTCGACGAGGCGCGCCGGGCTCCGGCGCGCCCGAGGGCGACGGCTCCGCCGCAATCGCTTCGTCGCCGCGAGAGTCTAAACGATCATCCCGCGCGCTTTCGCCTCGAGCGAGGGCGTGCGAAGAAACGACGCCGGATCCGACATCCGGCCTCGCAACGCGGTCGCGCCAGCGGCCGCGGCCGCTCGATTGTTGTCACTGAGGCGAATGGGGGAAGCTCATGCGGCGTATCGCAGTTGCTCTGTGCATTTTATTCACGAGTTGCTCGGCCGGGTCTGCGTACGAAACAGGGGGCTTGGCCGGATTGTTCGATTTGAGTCCGCGTGGACAACAGCAGCCGGCCGACGGCCGGCCGCAGGCGACCGCCGTCGCCCGCGAGATCGTGTCCTATCCCGGCGGCTATTCGCCGGGCACCATCGTCGTTTCGACCAATGAGCGGCGGCTCTATTACGTGCTCGGCAATAATCAGGCGATCCGCTATGGCGTCGGCGTCGGCCGGCCGGGCTTCGAATGGACCGGCACGCGCGTCGTCTCCAGCAAGCGCGAATGGCCGGCTTGGACGCCGCCGGCGCAAATGCTGCGCCGACGTCCCGACCTGCCGCGCCACATGCAGGGCGGGCTCGCCAATCCGCTCGGCGCGCGCGCCATGTATCTCGGCGGCTCGCTCTACCGCATCCACGGCTCCAACGAGCCGGAGACCATCGGCCAGGCGGTCTCCTCCGGCTGCATCCGCATGACCAATGAGGATGTCGTCGATCTCTACGAGCGCGTGCGCGTCGGCGCGCGGGTCATCGTCAACCGCTGATCTCCAAACACGTAAAAATCGCGCGCCGAGGCCCGCAAGGGTCCGGCGCGCATTTTTTTATCGCTCGCCGGGCCGATCCCGATCGAGGCCCTTTTCCGCGAGCTCCTGTTCATAGGCCGCGAAATCCGCCGCGCCGCCGGCGCCGAGCTCGTAGAGATAGCCCCAGGTGTAGATGCCCGTATTGTGCAGATCGTCGAAATCGAGCCGCACGGCGTAATGGCCCACCGGCTCGACGCCGATTATGGCGACATTGCGCTTGCCACCGACCGTCTTGCGCTCCTCCGGCGAATGGCCCTGCACCTCGGCCGAGGGGCTGCGCACCCGCAAATGCTCGGCGGAGAGATCATAGCTCGCGCCATCCTCGAAGCTCACCTTGAGCTTGCGCCCCTCTTCCATGAGGCGTATCTCGCTCGGCCATATATCCGCGTCGGCCATATCCTTCTCCCGCTCGGCTCGTCGCCCGCCCGCCCTCTCCACTCGTCACTCGGGGCTTCACGCGCGGCCATTCCGTCAATATATAGGAACCCTCTCGGGACCCTATACGCCGGACGGGACGCCGCAAACGGTCGACTATATGAATCCGCATCCGAAAATCGCCTATGATCCGACGGCCCCCGCGCCGCTTCTCGACCCGTTCGGACGGGCCATTTCCTACCTGCGCGTTTCGGTCACGGATCGTTGCGATTTCCGCTGCGTCTACTGCATGTCCGAGCACATGCAATTTTTGCCCCGCCGCGATCTGCTGACGCTGGAGGAGCTCGACCGTCTCTGCGCCGCCTTCATCGAGCGGGGAACCCGCAAGCTGCGCATCACCGGCGGCGAGCCCTTGATGCGGCGCGACATTCTCTCGCTGTTCGAGCGCTTGTCCCGCCATCTCCTCTCCGGCCGGCTGGAAGAGCTGACGCTCACCACCAATGGCTCGCAGCTCGAGCGTTTCGCGCGAGCGCTCGCCGATTGCGGCGTCAATCGCATCAATGTCTCGCTCGACACGCTCGATGCGGAGCGTTTCCGACAATTGACGCGCACCGGCGATCATGCGCGCGTGCTCGCCGGAATCGACGCCGCGCTGCGCGCCGGTCTTTCCGTGAAGCTCAACGCCGTGGCGCTGAAGGGCGTCAATGAGGACGAATTCGTCGCTCTGACGCGTTTCGCCCATGAGCGCGGCATGGATATGACTTTCATCGAGGTGATGCCGCTCGGCGAGATCGATGGCGGCGAGCGCATCGATCAATATGTCCCGCTCACCCTGGTGCGCGAGCGTCTCGCCGAGCGCTTCACCCTGGCGGAGATCGACTATCGCAGCGGCGGCCCGGCCCGCTATATGCGCGTCGCCGAGACCGGCGGGCGCGTCGGCTTCATCACGCCGCTCTCGCATAATTTCTGCGAATCCTGCAATCGTGTGCGCGTCACCTGCACCGGCACGCTGTTCATGTGCCTCGGCCAGGAGGACGCCGCCGATCTGCGCGCCCCGCTGCGCGCCGATCCGAGCGACGTCTCGCTCAACGCCGCCATAGACGAGGCCATCGCCCGCAAGCCCAAGGGCCATGATTTCGTCATCGACCGGGCCACGCGGGCGCCTGCCGTCGCGCGGCATATGAGCACGACCGGGGGATGAGCCGGCGCTTCGTCCTCGCCGCGGCGACGATCGCCCTCCACTTCGCGCCGGCCGCCGCCGAGCCGCGCCATTTGCGCGTCGCCAGCGAGGGCGCGCGGCCGCCCTTCAACTATCTCGACGCCAATAATCAGCTCGCCGGCTTCGAGATCGAGCTGACGCGCGAAATCTGCCGGCGGATCGAGGCCGATTGCGTCTTCGTCACGCAAGAGTGGGAGAGCCTGATCTCCGGGCTCGAGAGCAAGCAATATGATCTCGTCGCCTCCGCCATGGAGATAAACGACGACCGGCTGCGCAAGATCGCCTTCTCCAAGCCCTATGCGCATACGCCCTCGGCGCTGATCGCGCAGCGGCAGTCGGCGCTCGCCAGCGCGGAGCCGAAGGCGCTGCGGGGCCAGCGCATCGGCGTCGTCGCGGACAGCGCCCAGCAGGCCTACGCCGAGGACAAGCTCGAGGGAAGCGAGGTGCAGCGCTATGCGACGCTCGAAGCCGCCATGCTGGACCTCGCCGAGGGCCGCGTCGACATCGTCGCCGAGGACAAGCTCGCCGCCGTCGATTTTCTGCGCGAGCGCAAGGAGGGGCGCTGCTGCCGCATCGTCGCCGATCTGCCGCCGGACGCCGCCTATTTCGGCGGCGGCTTCGGCTTCGGCCTGCGCAAAGGCGATATAGCCTTGAAGAGCGCCATAGACGCGGCGCTCGACGCCATCGTCAATGACGGAACCTATCGCACGATCCGCAGCAAATATTTCGATTTCGACATACGCTGACGGGAAGCGGCCGGCCTCCGCCTCGCTTTCTCGCACGCGCATCTCACCCGAGAGGACCGACCAATGACCGAGCCGACCGTCGCTTTCATCGGATTGGGCGTGATGGGCTATCCGATGGCCGGCCATCTCGCCACGTGCGGCGGGCGCAAAGTCGTCGTCTACAATCGCACGCCGGAGAAGGCCGCGCGTTTCGCCGCGCAATTTTCCGCGAAGACGGCGCCGACGCCGCGCCTCGCCGCCGAGGGCGCGGATTTCGTCTTCTCCTGCGTCGGCAATGACGATGATCTGCGCCAGGTCGCGATCGGCGCGGACGGCGCCTTTCACGCGCTGAAAGCCGGCGCGGTCTTCGTCGATCACACCACCGCCTCGGCGGAGGTGGCGCGTGAGCTCTATTCGCACGCGAAACAGGCCGGCTTCGGATTCATCGACGCGCCGATCTCCGGCGGCCAATCGGGCGCCGAGAATGGCGCGCTCACCGTGATGTGCGGCGGCGACGCGGAGGATTTCGCCCGTATCGAGCCGGTGGTCGCGGCCTATGCGCGCGCCTGCCGGCTGATGGGGCCGCCCGGCGCCGGACAGCTCACCAAAATGGTCAATCAGATCTGCATCGCCGGCCTCGTCCAGGGACTCGCGGAAGCGCTGGATTTCGCGACCCGCGCCGGGCTCGACGGCGCCGCGGTCGTCGATCTCATCAAGAATGGCGCGGCGCAATCCTGGCAGATGGAGAATCGCCACAAGACCATGCTGGCCGGCGAATATGATTTCGGCTTCGCGGTCGAATGGATGCGCAAGGACCTCGGCATCTGCTTCGCCGAGGCGCGCCGCAATGGCGCCAGCCTGCCGGTCGCCGCGCTCGTGGACCAATTCTACGCCGAGGTGGAGAAAATGGGAGGCCGACGCTGGGACACGTCGAGCCTCATGGCGCGGCTGCGCAAATAGCGCGCGCTCGAATTCTCATGCTCTTTTCCGAAAAACCGCTTCGCATCCGTGTTTCATCGAAACAGGGAAAGACTCTAGGCCTTTGTTTTGACGCGTTTCCAACGCCGAACCGGCGTTCACTGCGGCTGGATACTCTAGCGCAGCAGCAGATAGCCCCGGCGCTCGAGGCAGGCGTTCACGACGAGAACATAATCCTGCATCGCCTGCTCCGCCGTCATGGCGCCATGCCCGGCCGCCGCCGCGCTGCCGCCGGCCCCGACCGGGCGGCCGCGGGAAGAATGGGAAGCGGAACTGTCGACCATGCCGGGAAACCGCCGCCGCGAGCGGAATCGAAGCGGCGTTTCAAATCGTTCCGCGAGTGTTATGGTCCCGCCCGGCCCTGGAAAACCGGGTCGCGCGCGCCGCCCGCGGGCGGCGCGCGAAAAAGGAGAAAAAAATGAAAGCCAAGATCGTTTCGGGCTCGACCATCGCCGCGGCCGCTATCGCGCTGGCGCTCGCGGGCGGCGTTTCGACGCAGGCCTCCGCCAAGCATTCCAAACATGTCTGCAATATGGAAAAAGGCCATTGCGGCGGCAAGACGAAGTGCATGACCAAGAAGGGCGTCTGCAAGCACAAGAAGAGCCATAAGGCTTCTTGCAGCGCCAAGGGCTCCTGCGCCGGCCGCTGAAAGGTCGAAACCGTCGATCGCGCCGATGTCGGGCGCGATCGATCTCGCGGCGGGGGCGACGCGAAAGAGCAGGTGGAGCGCGAGACATGACCAGACCCCCCGCTTTGGGACACGGCCTCGGACTGAGGCCGATCTATTACGACGAAATTCTCTCGACCCGCCCCGCGGTCGACTGGTTCGAGATCATCTCGGAAAATTACATGGTGGGCGGCGGCCGGCCGACCGCCATGCTGGAGCGCGTGCGCGCCGATTATCCGATCGTCATGCATGGCGTCGCAATGTCGCTCGCCTCTACCGATCCGCTCGACTTCGACTATCTGAGCGAATTGAAAGCCCTCGCCGAGCGCATCGAGCCCGCTTGGGTCTCCGATCATCTCGCCTGGACCGGCGTGCATGGCGTGACGCTGCATGATCTCCTGCCGATTCCTTATACGGAGGAAGCGCTCGCTCATGTCGCCGAGCGCGTGATGCGCGTGCAGGATTTCCTCGGCCGCCGGCTGGTCGTCGAGAACGCCTCCACCTATGTCGCCTTTCGCGAATCCGAGATGAGCGAATGGACCTTCGTCAACGAGCTGGCGCGCCGCGCCGACTGCCTGCTGCTGCTCGACGTCAACAATGTCTTCGTCTCGGGCTTCAATCACGGCTTCGACGCCAATGAGTTCATCGACACGATAGATCCCGATCGCGTCGCGCAATTTCATATGGCCGGCCATACCGACAATGGCACGCATCGCATCGACACGCATGACCAGCCGGTCTGCGACGAAGTGTGGGCGCTCTATGAGCGTGCGCGGCGACGCTTCGGCGCCGTCTCGACGATGATCGAGCGCGACGATAATTTTCCGCCTTTCGACGAATTGCTCGCCGAACTCGGCCATATGCGCGAGATCGCCGCCCGCATAGACGCCGAAAACACGCGGAGCGCCGCATGAGGCTCGCCGATCTGCAGGCCATGTTCCAGGCCGGCGTGCTGGCCGGCGCCGAGGATGGCGCGCGCATTCTCGAATCGGTGAAGAATTCGCGTCAGGCCGACCGCACCACGCTGTTCGGCGTCTATGTGAACGCCTATCACGCGCGGCTCGCCGAATTTCTCGCGGCGGATTTCCCCGCCCTTCGCGCGCTCATCGGCGAAGCGGCCTTCGACGCGCTCGCCGACGCCTATATCGGCGCGCAGCCCTCGCGCGAGCGCAACGCCCGCTGGTACACGACGCGCTTTCCCGACTTCCTGCGCGAGCAGGACGCTTGGCGCGACAATGCGCGGGCGATCGACCTCGCAATGTTCGAGCGCGCGCTCACCGACGCTTTCGACGCGCCCGACGCCGAAGCTCTGCCGATCGAGGAGCTGGCCGCCTTCGCGCCCGAGCAATGGCCGCGCCTCTCCTTCGCCTTTCACCCGAGCCTCATATTGCTGGAGCTGGAGGAAGGGACGATCGCGACGCATGAGGCGGCGATGGAGCAGCAGGACCTGCCGCCGCCGGGCGAAGGCCGCGGCCATGTCGCGATCTGGCGCGCCGATCTCGACTCCGTGCATTGCCCGCTGGAGGCGGACGAATTCATGGCGCTGTCGCTGGCGATGGAAGGTCACGCTTTCGGCGACATCTGCCAAATGGCCGCCTTCCGCGATCTCGCGGACGCCTCGCCGGAGCGCCTCGCGCAAATGCTCACCGGCTGGTTCCAGGAAGGGCTGGTGGTGGGCGCAAAGGCGCGCGAGGAGGGCTGACGGCGCAGCCTTTCGAGCCGCGACGGTCGCGCTTTGCGGTCTCCACATTTGGGGGCATATCGCCAATCGGGCGGTGATTCGCCTTCCGTTCTCCTGTATTCTCCGCGCTTCGAAGGAGAATCGCCTTGTCACCAGCGCCGGAAGATTTCACCCCGCTCGAGGGCGGCGTCGCCGCGCGCGCCGCGGCGCTCGCCGGACGCGGGCGCTTTCTGGAGGCGCTGAACCCAGAGCAGCGCGCCGCCGTCGAGACCATCGACGGCCCGCTGCTGGTGCTCGCCGGCGCCGGCACAGGCAAGACGCGCGTGCTGACGACGCGCATCGCGCATATTCTCTCCAGCGGGCGGGCGCGGCCGTGGGAAATCCTCGCCGTCACCTTCACCAACAAGGCCGCGCGCGAAATGCGCGAGCGCATCGAGAGCTTGGCCGGCCCCGGCGCCGAGGCGCTGCAATGGCTCGGCACGTTTCACGCGATCAGCGCGAAAATCCTGCGCCGCCATGCCGAGCTGGCGGGGCTCAAATCCAATTTCACCATTCTCGACACCGACGATCAGATCCGCCTGCTCAAACAGGTTCTGCAGGCCGAGAATATCGACGACAAGCGCTGGCCGCCGCGCGCGCTGGCGCATCAGATCGACGCCTGGAAGAACAGAGGACTTTCGCCGGATCATGTTCCCGCGGGCGAGGCGCAGAGCTTCGCCGATGGCAAGGGCAAGAAGCTCTATGCGCTCTATCAGGAGCGCTTGAAGGTGCTGAACGCCGTCGATTTCGGTGATCTTCTGCTCGAGACGCTGCGGCTCTTTCGCGAGAACGCCGATGTGCTCGACGAATATCGGCAGCGCTTCAAATATATTCTCGTCGACGAATATCAGGACACCAACACAGCGCAATATCTCTGGCTGCGCCTCATCGCCCAGGGGCGGCACAATGTCTGCTGCGTCGGCGACGACGATCAGAGCGTGTACGGTTGGCGCGGCGCCGAGGTGGAGAATATTCTGCGCTTCGAGAAGGATTTTCCCGGCGCGAAAATCGTGCGGCTGGAGCGCAATTATCGCTCCACGGGGCATATTCTCGCGGCGGCCTCGCATCTCATCGCGCGCAATGAGGGACGGCTCGGCAAGACGCTTTTCACCGAAGGCGCCGATGGCGAGAAGCCGACCGTCACCGGCGTCTGGGACAGCGAGGAAGAAGCGCGCGCCATCGGCGAAGACATAGAGCAATTGCAGCGCAAGGGGCATGATCTCGAGGAGATCGCCATTCTCGTGCGCGCCTCGTTCCAGATGCGCGAGTTCGAGGAGCGCTTCATCACGCTCGGCCTGCCCTATCGCGTGATCGGCGGCCCGCGCTTCTATGAGCGGCTGGAGATACGCGACGCGCTCGCCTATCTGCGCTGCGTCGCGCAGCCTTTCGACGATCTCGCCTTCGAGCGCATCGTCAACACGCCCAAGCGCGGATTGGGCGACGCCACTCTGCAAGTGCTGCACGAATATTCGCGCCGCGAGAGCGCGCCGCTGATGCAGGCGGCGCGCGTGATCGTGGAGACGGAGGAGCTGAAGCCCAAGCCGCGCGCGACGTTGCGCACGCTGATCGCCGATTTCGATCGCTGGCGCAGCCTCATCGAGACGACGCCGCAGAACGAGCTCGCCGAAATGGTGCTGGACGAATCCGGCTATACGCAAATGTGGCGCGACGACAAGACGCCGGAGGCTGCGGGCCGGCTCGAGAATTTGAAAGAGCTGGTGCGCGCCATGGAGGAATTCCCCGATCTCGCGGGATTTCTCGAGCATGTGTCGCTGGTGATGGAGACGGATGAATCCGCCGATCAGCGGCGCGTGTCGATCATGACGCTGCATGGCGCCAAGGGGCTCGAATTCGAGACCGTCTATCTGCCCGGCTGGGAGGAGGGGCTGTTCCCGCATCAGCGCTCGCTGGACGACAGCGGCCGCGCCGGCCTCGAGGAAGAGCGCCGCCTCGCCTATGTGGGCATTACCCGCGCCAAGCGGCGATTGAAGATTTTCTTCGCCACCAATCGGCGCATTCACGGCCTGTGGCAAACGACTTTGCCCTCGCGTTTCCTCGATGATCTGCCGGCCGCCAATGTCGAGGTGAAAGAAGCCTCCGGCGGCTCGCAATACGGCTCTTACGGCGTCTCGCGCTTCGCCAATATGGACAGCTATGGCTCGAGCTATTCGACGCCGGGCTGGAAGCGCGCGCAGACCGCGCGCGAGAGCGGCGCGAGCAAGCCCGCGCGCCGCACGCCGCCGATGATCGAAGGCGAAGTGCTGGCGAAATCCTCCGCCAGCGCGCGCTTCGTGGCGGGCGCGCGCGTGTTCCACCAGAAATTCGGGCCCGGCACAGTGGCCAATGTGGACGGCAACAAGCTGCAGGTCGATTTCGACAAAGCCGGACGCAAAATGGTGCTGGAGAGCTTCGTCGAACCTACGTGATCGCCACAAGTCATAGGCTTATTCCGGCAATTTACAGAGCCGGATTCGGCCGTATATGATCGCCACATTACGTGAACGGAAAGCGGGGCGATCACGACGATTTCAATCGCGCCGCGGCTCGTCACGACCGGTTCCTGGGCTCTCTCATGCAAAGGAGTATCGACGTCTCGCCGCCCGGCGCAGCGAACGGCTGCGTCTTTTTGAAATTTCGATCGCATCGTCCGAACCGACGCAGGCTCTCCGCATCGGTAGCGGCTCGGGGCGTCGCCGCATTGCAGAAGCAGTCGAGGTTTGTCATGGCGTCATTGGTCGGAAGAGATACTGTCGAAATCGATTTCCCGCACCGCGCGCATGGTTGGGTCGTCGTGAACACGCGGCCCCATCAAGAGCGTGTCGCGCTCGAAAATCTCCAGCGTCAGCAATATCACGCCTATTGCCCATTGGCGCTCAAGCGCGTCCGACATGCGCGCCGCACGCAGGACGTCCCCCGGCCTTTGTTTCCGGGCTATATTTTCGTCGAGATGACACCGCAGTCGCGATGGGCGCCGATCTGCTCGACATTCGGCGTGAGAACGCTCGTTCGCCTGGGCGATCGACCGAGCTTCCTTCCGTCGGATTTCGTCGAGACTCTCAGATCGAGAGAGATCGACGGCTTGATCGCCAAGCCGGAGCAAGCCTTCGAGATCGGCCAGAAGGTTCGCATCGCCGGCGGAGCCTTCCATGATTTCGTCGCGACGATCGTCGAAATGAACGAGCGTGATCGCATCGTCGTTCTGATGGAATTGCTCAATCGACCCGTAAAGGTCAAAGTGACGCAGACGCAGCTCGTCGCCTGCTGACGATCGGCGTCGGCGCCGCTCAATGTTTCGTCGCGAGTCCCGCGGTCGCGTTGCGCGCGGGCGCTCGCGCATGGTCGCGCTGCAGCGGGATCAGCCGATAGCCCTCCTCATGCGTCAGCCAGGAGAGATAGACGACGCCTCTGCTCTCGACGAGCAGAGGATGATCGGAAGCCTCCGCGGTCTGCGCGAGCGCGCGCGGCGCGTCGAAGCTCTTGCCGCCGTCGCGCGATATCTGCGCGAGGATCGTCGTCGTCGTTCCGTCGAACTCCTTCCAGGCGCGATAGAGCGCGCCGCCGGAGGCGAGCAGCTGCGGGCGCTGCGGGGCTCGCTCGGCGTCGCCGATGCGCTCGGGCTCGGAGAAGCTCTTGCCGCCATCCTCGCTGCGCGCATAGAAGAGGCCCTGGCGCGTCTTGCCGCGCGTGAACCAGGCGATATGCCAGCGCCCGGCGGCGTCGATCGCCAGGGCCGGGCCCTGATGCGGGCAGCTCGTCGCCCAATCGTCGAGGCTGACGCGCGCGCCGGTCAGCGTCTTGCCGTCGGCGGAGAGCTTGGCGGCCATATGGTCGCGGCGATTATTCTCGAACACATGCCGCCAGACGAAGACGGGCTGGCCGTCGCGATCGAGCGCCGCGCCGATGCGGCAGCATTCGCAGCTGTGATCGAGCAGAATGCTCTTGCCGGAAAAGCTTTTGCCCGCATCATCGGACCATGCGACCGCTATGCCGCTGCCCTCGAAGCTCTCGCCGGCGGCTTTCGCTCTGGCGGCGTCGCGCTTGTCGAGCCAGGCGGCGAAGAGGCGCCCTTTGGGGCCGAGGATGAAGGTCTCGAAGCGCTGACCCTTGTCGTCGACGAGCGGCTGCGGCGGCGCGAAGCTCCGGCCCTCGTCGGTCGAGCGCGTGACGAAGACCGTGCCTTCGTAACTTTTCTCGGGCCGCGTGGTGTAGCTCGCCAGCAAGGTCCCATCGGCCAGAGCGACGATCTTGGGCCGCGCCTCGCCATTGTCGTCGAGCGTTCCCGCCGGCGCCGCTATGACGAAAGGCGGCGCGAAGCTCTTGCCATTGTCGCGAGACATTGCGCCATAGACCTTGCCGGCGACGGAATAGGTCAGCCACAGCCGCCCATCGGCGCCGAAGGACGGCGTCGCGCTGACCGCGCATCTGGGAAGCGGATCGGCGCAGGCGGGCGCCGCGGCATGGGCCATCCGGCCCATTTTCTCTCGGGCGCCTTTCTCCGCTTCTTTCTCCTGCGCGAGCGCGCTCGAAGCGGCGAGAAGGGACAGCAGAGCGAGCGCGGCGCGTTTCATGGCGATGTCTTTCTCAGCGGAAGCCGAAAATCTGCTCGACGGAATGGAGAATTGCCATCCCCGGGTCAGTGGAAGTTGAACCTCTGCGATCCTTCGAAGAAGCCGCCGGGCGGCGGCGGAGTCTCGAGGCCGGTGAGGATTTTGCGGACGATCTCCGCATGTTTCGGGCTGCTCGATTGGGCGATCGTCACCTTGTCGACCTTGCCCGCGGCGTCGATGTGGAAGCTGGCCGTCGCCGAGCCGGGCCCGGCGGGACTCGTCATCGGCGTGCGCTTGGCGATCTCGCTATAGAGCAAGCCGAGGAACTTGCTCTGCGAGAGGCCCGAAGGGGTCGGCGCGGCGGGAGCCGGGCCATTGGCGTCGCCGGCGGCCTGCGCCGCGATGGCGAAGAGTGAAAAAGCGAGAACAAAGATCGAGCGTCTCATCTGGCCTGTCCTTCACGCACGAAAACGAAACGATAACGCAGGCGGTATTGTCCTCGTGGCGTTGACGCGCGACAGGCTGACCCGCGCCAGCCTGTCGCGCGTCAACGCCACGAGGCGCGCATCGGAACCCCGCAGGCGTCCGCGCCTATCTCGATCTCGGCGTCGACCCGTCCTGCGGGATGCGGCGCCGGAAAAGTCTGCCGGTCCAGCACGCCCTTTACGAGAAGGACATAAACGGTCGAATGCTTCGGCTCGCCGCCGAGGGCGGCCCCCGCGCAGAGTGTGAACGCTATCGCGAGGGTCGGGGATTTCATTAGCCTTTCCGCCGATCAGTGGAAGTTGAATTCCTGCACCGCGGAAAAGGAGCCGCCGGGCGGCGGCACGGTGCGGACCGCAGCGAGTATATGCGTGACGACAGGCTCGAGCGCGGGATTGGACGCGCTCTGCACCTTGTGCGACACGACGCGGCCGGCGGAGCCGATGGTGAAGGCGACATGGATCGAGCCGGTCTGCGCCTCCGAGGACTTTGGCGCATGGCGCTTGATCTCCGCGGCGAGCAGCTTGACATAGGCCTGCCTCGAGACGGCGGGCTTCGCCTTCTCGGCTTGCTTTCTGTCCTTGCTCTTGTCTTTGTCCGCGTCCTTGCTCTTGTCGTGCGTCTCGGCTTTGGCCGCCCTGGGCTTGCTCTCGGCGGGCGCAGCAGCAGGGGAAGGTTCGGCGGCGGAGGGAGCGGCGGTGGGGGTCTCGGCGGGAGCGGCGGCCGATATCGGCGCTGCATTCTCCACCGCATAGGCGGGGCCAGCGATCAGGCCGGCCGCTATTGCAAGAGCGATCTTTCTCATAGGACGTCCTCGATATGTCTTCGGATCAGTGGAAATGAAAATTCTGGCTCGCGAAAAAGGCTCCGCCGGGCGGCGGCGGGGCGTGGACGGAGGCCAATATGCGCCGCGCCAGCGCGGCGTGGGCGGGTGACGAGCCGGTCGCGGAAATGCTGGAGATGCTGCCGCCCGCCGTCACATGGAAGGAGCACTGCGCGGTTCCCTCGCCGAGCGCCGAGCTTCCCGGCGTATGCTCTAGGATCGCTCTCCTGAGCATCGCCTTATAGGCGCTCTGCGACATGCCCTCGCTCTGCGATTGGCCTTCCGGCGCGCCGATGCGGCGCTTCGCCTGCGCCTCGCGCTTCTTGTCGTGGTCGACCTCGCGCTTTTTCTCGACGATTTTCTTTTTCTTCTCGACGATCTCTTTCTGCTGCGGCAGCGACGGCGCATCGGGCGCCATCACTTGCGGCGGCGGAATGGCGAGATCGGGCTGCTCGATCTCCTCGGGCGGCGGCGGCTCTTCCTCCGCGGCGCTCACTTCTTGCGATTCGAAGAAGTCGCCCTGCGGGATGAGCTCCATGCTGACCGAGTCGAGGCTGGCGATGCTCGGCACCGCCAGTTTCAGCAGCAGCCAGCCGACCGCCGCATGGGCGACGACCACGCCCGCGACGCTCGCCGGCCGCAGCCACGCCGGCTTGACGGAGGGTGGATCGCCCATGGAGGTTCCGCCGCTTTCGAAGGATGAGAGGATCGCATCCGTCATTTCGTCGCCCCTCCCGCTGGGACCGCCGCCGCAGGAGCCGGGGCCGCAGGAGCGGAGGCGGCAGGCGTCGCAGCCGCTGCGCCCTTGGGCCGCGAGTCGGTGAGTATGGCGATATGGGTGATGCCATTGGTCGCCAATTTGTCCATCACGGCGATCACCTCGCCGTAATTGGCCTCCTTGTCGCCGCGAACATGAACGATGCGGCTCGTGTCGGAGCCCATCATCGCCTTGATGCCGTCGACCAGCGCGTCGGCCGACACTTCATCGGCGCCGAGCGCCACCTTGCCGTCCTTGGAGACGGCGACGACGATCGGCTCCTTGGGATTGAGCGGCTGCGCCGCCTTGGACTGCGGGAGATTGACCTTCATGCCCTTGGCGAGCAGAGGCGCCGTCACCATGAAGATGATGAGCAGCACCAGCATGACGTCGACGAGCGGCGTCACATTTATCTCGGAGAGCGGCTGATAGAGGCTGTCGCCGCTCTTGAAGCGCGTCGGAAGTCCGGCCATCACGCAGCCTCCCGCTTTCTGGAGGCGACGATGTGGCCGCTGGTGACGGCGAGCGCCTTGTCCTCGACATAATGAGCGACCTGCTGGCCGGCGCGCGAGAAGGAGGCGCCGATGCGGTTATAGCCGACCGAGGCGGGAATGGCGGCCGCGAGGCCATAGGCGGTGGCGGCGAGCGCCTCGGCGATGCCCGGCGCGACCACAGCGAGGCTGGTGTCCTGCGATTGGGCGATGCCGGCGAAGCTCGTCATAATGCCCCACACCGTGCCGAACAGGCCGACGAAAGGCGCGACCGAGGAAATGACGGCGAGATTGGGCAAGCCGCCCTCCGCCTTGGTCATCAGCTCGCGGCCGACGCGGCTCATGATCTCGGCGACGCGCTCGCGCTTCTCGCCGATCGACTCGCCCGGAAGGTCGAAGCCCGCGGCATGTTCGCCCGCCGCCTCTATGGGCGCGAGCAGGCCGGCCGGCCCGCCCGAGCGCGCGATCCGCGCCGCCTTGCCGATGCGAACGGAGGCGACGACGCCTTCGACGATGAGCACCCAGGTCCATACCGAGGCCAAGAGCAGGACGGCCATCACGACCTTGCCTACCGGGCCGGCGTTGATGAACATGGTGACAGGAGAAATTGAGCCGTATTCCATAGGACGCACTCGCGCTTGGGGTTCCCCGATCTCACGGCGCCCGCCGCGGATCAGCAGATTGTTGTTGCTTGTGATTTTGTTCGTCCAACGGCAATGTCCCGTCCGCGAGGGAAGAGGACGCTCCGTCGAAGCCCGTCTTCGCCGATCCCGCGCGCCAGCGGCGCGGAACCCGCCTGTCGTCAGGAGAGAGCGAGCGGACCGGCGGGCGGCGCCCTTGCGCCATTGACCGCCTGCGACAGAGCGAAAGGCGGCCGCGCGGCGGCGAAGACTCGATAGACGGCAGGCTGCGCCGCGACCTCCCGGCGGAGGGCGGCGGAAATGCGGTCGGGCAGCACGGCCGGACCGGAATGCGCGGCGAGGCAGCAGGGGCAATTCGCCCCTTTCTTCATAGGCCGGCCCGGCGTTCCGACATTCGCATCCGTGAGCGCGTCATGGCACACGCCGCGGACGATCTGATCGCCCGCGCGTCCATCGGCGGCGGCGCTCGAAAGCCGATGCGGCGCGCCGGAAACGAGGAGAGCGAAAACGAGCGCGAAAACGGCGGCGATCGCGCAGATCGCCCGCAGTTCTATGCGCTGGCCCCCCGTGTGTGACATAAATGTCTCTTAATGGATTTTTTAACTTCTGACAATCTGCGGGATCTTGGATTTATTTGGAAGAGCGCGCTAATTCGCGTCTGGTTAATCGGTAGAGTCAACGCGCGCGATGGCGGCGGTCGCCAAGCTCCTCTTCCTTTTCGCACTGCTGGGTCAGGCGCTGAGCGCGCCTCTCGGCGGAGCGCGCACGCATGTCGCGGGCGGCGAGGCGACGAGGCTCTGCGTCGTCGCCCATGTCGTGGCGAGCGCTGCTTCCGCGGCGAGCGATCGCGGCGAGCCCACGCGCAAAAGCGATCCATCGCATCGGCACGGAGCTTGCGGCTTTTGCGAGCTCGGCGCCGGCGGCCTCCCGTTTCTCGCTCTCGCCGAGCGGGTCGGCGCGCCGCCTTTGCGCGCGGCGACGACGCGCCCGTCCACGATATTCGCCGCCATTCCCTTCTCGCGCGACGACAGCAACGCGCCGACCCGCGCCTCCCCCTCCTTTTCCTGACGCGACATGACCGCGGCGCGCGAGCGCCGCAATTCGACGCGCGCCCTCGCGAGGGCGTCAGGGGAAGGATATCCGAATATGCATCGCCATCATTTGCTGCGCGGCGTCTCCGCCGGCGCGCTCTTCATCGTCTGTTCCGCGGCGCTTCCGCCGGCCCGCGCCCAGGAGGCGCTGCCGACGATCGACATCGCCGGGGACGGGCGGCCCACACAGTCACGGCCCGCGCCGGCCTCCGTCTGGTCGCCGACGCTTCCCGACGGCAAACCGGCCTTCGTGCAGAAATTCGCTCTGCCGAACACTGTCGCCAGCATCACCCGCAAGCAGATCGACGAGACGATCAACGTCATCGACACGGAAGACGTGGTCAAATATCTGCCGAGCCTGTTCGTGCGCAAACGCAACAACGGCGACACACAGGCCGTGCTGCAGACGCGCACATGGGGCGTCTCGTCGAGCGCCCGCAGTCTCGTCTATGCCGACGATCTGCTGCTCACCGCCCTCATCGGCAATGACAACAGCATCGGCGCCCCGCGCTGGGGCCTCGTCGCGCCGGAGGAGATCGAGCGCGTCGACATGCTCTACGGGCCGTTCTCGGCGCAATATCCGGGCAATTCGATGGGCGGCGTGCTGCAGATCACCACGCGCATGCCCGACAAGCTGGAAGTCACCGCCAAGCAGAGCGTCTCGCTGCAGGACTTCTCGCTCTATGGAACGAGCAAGCTGTTCCACACCGAGGTGACGAGCGCCTCCGTCGGCGACAAGATCGGCGATTTCTCCTGGTTCCTCACCGGCAATTACGCCCATGGCACGACGCAGCCGCTCACCTATGTGACGTCGAGCAGCCTCTACGGCTGGCCTGGCGCCTATTTCAGCAACACCAAATCCGGCGGGCCGGCCACCGTTCTCGGCTCCTCCGGCAATCTCGAGAACGATCAGGTCAACGCCAAGCTGAAATTGGCCTACGACTTCTCGCCGACCATCCGCGCGACCTACACGCTCGGCTTCTGGAGCAATGACGGAACCTCCATTCCGCAATCCTATGTCTCCGGCGGCCTGCAGGCCTTCGGCGCGACGAGCGGAACGGGCAGCATCGGCTCCGCGGCGATGCAGAGCTTCGGCAGCGGCTATTACCGCGTGCAGGAGAAGATGCTCACCAATGCGCTGGCGGTGAAATCCAACACGGGCGGACCCTTCGATTTCGAAATCTCCGCCTCGCATTTCACCTATCTGCAATCCGATCAGCGCTCGCCTTACACGGCGGCGCCGGTGGGCTATTCCTCGACCGGCAAGGATGTCCGCTACAACGGCACCTATTGGACGCTGCTCGATCTCAAGGGCATTCTGCGGCCGGACGGCGTGCTCGCGGGCCACGACATCAGCTTCGGCCTGCATGGGGATCAGTTCCATCTGAACAATCCCACCTGGCTCACCACCAATTGGACGAGCGGCATGGCCTCGTCCTATGGCGTCGCGGCCTCCATCGGCCAAGGCACGACCCGCACCCAGGCCCTATGGGCGCAGGACGCGTGGAGGATATCGAAAGAGTTCAAATTCACCGTCGGCGGCCGCTGGGAGCATTGGGTCGCGTCGGACGGCTATAATCAATCGCTCGGAAGCATCAACGCCAATGGCTTCGGCTCGACGGCCACGGCGCTCAGCATGTTGCCGACTTATCAGCCCGTTCTCAATCATACGCGCTTCTCGCCCAAGGGCTCGTTGCAATGGACGCCGGACGAGGATTGGACGATCACCGGCTCGATCGGCCTCGCCAATCGCTTCCCGACCGCCAAGGAGCTCTATAATCTGACGACGATCGCCGGCGCCTCGGGCACGCTGGTCAATCCCAACCCCAATCTGCGGCCGGAAGTGGCGCTCAGCAAGGAGCTCGCGGTCGAGCGCAAGATCGGCGCGGACGGCTCGGTGCGCGTCTCTCTCTTCGACGAGGAAGTGCGCGACGCGATCATCTCGCAGAGCACTTTCGTCACCGGGCAGAATTTCACCGCGTCGCAGACGACCAATGTCGATCGCGTCCGCAACAGCGGCGTCGAGGTCGCGGCGCGCAAGGACAATGTTCTCGTGCAAGGGCTCGAGCTCGTCGGCAGCGCGACCTATCTCAACGCCCGCGTCATTTCCGACAGCAAATGGGCGCCTTCGGGCGGCACGAATTACGACAATTGGGCGCTCTCTGTCGCCGGCAAGCGCGTGCCCAATGTGCCTGATTGGCGCGCCACAATGGAGGCGACCTATCGGCCCGACGATCATTGGGCCTTCACCGTCGCCGCCCGCTATCAGGGCCAGATGTGGTCGACGCTCGCCAATAACGACATCGCCCATGGCGTCTATCAGAGCTTCGACCGCTTCTTCGTCGTCGACACGAAGATCCATTACAAATGGAACAAGCACATCAGCTTCGACTTCGGCGTCGACAACATCGGCAACTACAAATATTTCCTGTTCCACCCCTTCCCACAGCGCACCTACACGATGTCGGCGAAGTATGAGTTCGGGCGCGAAAAGGGCGAGCGCGGCATATTCTTCGAGGGCGACGAGCCGCCGCTGTTCGACGTGTCCTTCGTGAAGTAGGGGATGAAAAGCGAGGCGATCCGAAACGCTCGGATCGCCTCGTCACGCGGATCGAGCGCCTCTGCTCGAGACGATTCCCCATGCGGTGTCGTGACGCGTCACGAGAGATTCGGGTCGATGACAGTTCGCCCACAGGTCGCGGACATCAAATCACGACGCCTTGCGGAGCGGTGAAGGTCTCATCGACGACATTGCCCGTATTGCGCGTCTCCGCGGGCTCGAAGATGATGATTTCGGCCTCCTCGTCTGCGGCTGTGCGATGTTCGACGCCGCGCGGGACGACGATATATTCCCCCGGCCCCAACTCGACGATCTTATCCCTGAACTCGACCCGGAAGCGTCCCTTCCAGACGACGAACATCTCCTCGCAGTCTTCGTGAAGATGCCAAGGAAAGACGCCCTGAACCTTCGCGAGCTTGACCTCTTGTCCATTCGTGGACGCGATGACCTTCGGCCTCCAATGCTCCGAAAACGCCGAAAATTTAGCGGCGATGTCGCCTTGCTGCATGATGAGGGAACTCCTCGGGAAATCGGCGTTCGTTCTCGTATCGGCTCGTTTCGAACGCGGTCGCGGCGCCGTGCCGGCGTCCGCTTCGACAGGAAACGCTATTCCACGATGCGGCTCGGCGTGCGCATCGTCACCAGCTCTTCGGCGAGCGTCGGATGCAGCGCCATTGTGGCGTCGAAATCGGCCTTGCGCGCGCCGAGCCGCAGCGCGATGGCGAGAAGCTGCGCCATCTCTCCCGCCTCCGGCCCCAGAATATGCACGCCGACGACGAGATCGCTGGCCGCCTCGACCAAAATCTTCATGAAGACTTTTTCCGCGCGCTTCGACAAAGTCGCGCGCATCGGCCGGAAGCTCGTCTCGAAGATCTCGAGCCGGCCGTATTTCTCATGCGCCTCGGCCTCGCCGAGGCCCACGGTTCCGATCTCCGGCGTGGTGAACACGGCCGTCGGCACCAGCTCGTGACTGACGCGGACATCCTTGCCGCCGAACACCGTATCGGCGAAGGCATGGCCCTCGCGAATGGCGACGGGCGTCAGATTGATGCGATCCGTCACATCGCCGACGGCGTAGATGGACGGAACATTGGTGCGCGAATAATCGTCGACGATGATCGCGCCGCTCTCCTTCATCGCGACGCCCGCCGCCTCGAGCCCCAAGCCCTGCGTCAGTGGCGCGCGGCCGGTCGCCAGCAGCGCGGCGTCTATGTCGAGCCGCGCGCCATTCTGCAGCGTCGCGACGAGTCCGCTCGCGGTCTTCTCGAGCTCGGTCGGCAGAGCGCCGCGGTGAATCTCTATGCCCGCATTGACGAGGCCCTCGTCGAGCAGGCGGCGCAGATTCTCGTCGAAGCCGCGCAAGGGCAGATCGGCGCGCAGCGACAAATGGACCTTGGAGCCGAGCCGCGCGAAGACGCTGGCGAATTCCACGGCGATATAGCCGCCGCCGACGACGAGCAGGCTCTTCGGCAGTTCCGGCAGATCGAAAATCTCATTGGAGGAAATGGCGTGCTCGAGGCCCGGAATGTCCGGCCGCAACGTCGGCGCGCCGCCGGTGGCGACCAGAATATAACGCGTCGAGACGCGCTTGCCGCCGGCGAATGACACTTCATTCGGCCCGGCGATCACCCCGCGCTCGCGAATGACCTCCACGCCGGCCTTCTCGAGATTTTGCGCATAGAGGCCGGAAAGGCGGGTGATCTCCGCCTCCTTGGCGGCGACCAGCGCCTTCCAGTCGAACGCCACTTCGCCGACGCGCCAGCCGAAGCCGGCGGCGTCCTCGAAATCATCGTGGAAGCGGCTCGCCATCACATAGAGCTTTTTCGGCACGCAGCCGCGGATCACGCAGGTTCCGCCGATGCGGAACTCCTCGCATATGGCGACTTTCGCGCCATAGCCGGCGGCGATGCGCGCCGCGCGAACGCCGCCCGAGCCTGCGCCGATGACGACGAGATCATAATCATGCTCTGCCATTTCGAACCCCGGAATCTGCGACCCGAGGGCGAAAGGCCCGCACGGGTCCCGCCAGAGCTCGCCCGCTCCAGATTTCTCCGTTCATGGGGCGGCTAGAGCTCGTGGCCCTTCTTGCGCATCTCTTCGCGCACGCGCGTCATCATGTCGACGGAAATCTTCTGCGACCACGCCTGCATGGCGACGAACATGTCGCTCATCAGCACCGGCTGCATCCCGACATATTTGCGGCCCGAGGCGCTCTTGAAGAAAGCCGCGACATCCTCGAGCTCCTTGGGCGAGAAGCGCTGCGTGTAGAGCTGCGCGGCGCTGTCGATCATCTCCTCGACCTTTTTGTCGAATTCCGGCCGCACGGCGGCGAGCACGAGATTGAGGTCCGGCACCATTTCGGGCCGCGTGCGCGTCACCGAAAGGGCGATCTGCTCGAGATATTGCGGAATGATGAGCCGGAAAGACGAGGCTATGCCGGAATCGACGACGATGGTGCGCGCCAACGCCAGTTGCGCCGGCGTGGCCGCGACCGTCGGAGCGGAGGCGATGGGCGGCGAGACGGCCGCCGCAGGGACGGCGCCGGGCCGCTGCTCGGCGGCGATGGCGGCTGTCGCCAGAATGAGCGCGGCGAAACCGATCGTCAGGCGAAAAATCACTCGGGACGTCTCCTCGTGAAACCAATTCGGCGGCTGTGCGTCGCTCGGTTACACCGCGCCCAGCGTCGTGATGCCGTCGCGGCCGGCGACGACCACCGCCGTGGCGAGGCCGATGAACAAACCGTGCTCGACGACGCCGGGGATGGCGGAGAGGCGATCCGCCAGCGCGTCGGGATCGGAAATCGCGCCGAATGCGCAATCGAGGATCAAATGGCCGCCGTCGGTGACGAAAACATGGCCGTCCGGCTTCAGCCGCGGGCCGACGGTCCCGATCAGGCCGAGATCGCGCGCGACGCGCTCCACATGCAGCCGCGTCGCCTTCGCGCCGAAAGGATCGATCTCCACCGGCAGCGGAAAGGCGCCGAGCGTCTCGACCTTCTTCGATTCGTCGGCGATGACGATGAAGCGTTTCGACGCCGCAGCGACGATTTTTTCCCGCAGCAGCGCGCCGCCGCCGCCCTTTATGAGGCGCATTTTCGCGTCGAGCTCATCGGCGCCGTCGACGGTGAGGTCCAGCTCCGGCGCCTCATCCAGCGTCGCCAGCGGCACGCCCAGCGCGGCGGCCTGCGCGCGCGTGCGCTCGGAAGTGGGAACGCAGAGCACGTCGAGCCCCGCTTTCACCTTTGCTCCGAGCAGATCGACGAAATGCGCCGCCGTGGAGCCCGTGCCGAGCCCGAGCCGCATTCCCGGCGCGACGGCCTCGAGGGCCACGGCGGCCGCCTGTCGTTTCAGCTCATCGGCGGAAGGGGCGGGCATGGGCGGCGTCCTCTGTCGGTCGATTAGGAGAAAAGGCGGATAGTCGTTTCGCAGGCCGAAAGCAACGGCGGGGAAGGAGCGCGTCCCTCCGCCTGAAGGCTATCGCATTCGCGGCCGTCCTGGCCGGGCTTGTCCCGGCCATCCACGCCAATCGGCGGAGATATCTTTGGAAGCGCCCGCCATCTGCAAATACCGGCTTCTTGCGTCGGGCGTCTTCGCCGCTCCGTCAGAATGCGCTGGAGCGTCGACGCTGCGCAAAATTAGGCAGTAGACGCAATGCCTTGGCGTGGATGGCCGGGACAAGCCCGGCCAGGACGTGGTGGGTGAGCTGGTAGATATGCGAATCTGCAAGCCCCTTAAAGGGGAGGGGCGAGGCGCCTCACCCGCCGATTTCCTCCCGCTTGATCTCCAATTCCAGCCAGTTCTCCTCGGCGGCGGCGAGATCTTCCTCCACTTTCGCGAGGAGCTTGCCGGCTTCGGCGAATTTCGCCGGATCGCGCGCATAGAGGCCGGGATCGTCGAGAAACTTCTGCAGCTTCTCCCTCTTGCCGCGCAATTCCTCCATTTTCGCCGGCAGCGTCGTCAGCGCATGCTGCTCGGCGAAGGAGAGGCGCGGCTTGGCGGCGGATTTCGGCCGCGGCGCGCTCGCCGCTTTCGCCTTCTCCTCGCGCGGGGCGGCGGCGGCGCTTCGCGCCTGCACGCCCTCGCCGCGCTGCGTCACCATGTCGGAATAGCCGCCGGCATATTCGAGCCAGCGGCCATTGCCCTCCGACATCAGCACGGAAGTGGCGACGCGATCGAGAAAATCGCGATCATGGCTGACGACGATCAGCGTGCCGGGATAATCGGCCAGCATCTCCTCCAAGAGATCCAGCGTCTCGAGATCGAGGTCATTGGTCGGCTCGTCCAGCACCAGAAGATTGGAGGGCAGCGCCAGCGCGCGGGCCAGCAGCAGTCGCCCGCGCTCGCCGCCGGAGAGCCGGCCGATGGGCGTGCGCGCCTGCTCGGTTCCGAACAGGAAGTCCTTCATATAGCCGATGACATGCTTGCGCTGGCCGTTGATCTCGACGAAATCGGAGCCGCCGCCGGTCAGCGCGTCCTTCAATGTCGTCTGCGGATCGAGGCTGGCGCGGCTCTGATCCAGCGTCGCCATCTCGACCGCGGCGCCGAGGCGCACATGGCCGCCGTCCGGCGCCAGCGTCCCGGTCAGCAGCTTGATGAGAGTGGTCTTGCCGGCTCCATTGGCGCCGACGACGCCGAGCCGATCCCCGCGCAGCACGCGCGTCGAGAAATTATCGACGATCACGCGCTCGCCGAAGGATTTGGAAATTCCGCGCGCCTCGACGACCAGCGTGCCGGAGGCCTGCGCCTCGGCGACCTCGAGCTTGATATCGCCCGTCGGCCCGACATGCCGCCGCCGCCGTGCGCGCATCTCGTGAAGATCGGAGAGACGCTTCTGGTTGCGCTTGCGGCGGCCGGTGACGCCATGCTGCAGCCAATGCTCCTCCGCGACGATCTTGCGGTCGATCTTGTGCTGCTGCTTTTCCTCTTCCTCCAGCTCGCGGTCGCGCCAGGCCTCGAACTCCTTGAAGCCGCGCGACAAATATCGCGTCCGCCCGCGATCGAGCCAGAGTGTGGAGCGCGTCAGATCCTGCAAGAAGCTGCGATCATGGCTGATGATGACGATCGCCGAGCGCAGCCCGGCGAGCCGCTCCTCGAGCCAGAGAATCGCCGGCAGATCGAGATGGTTGGTCGGCTCGTCCAGCAGCAGCACGTCCGGCTCCGGCGCGAGGATGCGGGCGAGCGCGGCGCGGCGGCCCTCGCCGCCGGAGAGGCTGCGCGTATTTTCCTCGCCCGTGAGGCCGAGCTCGAGCAGCAGCGCCTTGGCGATATAGGGATCGTCGGTCGGGCCGAGGCCGGCGACCACATAATCCAGCGTGGTCTCGAATTTCGAGAGATCGGGCTCCTGCGGCAGATAGCGCAGGCTCGCGCCCGGCTGCAGGAAGCGGGCGCCGGAATCCGCCTCCACCTCGCCGGCGGCGATGCGCAGCAGGGTCGATTTGCCCGAGCCATTGCGGCCGACGAGACATAGCCGCTCGCCGGGCGAGACGGAAAGATCGGCCGATTCGAAAAGCGGCTTGCCGCCGAGCGTCAGCCCGACATTCTGGAGCGTCAAAAGGGGTGGCGGGGCCATGGGGTCCGATGTGTCCGCGCCGGCGGGACGAGGCCGGCCCCGCGTCTTTTATCGCACTCGCCCCATAACGCCAGCCCGGCTCAATGGCTCTCCGCCAATGTCGAGGCCGCGCGCAGGAAGCGCGAGGGGTCGACCGGCTCGCCGTCCACCCGCACTTCATAGTGCAGATGCGGCCCGGTGGAGCGGCCCGTCGAGCCCAGCCGCCCGACCGTCTCGCCCGGAGCGACCTCCTGGCCGACGGAAACGGTGATGGCCGAGAGATGCGCATAGCGCGTTGTGAGGCCGGAGCCATGGTCGATCTCGACCATCTGCCCATAGCCGCCGCTCGGCCCGGCGTTGACGACCACGCCGCCCGCCGTGGCGCGCACGGGCGAGCCGTAATCATCGCGCAGATCGACGCCCGTATGCAGCGCCGCCCGCCCGAAGAAAGGGTCGGTGCGATAGCCGAAGCCGGAGGTGGTCTCCGGCGCTCCGGCGAGCGGCTTGCGCAGCGGCACGCAGGGCAGCGCGCTGCGCAGCCCCTCGAGCGTGGTGGCGGCGGTCTCGGCGGCGCCGAGCTCGCGCTCGAAGAGATCGCTGCGCTCGGCCGGCACGAAGGGACCGCCGGCGAAGCTCTGGCCATCGGCCTTGGCGCGGCCCTTGGGAAGAAAGCGCTCGACCGGCAGGCCGGCGACATCGAAAGCGCGTCGCAGCTTCGCGGTCGCCGCCCGAATCGGCTCGACCAGCCGGCCGAGCCGCTGGGTCTGCTCGCGCTCGGCGCGATTGAGAGCGGCCTCCAAATGCGCGAGACGCGACTGCATCGGCAGGCCGGCGTCGGCGGCGAGGCCGGTCTGCGGCGCGAGCGCTGCCGAGGCGCCGCCGCGTTCGGCCGAAGAGTTGGTCGTAGACTTGGCCGGCGCGTCCTCCTCGCGTCGCAGCCGCAGCTCCAGACCCTCCGGCTGCGGCTTGTCGAAGCTGGCGAAAGGCTCCGGCCGCTCCTCGGGCGCCGGCGCATAGGCGCTGGCGCCGGACGGCAATCCCGCAGGCGCTACGACGCTCGCGCGGCGCGGCGCGGCGACGGGGACCCCGCCCTCCTTGGACGCGACGCCGTCGACGAGCCGCGCCACGAGAGCCGCCCGCGTCTCCAGCTTGGCCTGGCGGGCGACCAGGGTCTGCACCTTGCTCTCGACATCGCCCTGGGCGAGAAACTGCCGGCTCGTCGCCTGATCGAGCCGCAGCCGCATGGCGGCCAAGCGATCCTCATAGGCGTAGCGCATCTGAGTCTGGCGATCGACCAGCTCGGCGAGCATGTCGTCGCGAAAGGCGAGATAGGCGGCCGCGCAAGGCGCCAGCAACCCCGCGGCGACCGCCGCCGCGCCGGCGACGACCAGAATCGGGGCGGAGAGCTCCACCCGCCGCGAATGCGCGCCGAGCGAGAATTCGATGACGAAGGGACGCCGCTCTCGTCGCGGTCTCGGTTCATTGGCTTTGGGCGTCATGCGCATGTTCCAGAGGCCCGCCCTCACGCGAGAGCCGCGAGCGCGCGAGGGAGGCAGGCCGATCCGTTAGACCTCATTAAGGTTAACGATCGGCAAATCTGCGCCGCCGGCCTGGAGCGAGGCCGAACGAAGAGAAGCGTCCAATCGCTTCTACAGGGCTCCGAATTCAGGTTTCCAATTGGTTAACAGCCGCGTCATGCCCGCGCTTGTCGCGGGCATCCACGCCGCGACATCGCGGAGAACTGCGAACACAGGCAGAACAAATCCGCTTCGATGAAGCATTGCGGAACGTCTCGGCGTGGATGGCCGGGACGAGCCCGGCCATGACGGTGGAACGTCAACGGGTTGTTAACCCGGATTCGTTGCCTGCAATCGCTTCGCCGAGCCTTGATCGCCGAGGCGAACGCGTGCTATTGGGCGCTTCGCCGCGAGCGGGGCAAGTCCTCGCTTTCGCCTCCGGAGAGGTGGCTGAGTGGTTGAAAGCACCGCACTCGAAATGCGGCATACGGGCAACCGTATCGGGGGTTCAAATCCCTCCCTCTCCGCCAATCTCTGGCTTTAACTGCACTTTAACAGAGAGTTGCTTAGAATTCAGGGCATTGCCACCGTCCGCTTCTATACAGCGGTACTATATAATGGCGCCCAGAATGACCTCTCTTTGGCAAACCGAGTCGGGAACATTCTATTTCCGCAAGCGCGTGCCGAATCGGCTCCGCCCCTTCGTCAAATGCACCATCCTCTATCGCAGCCTTCGAACGAAGGATCCGACCGAGGCCAAGCGGCTCTTCGTCGCCAAGGCCGCGGAGATCGCCGAGGAGTGGGACGTCTATGAGCGTTACGTCGAGCGCAAGGCCGCGGTCGACGCCCAGCGAGTGGAGCTGACGCAGAAGCAGATCCAAGGATTGGCGGGCGAATTCTATCGCTGGTACGTCGCGCAGCACGATGGCGATCCCGGGACGCCCGACAAATGGGAACGGAAGATCAAACGCGACGAGTTCCTGAAAATTCCCAAAAGGCGTCCAGGCGCGCTGCTGGCGGACTATCTCAATGAGGTCCGCCGCTTCCTGGAAGCCCGCGACATCGTCATTCCCGACACCGGTCTGATCCCGCTCGCGCGGGCCGCGATCCGGGCGGGCGGGGTCGCCAACGAGATTCTTCTCGCCAACGCCAACAAGAAATACCCGCGCAAGCGCATCCTCGAGATCGAGGACGAATTCCCGAAATGGGAGGAGGTCGAGCCGACCCTGCCGCTCGCCAAGGAGCCGCTCACCGTCGAAAACGACTTCGACGCCTGCGCCGCGGCTTCCGGCTGGGGCGCAGGCACCGTTCCCAGCTATCGTCGCATGCTCGTCAAGCTCGGCGAGCACATGGGGGCGGCCGACCTTTCGGGCGTGACGGAGGCCGATCTCCAGTCGTGGAAGAAGGCACTGCTCGCCGAGGGAATCGGCGCCGGCACGATCAAGAACGGCTATCTGGCCGCCGTTCGGAGCTTCTACGGCTGGGCGGTCACCGAGGGCCGGCTGAAGAAGAACCCGGCGGAAAAGATCACGATCAGGGTTCCGAAGAAGAGCAGGACGCGCTCGCCGGCGTTCAGCGACGACGAGGCCGCGCTGATCCTCAGCGAGACGCTGCGCGAGCCCGATCCCCGCGTCGGGCGGGAGTTCGCGGACGCCCTGCGCTGGGTTCCGTGGCTCATGGCCTACAGCGGCGCCCGCGTGAACGAGATCACCCAGCTCCACCGGGAGGATTTCTACTGGCGGACGATCGGGGATGAGCGCGTGTTCGTCATGCGCCTGACGCCGAAAGGAGGGCGGCGGATCAAGACCGGCGAGGCCCGCGACGTCCCCATCCATCCTCATCTCGTCGAGCAGGGCTTCCACCGCTTCGTCGAAGGCAAGCGAGCCGGGCCGCTGTTCGTCGATCCGATGAAGCGCCGCAAGGGCGACGAGGCCCGCCCGCAGAACCACAAGGTCGCCGACAAGATGGCCGAGTGGGTTCGCGTGATCGGCGTCGATGACGAGGAAATCCAGCCGAACCACGCCTGGCGTCACACGTTCAACCGGCTCGCCCGGATCGTCGGAATGAATCCCGAGGTCCGCGACGCGATCGAGGGTCACGCGCCGCGCACGGAGGGCGAGAAATACGGCGGCGACATGCCGCTCGACCCGATGTGGGCGGCCATCAAGATGCTGCCGCGTTTCGCGGTCGCCCCGCCCGTCGGACCGAGACCCGTGACCGAAGCAGCCAAGCGCGCCAGCCAGAAGCGCATGGAAACCGCGAAGCGCGCGAAGACGACGAAGGCCCTCACGCGCCTCGCGCCGCGGCCGGCCGAGCGCGCGCCGGCGGAGGCGCAGACGGAAGATTCGTGACCTTGATCCTGGTCCTCTCGGACCTGCACCTCGAGAACCGGCCCTATTGGCGGCTGCCCGACAAGCTGCCGCCTTTCGATGTCGCGGTGTTCGCCGGCGACATCGCCGAGACGCCGCGCGTCGCCGTCGAAACCCTCGCGGCGGCGCCGGCACTTTCCGGGCGGCCCGTCGTCTACGTGCCAGGCAACCATGAGCTCTTCAGCGGCGACATCGACGCCGCGATTGCGGACGGGCGCGCCGCCGCCGAGGGGACGAATGTGCGGCTGCTCGATCGCGAGGTCGCTGTCGTCGCCGGCGCAAGATTCGTGGGCGCGATTCTTTGGACCGACTACGCGCTCGGCGGCGACCCGAAGCGCGCCATGGAGGTTGCCGCCGGCGGCATGTACGACCACCGGCTGATCCGCTCGGGCAACGGGGCCTTCTCTCCGGGCAACGCCCTCGCACGCCACCAGGGCGACCTCGCCTTCATCGAGGCGTCGCTCGCGGCACCCTTCGCGGGGCCGACCGTCGTCGTGACGCACCACGCCCCGCACCCGCGCTCCGTCCATGCGAAATACGCCCAGAGCGTCCTGAGCGCGGCGTTCGCCTCGGACCTCTCGGAAACGATCGAGCGGGGACGCCCAGCCTGCTGGGTCCACGGCCATTGCCATGCGTCGTCGGACTATCGCGTCGGCGCCACCCGCGTGGTCTGCAACCCCAAGGGCAACGGGCCGAGGACGCGGGGCGGCGCGGTCGACAATGGGGAGTTTCGCGAAGGATTTGTCGTCGAGGTGTGAGCGCCGCTCCAAGACGGTCAAAAATCGGTGATCACCAAGATCTGTACAATCATATGGGATGCCCACCGTCCCCGTGCTTCACGCTTCGCATCTTCGATACGCTGCGGCGACAGTCGATAGGCAACGCGACGCCGGTCGACCGTCGCCTGCTCTAATCCACTGCTTTCCGCCACGTAGAACCACATCCATGCAGACGCATCGTCGCGGTCGACGCCCTGTCCTCTTTCATATGCGATCCCCAAACGGTGCATCGCAAAGAGATGCTGCCTCTCCGCCGCTGCCATAAGATAGGCGACGGCTTTTTGGGGGTCACGCGTGATTTTGAACGTCGTGTCGCCCATCAGGATCAACGCCATGTCGAATTGCGCGTCGGGATCACCGTCTTCAGCAGAGGGCAGGAGCCAGCGGTCGTAGTGACTCCACCGAAATGTCTGGTAGCCCTGCTTCTCGGCTTGGCTCCACCACGTCGATGCCTCGATTACGTTTCTTTGGATGCCGACGCCTTTCGCGGACATGTCGCCGATTGCGGACTGTGACTGCACATCGCCTTGCTGCGCGGCTTTGAGAAACCATTCAGCGGATTTGGAATGGTCCTGCTCAACTCCTCGTCCGTAAAGATATCGGACGGCAAGCTCGCATTGATGATGAGCGCTTCCACGGACGGCGGCGGCGCGGATTTGTTCCACACTCAGATATCCGTCGCTGGATTGCAAATTTTCGAATTGCCGAATCATCAGTCACTCTCGATCTGAATTTCGTCGTATTCGGTCCCTTTTGCCCAATTCACAGCGGTCTTGACCAATGCATCCTCTTTCGCTTGGTCAAATCCGTAATCGGTCGGATGAAGAGGCATGTCCTCTGCGACGATTGCGAGGATATTTCGAACTTCACCGTTCGGCTTTTTCACGCGACGAAATCCGATCGTTGCCGAATAGGGGTGTGAAATATTGTAGTAATGCTTCATTCCCGCGCCCATCGTCGATGCCTCCTTTGCGAGTCGCGTTCCGCTTCCCTGAAAGGCCAAGGTGGGGATTGTCGTTTGAGTCGCAAGTGGCGAAGTTGACTTACATGCGATTCCTTGACCGTTGTCGCTTTCGGTAAGAACCTTATAGAGACTGTCGCGCGACAGACGCTCAGCATAGGAAATTTCCTTGGCTCGTTTGTTCTTCTCCTACTGTCACGCCGACGAGGCGCTCCGTGATCGCTTGGGAGTTCATCTGTCATTGTTGACGCGGCAGGGTGCGATCGAGACGTGGCACGACCGTCGCGTCACTGCGGGCGAGGAGTTCGCTGGCAGCATCGACGCGGAACTCAATCGGGCCGATATCATATTGCTTTTGGTTTCGCCCGACTTCCTTGCCTCCAACTATTGCTACGATGTCGAGATGAGTCGAGCGATGGAGCGCAATGAGGCTGGAGAGGCTCGTGTCATCCCGGTCATCCTGCGCCATTGTGACTGGCTTCACGCCCCCTTCGGCAGGCTCCTTGCCGCCCCGAGAGACGGTAAACCGATACAGTCGTGGCCGGACCTCGACGAGGCGTTTTTGGATGTCGTTCAGAAGATCCGGGACGCCCTGCCACGCACATCCGCTGTGAAGCCGACAATTACAGCTTCCGACAATGGCATGCCTGATCTGATTACCGCAATCTCCGCTGATATCACGATGTATAGAAAAGAAGACTACTTCAAGCGATCACGGGAACTTTGTTTGCCATTCAGATGTCCAATTCTGGATCGTTGCGGGAGGAGGAAACGCACATTTGAAATCGTTTCGAATTGTGATGGTTTGGGTTTCCCAATTCAGGACGATCACGGCCCCATGCTGCCGATGCAAGGAGAGGAAGCTTACTTGGTTGGTGGCGCCAACAATTTCTTTGTTAGCGGAACATGCCCAGAAGTTGCGTTGTTTGATGAGTCACGCTTTTTTTCTGGACTTAGTGGCTACCCAACGAGCCGCGGCTCATATGACAAATACGAGAAACCGAAATACAAGGTTATTCAAACCTCTCATTTTTCAGAGTGTGTCGAATTCAATAGTTATGCAAACCAAAAAGCCACACTAAAAAATGGCAATATATAAATATATTCAATAACTTACACCAGAATGCAGGGTTGGCTGAGTCAAGACTTGATGCTACTGGGTCTCGGCGGTTAACCGTGAGCGGACGTGAGGAGATTCTTGACGTTAATCGCTTTTGGCAAGATCGTGTTCAACGACACCCATATAGCCAACCCTTCACCCTAGGAAAATCGTTTGGCCCGCCTTTTCTTCTCCTACTCCCATGCCGACGAAACGCTTCGGAACCGCTTAGAAGCGCACCTGTCGATGCTCAAACGCGAAGGCGCCATCGAGCCATGGCACGACCGCTGCATCAAGGCCGGGGACGACTTCTCAGGCAGTATCGATGCCGAACTCGAACGGGCCGACGTAATCCTGCTCCTAGTCTCCGTCGATTTCCTCAACTCTGGCTACTGCTTCGACATCGAAATGAAGCGTGCGATGGAGCGTCATGAAGCCGAGGAGGCGCGCGTCATCCCCGTCATTCTGAGCCCATGCGATTGGCATCACGCTCCGTTCGGTAGCCTACTGGCGGCACCGACAGATGGAAAACCGATACGGTCGTGGGCGGATCTCGACGAGGGATTCCTCGATGTCGTGCGGATGATCCGCGCCGCGCTCCCGAAGACGCCGACCCTTCAGGCGTCGGCATCGGCGATCCGACCGTTGCCCGCGCAGCCCGTGCCCAGGTCGAGCAACCTTAGGGTCAAGCAGTCTTTCACTGAAGTCGACAAGGACGGCTTCCTCGATGAGGCTTTCGCCTTTATGTCGCGCTTCTTCGAGAATTCCCTGAAGGAGCTGCAAGATCGTAACCTCTCCATTCGAACGACCTTCAAGCGAATTGACGCCAACCGCTTCACGGGTGTGATCTACCGGGAGGGGAAGGCGGAGGCGCGCTGCAAGATCGTACTCGGCGGCATGTTCGGGCACGGGATCTCGTTCTCCTACAACGATCAAGCCTTGGACAACTCGTCGAACGAGAACTTGACTATTGAGGCTGACGACCAAGGTCTCTACCTCAAAGCGCTCGGCATGGCCCGCATGGCCGGCGGCGGGGACTGCGATCGCCACCTCACCTTCGAGGGCGCCGCAGAATACTACTGGGCCCTGTTAATTGAGCCTCTGCAAAGGCGGCGGTGAAGGCTGGAGGGCGCCGAGGCGATGCGACCGCAGAGGAGTCTGTTCAAACCCCTGAAGCCTGAAAAGCTGCTTCATCCCTCTTTCAGACACGTCGCGTCGTCATCTGCCGACAAGTCCGCTCGACGTCTCTTGAACGACGCTTATTCGCGCTTCCCCGACCGCGACGGAAATTTTATCGAACAATTTCAAACGACCGGGTTCGACAGCCGCACGTTCGAACTGTATGTGAGCGAGCTTCTCCATTCGGAGAAATTCAAGATTATCGGGGATGAGCCGCATCCGGATTTCACTGTCGAGAAAAACGGTGTTCGGCTTTCCATCGAATGCACCACGGCGAATCGGACTTCCACCGGGGACGGGGTTATTCGTCCATATAAACCCTTCAGCGAAGTCGAACTCGACGAAGAAGGAGTCAAATCAAAACACAAGAGCGAGATTCCCATCCGCATTGGCGGTGCCCTGCGAAACAAGATGCAGCATCGGATCGGACGAAGAAGCAAGGATCCAAAAGCCTATTGGGACCTGCCTCACGTAAGGGAAACCCCCTTTGTCCTCGCCATACAAACTTTCCATGAATCGGGTTCGCTTATGTTCTCCAGTTCGGCAACTGCCGAATATCTCTACCGAACACACCACAAGCCGTCTTGGGATGCCGCCGGAAACCTCGTAGTGACGTCGGAGACAATTGCACGCCATGGGATTGGGGAAAAAGTCATCCCATCAGGCTTCTTCGACCTTCCCGATTCAGAGAATGTTTCCGCTGTGCTCTGGACGAATGCCGGCACCATTCCAAAATTCTTGCGAATGGCAATCACGGGACTCTATCCCGATCCAGACATAAGTATCGTGCGCTACGGTACTTTCTACGATTTCGATCCTAACGCTCACGTCCCTCGGCCATTTTCATACATCGTCGGCGGCCCCCATACTCCTGAGGAGACTTGGGCGCAGCAGACAGTGCTGTTCCACAATCCGCGAGCGAATCATCCTTTGCCCCGGAAACTTTTCGAAACGGTGACAGAGGGTAACCTCGAAGATGGAAAGTGTGTAGACACATTCAAGGCCGACTTCTGCCCCTATATGTCTGTGAATGAAATTTTGACTGGCCCGGGACATCGCCAAGCGGCCCTGTCTTTGGCAGAGCAAATATTCCTTCACTTGGAAGCGACTTACGGACCCTTGCGCGATAGCAAACCAGCCGATTTGTATTAGGTGGCATCAAGGTCGTTGCTCAAGGCCCGTGGACCAGTGTGCTTAGGGCAGCGGCCTCCGAACACTACTGGTCTTCCTCACCCAGACAGAAGCCACGACCTCCTCGGCGGAATCGCGCGGGCCTTGGGCGGCAGGCCGTCCGAGATCGAGGCGGAGATCGAAGCCAATATCGAGGTCGTCTCAACGCTGCTCGATGTCGCCCAGCGCGGCGAGGAACGCGCCTTCGCGACAGCCGTCGTCCTGCCGGTCGACGCCTACGGCGACGAATACCGCTGGTTCGACGATCTGGGGTGGCGAGCGATCACTCTCGAGACCAATGCCTTCCTATCGGTCGCGGACGACGCCGGCTTCAAGGAGACCGCCATCGCCGGCTACGACCGCTTCCATACGATCGCCGCGGCGGCGGTTGCCTATCACCTCTGACCTCCCGCCCCGCGCAAGCCCCCTGCCGCATCCTCGCGCCCATCAACCGTGACATTTCCTCACGGAATGGGCCTCACATGGACGCCATTACGACCAGACACCGTGATCAAGACGTCACGGTCCAAAAATCCGATCCCTTCGTCCGCGCCGGCCTCGTCCTGTACGGGGCGCGCTGGAAGGCGCCGATGGCGCGCGCCCTCGGGGTGACTAGGGAAACGGTGTCGCGTTGGGTCTCAGCCGACGACGTTCCGACCTGGGCGACGAAGATCGCTCGGCTCATGATCGCCGACCGAGGCGCCGTCCTCAGCCTCTGCGACCGCACCGGCAACATGGTGCGCCCATGGGCCGACGCCGGTGCCGAATGCTTCTGCGTCGACCTCCAGCATCCCGAGGGCGAGCACGCGCGCGACGGGATCACATGGATCGGGGCAGACGGTCCGGGCGTGGATGCCGCCGCCGCGCCGCTATGCGATCGTGTTCGCCGCGCCGCCCTGCACGCATCTCGCGGTCAGCGGGGCGCGGTGGTTCAAGGAGAAGGGCATGGGCGGCCTCACCGAGGCGATCGAGATCGTCGAGGCCTGCCGGCGCATCTGCGAATGGAGCGGCGCGCCGTGGATGATCGAGAACCCCGTCAGCACCCTCGGCAGCTATTGGCGGCGCCCGGACTTCTCGTTCCATCCGAACGAATTCGGCGGCTACGACGGCGGCGAGGCCGACGATTATCCGAAAAGGACGTGCATATGGACGGGCGGCGGCTTCCGCTTCCCGCAAAAGAGGCCGATCCCCGTCGGACGTCCGAAGTTCATCAACCACATGCCCGAGACCCCAGACCGGGGAAATCTTCGCAGCGTCACGCCGCCCGGATTCGCACGGGCGGTTTTCGAGGCGAATGTGGGGAAGCTGCATCTGTGCCGGCGGTGACGCTATAGCCGGATTTGCATTGTTTCACGGTCGATTATGCCCAGATCATTCCGATGCGCACATTGACGTCGTTCAGGGCGGTATCCGCATGAACGTCGGTTGCTTTGGGGCCGGTCCTGCCGCAGTGCCCCCTTCTTGCTTTAGGCTAACGAATGTTGCATAGTATGCAACATGAGCCAACCGTTGCAAACATTATCGCAGGCCAAACTGATGTCGGATCTCCGAAGCCATATGAAGGATTCGAGCATTTCCCTTCGAGCGGCGGCCAAGGATTTGGGCTGGAATGCCTCAACGCTAAATAGACAATTGAGTGGGAGAATAGGTCTCAGGCCCGCGAAAGAGGAAAGAATCCGTGCTTACGTCTACGGAGCCTCGTCGAGACGAAGGCGGGATGAGGTCGTGGCGGCGGTCAAGAAAATGAGCGATCAGAAGCTTGAGTTAGTGATGCAGTTTATGCAACTTATGCAACGTGTGGATGGGTCGGATGTTGACAAGATGGTCAATACCGACAACGGTCCCGGTAAGAGCTAAGGACAAGCCGATGGCAACGGTTCAGCAGATCATCGCACTGGTTCGTAGCTACGCCCGTGGAGACGATGAACGGTTCATGGACTTGGCGGATAAAGCTGCCGACGAGGCGGTGCGGCGCGGACAAGCGAAGGCCGCATCTGAGTTGAAAGCTCTGCTTGTGGAGGCGCGCGGACGACAAGGAGTAATTCAGAAATCCAGAGATCCGATACCCCTGCATCGCCCGCGAGGAGATCTTATCGGGATCATGTCCTTGGCGATGCCGGATACGCGTCTGTCTCGCATGGTTCTCAGTGAGGTTCTGCTCAATCGATTGACGAAAGTCGTGAAGGAGCAGCGCCAGAGAGGCAAATTGATCGAGCGATCGCTAGAGCCGCGTCGAAAATTCCTACTGACGGGTCCGCCCGGAACAGGCAAGACCATGAGCGCAGCAGCGATCGCGGGTGAGCTCGGGCTGCCTCTTTTCACGGTGTTGCTGGACGGTTTAATCACCAAGTTCATGGGAGAGACTGCGGCAAAGCTGAGATTGGTGTTCGAGGCCATGACCGAACGCCGAGGCGTTTATTTCTTCGACGAGGTTGACGCTTTGGCTACCAGTCGAGGCGCCGACAACGACGTCGGTGAAGCGCGAAGAATATTGAACTCATTCCTTCAGTTTCTGGACGAGGACAAGAGCACGAGTTTGATCTTCGCTGCGACCAACCATCCAGAGCTTCTGGACAAGGCCTTTTTTAGGAGATTTCAGGCAACGATCGAATATGCCCTCCCAGAAGACGAGCTTGTTCGTCCCATCATCGAGAACGCGATCTACGCGTTCGATCTCGTCGAGATCGACTGGGAATTGGTTTTGGAACACTCCCGAGGTCTGAGTCATGCCGACCTTGTCGCCGCGAGCAACGATGCCGCCAGAGATGCTGTGCTCGACCACGACGGCAAGATCAATACGCAGATATTGATCGGCTCGCTCAAGGAAAATCGTCGACACCCCCGTTGACAAAAATCGGCGATATGCGAATTCAGATTCATGGCAAAGACGATCTATCCTCACCTTCTTCTTGATCTCAAGGCTTACAGCATCCCCTTCACGCCAATTGGTGGAGGACCAAAGCCACCCAAGCCGCCAACAGTGCCCATGCGCGCCCGTCATGCGGCACGTCTGCGTGACTCGATCGAACGAGCCCTCGATGCCCAAGGTGAAAATCTGAAGAATCTCGGGGTGAAATCCCCTGAACGTCATGGGCTTCAGTTGACGGCAAAGTCGCGCAGTAAGATTGGATTGAGAATCGATCCAATCCAGAAATCTGGCGGCCCCATCGAGCTTTTGTCGCTGCGAGACGAAGGGCAACGCCAGCGTGGTATTGTTTATTTGCCAGAAGAAAAGCTGGACACCGTTTTTAAAAGACTCGAACGTTACGGCTCTTATGCGAAGGGCAAGCCCAACAATGGTAGTCGGCCACCCGATGGATTCTGGTTCTTTGAAAGTGCGGCCGATCTGACGGCTACGTCTGTCGAGGATCTTTGGTTCGGGGATCCCGAGACGCGCCCTCGAGCGGGCGAGGAAGCCGAATGGGAAATCTGGATCCGCCCAGATTCCACACAGATCATAAGGAGCTTCGCACGAAATCTTCAGTTACGATGTAGTTTCGGTCAGATCGATTTTCCCGGCGTGTCGATCATGAGGATTCATTCGACTTCAGACAGCATTGAAAGGCTGGCGCTCGTTACGGGCGCTATTTTGGAGCTTCGACCTTGTTCAAGCCTCGTCTTGGAAGTGCTGAATCTTAATAATTCCACCGCATTCAAGCTTTCGAATAAGGTAAAAGAAGGAATCGAACCTCCAGCCGACGATGCACCGCGCATCTGCATTCTCGATTCTGGAGTTCACGACGCCCATCCCTTGTTGGCTCCAGCTCTGCCTCCCGAACGATGCCGCACTCTGAACGACGCTTGGGGCGCCGATGGATGGTGTAGTCACGGCACAAACGTCGCGGGAATAGCTCTCTATCCGAACTTGAAGGCAGTGTTGGCTGGAGGAACTGTCGGACGGTTGCCTGTCGCCTTGGAGTCGGTGACAGTCTTGAGACCGAGGAGCGGGCCCAAGTATTCAACCGAGGCCGCTGGAGTGGTCGCGTCCGCCGTGGCGATGGTGGAGGCCGCTGAGGAAGCGAAGAGAAGGGTGTTCTGTTTAGCGGCTGCCGATTACGATTGCAGCGCCGACGGCGCCCCAACGAGTTTTTCAGCATCCGTTGACCAACTCGCTTGGGGACAGAATGCAAGTCCACGCCTGTTTTGCGTGGCCGCAGGGAACGTGCTGGACGACCCGCTCAAGGCCTCTGGGTACCCAACGCGTAACGAACAATCAGGAATTCCGTCTCCAGGACAAGCTCTGAACGCGCTTACGATAGGAGGTTGCACTTTCGTTTCGGAGCATCCCCACGGTGGCGGATTGCTTGTCAAGCACGGTGACCTTGCTCCCACCGCGCGCACTAGTCTCTCCTGGTCCCAAAAGCGTTCTTCCATCAAGCCAGATGTCGTCTACGAAGCAGGAAACTGTGGAATCACTCCGGGTAGCGATGATGTTGAGTCGCTGCCAGAGCTTGGTGTCCTGACGACACATAAGGGGAGTGGTCTTTTTGGAACTCTCATGGAGACTAGCGCGGCAACGGCCGCCGTTTCGGGAATGGCAGGGCGCTTGATGGCGGCCAATCCGAACCTTTGGCCCGAGACGATACGCGGACTCATAGTCCATTCCACGGATTGGACGGATTCCATGCTTGCGCGAGTCGCGCATCTGGAAAACCAAGAACGGATCGAAACCCTATTAGCGATGTTCGGATGGGGTGTTCCCGACGAAAAGAACGCCAATCGGAGTGCTTCCGATCATCTGACAATGATCATACAAGACGAAATGGTGCCCCTTACGGTGCGCAGCGGAGAAATTCGTACAAATAATCTTTCATACTATGAGCTTCCTTGGCCTGTCGCCGCCTTGGCTGATCTCGGGAAAGTCGACGTAGAGCTGAGGGTAACTCTTTCATATTTCATCGAACCTGACGTGAGGGCTGGATCGATGCAAAACCTTCGAAAATATCCATCGCATCGGTTCGGCTTCGATCTGAAAGGTCCAGATGATACCCATATCGACGCGGTAAGGCGGTCAAATCGTGCTTTTTCGTCCGCCGGCCAGCCGCCCGTCCCGACCCGGACCGAGCGCGGCTGGCAGCTAGGATCGAAGCTTCGACAGCGCGGCTCAATACATCATGACCGATGGTGCGGGCAGGCTCGAGAACTCGCAAGACAGGGTGGAATTCGCGTATTTCCTAAAGGGGGCTGGTGGGCAGACCAGCAAAACTTAAATTACGCAGATGTGTCGGCGCGCTTCAGTCTCATTATTAGTATTCAGACGCCGGAAAACACGGTTGACATCTATAGTCAAACTCGCTCCGCCGCCATAAAGTTGGCGCGAACCCGCAATGAATCCTTGACGGCGTTGGAGAGGATCGAGACGACCTCGCCGGTGGTCAGCAAATCGCGGCGCTAAACCATTTTCAGCCGTCGCCTCATCACTCAAGCGGAGCAGTTACGAGACCTTGACCAAAATCGTTCACGTCAAATGCGCTCCCGAACATATCTCGACGAACATTACTCAGAAGGTGAGATCGAACGACATCGGCTGTAGGATTCAAACCTTGTTTACGCAGTTTCTCCCACCATAGGGCAGCAACTCCAGCAACGTGGGGACAAGCCATGCTCGTTCCGCTGTGGGTCTCGTATCCACCGCCGGAAAGTGCCGATGTAATTCGTACTCCAGGTGCGCATAGCGTTGCGTCAGAGTTCGAGAAATCCGCGACAGAGTAGGAGGATCCGTCCTGCCCAATTGCCGCAACCGAAACGACACCGTCTGCCGCCGCCGGCAGACTCGCGCCGACTTTGTATTCTGCATTTATGGCGCGCCGACTCTCGTTTCCTGCCGCAGCCACTATCAAAGGAGAAGTCCCGAATGCACCCCTCGATCGAAACATGTTCAAGATCGAATCGAACATCCGAAGGTTGTTGCGATATATGTTGAGGACTTTCGAAACCGCAATGTCGTCGGGCCATCCGTCACTACGGTATCCATCAACCATCCCAGGAAAATCGAAACCCAGCGACATGGAGATGATATGAGCTTTTGATTCCATAGCCCATGTAAGCGCATTGAATAGCTGCTCGGAACTGTCGCCACCGTTGTTTCCGATTACCTTTCCGACAAAAGCTTTGCTGACGCCTCGCGCGACTCCGATCCTATCGGGGCAATCGCGTCCGAAAATTACACCGGCACAATGAGTTCCGTGACCATCATTGTCACCGTTCCCCTCGCCGGTGAAGTCTCTCTCGTTGATGTCGACGCCCGCGAAGGCTTTATGCTTCGAGTCGATGCCCGTATCTAGCACCGCCATGATGACGCCATCGCCTGTGAACGGACTTGTATCTGCCTTGACTGCGGCGACCCCCCAATTCCCCTGTCCGTTCTTCTCGCCCTGGGTAGAAGTGGGCCCAATAAGACGAATAGGCATGCTACGCGCCATAGCCATGGTCTTCTGGTCTCTTGAGACCTCCACCGCAGATTTATCGTCCAAATCCAAAACACGCGTTTCAATCGTTTCGTTGTCAGCCGACGCAGGGCGAAGCGAATTCCGATTCGTTTCCTTTTTCCGCTCCAAGATAAAATACTTTGCCATGCGAACGGCCCTTTTCGATAGAGAATTTCGTGCGCCAACTTTGAACTTCCTGCCGAATCAGGAAGCCTAATGTGAGTGGAATCGGCTTATAAAACCTCATGCTGCACACTGCACTAAGCCATCACTTTTACCGTCGCAGGAGCGTTCTGTTTTCGCAAGCGGATTCCATACGAGTTCTGCGGGGCCCGAGTTTCCTTACACGACGCCTCGGAACCTGATCGTCGTCCACATTTCGCAACACCTCAAAAATTTTCCTAAACCCGACTCGACTCCGTTCACGGACTGTTCTAGTTTCCCCGCCATGAGCACGAACCCCACGATACGCGTCGAACGCGAAGCCGAAGAACGGCTGCCGAAAGGCGGCCGCTCGGCTCCGTTCGTCCTCCGCGGAGCCCGCCGACATTAGGCGCGCTGGAGGACGCCCCGCGTGTGAGTGTCTTCCCATGAGTTCGTTCTTCCCCCTCTCCGTCCTGATCGCCGGCGCCTGTCGCGCCGCATTCGAACGCCGGCCCGGCGCGACGCGCGCCTGAGCGCGCTCCCCGTCCGCCGGGCCTTCCCCTTCGAACAGCGATTCCACCGCGCCGGCGCCCCGCCCGCGCGAACGACGGAGCCTTTTCCAATGTCCAAGACCTCCACCATCTTCTTCGACGCCGACATCGACATGCTGGCCGCGCGGACGCGCTCGTTGGCCGACGATCTCGCGCGCCTTCACGCCGACGGCGGCCCCACCGACGCCGATCTCGCCGACGCGCCGCTGCTCGACAATTGGGTCGTCGCGGCGCGCATGCTCCCCGCGCTGGCCGGCTCGGTTTTCGGCCATCCCGTGATGGGCGACCGCCCGCGGATCATCACCTCGGACCTGTTCGCGCTCGACGCCGACGCCGGCTGGGCGCGCACGGCGGGCCGCTTCTATCGCCTCGGTCGTCCCGGCGGCGCGGCGCGCGGGAGGGACCAATGAGCAAGCTCTCGGACCTCCAACGAAACGACGACGACGACCTCTTCGACCGTCCCGACGACGATGCGCCCGCGCCCGGCAGCGTCGCCGACGCGCTCGCGGGGGCGTGCCTCGGGGCGGCCCTGCCGGCGGATCTGCGCCGGCGCATCCGTCGCGGCGCCACGGTGGCCATCATCGTCCAAGCGCCCGGCGCCGACTGGTGCGGCCCGCTGGCGCGCGCCGTCCGCAAGGATCCGCAAAAGATCGTCTGCGTGTCGCGGGACGGCTCCGCCCGCCGCGACCACGATCCCGCGCACGGCAACGACGGCGTCGCGGCGGATCTCGCGGGCGGGCGTTCCGTCATCGGCGTCTCGCAGGATCCGCCGCAGTTCCTGCCGTCGACGCTGGTCGCCGTCGCCGACGCGCATGTCCACGTCCGCGCTCCCAACGCCAAAGTGCTGCGGTCGCTGCTGCGGAAGCATGCGAATGGACGCATTCCCGACGCGCTCCCCGACGTCTCGACGCTCGGCTTCCATGAGATCGTGGCCTGCTTCCGCCCGGGCGCGGCGGCGCGCGACGTCGTCGCCAATCTGGTGCGGATCGTCGACGCCGGGAAGACGGCGACCGTCGGCGCGATCCGCGACGCCGACGACGCGCCGCCGCTCGACTGCCTGCCCGCCGATCTGCGCCGGCTGGCGCGGGACATCGCCTCGGGCGTCGCCGACTATCGCGCCGGTCGAATCCGCTGGCGCGACGTGCGGACGCCGGGCGTGCTGCTCGCCGGCCCGCCCGGCGCGGGAAAGACGACCTTCGCCGCCGCCCTCGCGAAGGCGCTCGACGTCCCCCTGATCGTCGATTCCTGCGGACGCATGTTCGCCCGCAGCGGCGACGTCGGCCACCTCGGCACCATCGCCAGAGCGATGCAGGACGTCTGCGACGCGGCGCGGGCCGCCGCCGCCACCAAAGGCGCCAGCATCCTTTGCCTCGACGAGTTCGAGGCGGCCTGTCCCGACCGGGCGTCGATGGACCGGCGCGGCCGCGACTTCTGGACGCCGATCGTCACCCTGGTGCTGACCCTGCTCGAGGATCACGCCGGCGTGATCGTCGTCGCCGCCTCGAATTTCGCCGACGCGGTCGACGCCGCCGCCGTCAGGCCGGGCCGGCTGACGCGCGTCGATGTTGCTCCGCCCGGAGCGGACACGCTCGCGCGTATCCTGCGTTGGCGGCTCGGCGACGCGCTTTCGGGCGTCGCCGACGCCGATCTCGTCGCGACGGTCCGTCTCGCCGGGCCCGGCGCGACGCCGGCGCAGGCGGCGCATTGGGCGCGCGACGTCCTCCACGCCGCCCGCGACGCGCGCCGCGACGCCGGGCTCGACGACCTGCTGCGCGTCGTGGCGCCGCCCGATCATCGCTCGCCCGCCGACCGGCGCGTCGCCGCCGTCCATGAGGCCGGGCATTGCGTCGCCTATCTCGACGCCGGGCTGACCATCGCCTCGACGTCGATCGTCGCGCGCGGCGACTCCGGCGGGGAGACCCGCGCCGCCGGGCGTCCCTCGATGTTCCCGACGCGCGCCGATCTCGACGCCGGCGTCGTGATCCTGCTCGCGGGACGTTCCGCCGAGGAGATCGTCCTCGGCGGCGCGTCCACGGGCGCCGTGGTGGATCTCGCGATGGCGACCCGCGCGCTGGCCGACGGCCTCGGCGCCCACGGGCTGGGCGACACGCTGCTGCACCGCTCCGACCCGGCGGCGACGCTGACCTTCGACCACGCGCTGCGCGCCGCCGTGGAGGCCGATCTCGCCAGGCTCCACGCCCGCGCGAAAGACCTGATCCGCCGGCGCCGCGACGACGTCGAGCGCATCGCCGACGCGCTGCTGACGCGACGGTTCCTGACCGGGGACGACGTCGCCGTCCTGCTGGCGGCGCCGCCGGTCCGCAGCGGCGGCCCGAAGGACGTAGCGACGGACGCCGGGCCCGGCCCCAAGGTTCGCGGACCCAAAGTTCGCGGTCCGAAGATTCGCGGGAGGAATTCATGAGGGACGCCGATCTTTTCGACGACGTCGTCGCGCGCCTTTGGCGGGTGCGCGAGCGGCTCGGCTCCCGCGTCTTCCGGGCGGCGGCCGAGGGCGCGCTCAACGGAATGGCCGCCGCCATCCTCGAGGAGGCGGAACGGCGCGCCGGCCTGCGCGCGCCGGATGGAATCGTCGTGAGACTTCCGCTCGGCGTCGCGCGCCGGCGCCGGGAACACCGCGAAACGTAACGATCCCCGAACCCTCTCCGCCCGTCCCCCTGGAGCCGGTTCGCGAACGCAATCGGGGGAGAACGCCCATCGGAGTGTCCAAGAATGAATACGCCGAATCCCGTCCCCGCAGGCCGCCGCCGCGCCGGCGCGGCTCCGTCGAACGCCCGCGCGTCGGAGCGCCCGCCCATGGATCAACATCATGATTCCATGGAGAAAAATCCGCTTGCCTCCGCCGGCGGCCCCGCCATCATCCCGGGGCGAACAAGACGGAAACGATCGATGTCAAGCCGAGACCCCCTCGACAGGACGCCGCCGCGGGTGGCGGAGCGGCCCCGCCCGGACATGTGGAACGACGACGAGACGCTGACGCTCGAGGAGGCCGCCACCCTGTTCTGGCCGCGCGGGCCGCTGTCGACCAAGTCGCTGCGGACCGCGGCCCGGCGAGGCCAACTGGCGGTCGTCGTCATCGCCCGGAAGATCCTGACCACGCCCGGCGCGGTCAGGGCGATGACGCGGCCCGTCGCCGCGACCCCCGCGCGCGCCGCCGCCGATCCCGAGCCCGCCGGCGGCGCCCCGCCCGCCGCCCGCCCGAAGAGGCGCGCGGACGCCATCGCCGACGCCCAGCAGACGCTGCTCGAGCGCCTGTCGGGCGCGCGGCGGCGCGCCTGAACCGCCGGCCCCGTTCCGCGGGGCCGGCCCCCCGGGCGATCCCGCCCGCATCACAGGAGAGACGAGGACATGGACCTTTCGAACATCCCCCGAACGGAGCAGGCGCAGCCGATCGTCTTCGATCGCGACCTGCCGCCGGAGACACTGTGCGCGATCGCGGGCGTGCGCCCCTACACGCCGGACGACATCCCCTTCGTCGGCCACCGGCGCAAGGCCCGGGAGCGGCCGTGCCTGCGCCTGCGAGAGTCCGAGACGCCCGGCGTCCCCGGCCGCTGGTACATCGAGGACCGGCTCGACGCCCGGGCGCAGCGCGCCCTCGGACGGTCCGAGCGCGTCCGCGAGTCGACCGGCTGCGGGCTGCTCGACCGCGCCGGCGCCGCCGCGCGGTTCCTCGCCTATGTCGAGGACAAGCGCCAGCGGATCCTTGCCTGCGTGCGCCCGCAGGACATCCCGCTCGTCGCCGTGTTCGACGCCTACCGCGAGCACCTCGAGTTCGGGGCGCACAATCTGACCCCCGCGACGACGCGCGGCTACCTGATGTGGCTCATACCGGTCGTCCGCCTCTGCGGCGCGCTCATGCTCGGCGACGTGACGCCGAAGATGTGCAAGCGGTACGAGAAGCAGCGGAGCCAGGAGATCGACCGGCGCTACGGCACGCCGATCGGGCTGACCGAGATCGGGACGCTGCGCCAGGCGGTCAACCACTTCCAAGACGGGACGCCGCTCAACTACAACGTCCGCTACTATATCCCGCAGCGCGACACGCCGCCGTTCCAGTGGCTCACCCGCGACGAGATGGCGCGCTACCTGTGGGCGTGCCGGGGACGCATCGCCGTCGCGATCACCGACGCCGACGGGAACGTCGTCGGCCACCGCTGGCGCGTCGCGCGCGACGACGACCCGTCGCTGACCGGCCCCGAGGGCGACCGGCGCGTGCTGCGCGACCGCGAGGAGATCGCCAAGCGACGGATGGAGATCCGGCGCGTGCTGCTCGGGATCTATTCGGCGTCGCGGCATCGCGTGCTGATCGAGATCGAGTACGACCGCGCCTGCGCGCGGGCCCATCTCTCGTTCATCGAGAACAGGCTGCACCGCAAGGCGCGCGGCGCGCGCGACACCAGCAAGCGGCGCCCGACGATCCCCGCGGTGCCGAAGCTCTCGCGGTTCGTGCTCAACTGGGGCCGCGCGGACGCCGCGCCGCGTCCCGGCCGGCGCCGTCCGACCACCATCCTCCACCGGGCCGACGGCGAGCCCTACAAGAACGGCATCGGGCGAAAGCTCCTCGGCCGCATCGCCGCCGACGCCTGCCTCGACAAGCCGGTCAACAGCCACGTCTTCCGGCACACGACGGCGATGTGGCTGAAGATCGAGGGCGTCGCGATCATGGTCGCGTCGAACTTCCTCGGCATCGACATCGAGACGCTGACGCGGCACTACGGGACCTGGGACGAGCTCTCCATGCTCCAGGCCATCGACGCGCTCACCGGGGGCCGACGGCAGAAGGAGGGGCTGAGGAAGAGACGGGATGCGTGGGAGGCGTGGGCGGCGTAGCGGCGGCGCGCCGACGAAATCGAGACGACGGAAAGGGGCCCGAGCTTCGCCCGGCGCCCCTTTCCGTTCGCCCGGTCGTAGCAGCCGGCGTCGTCGACGAAGCCCGAGGTTTCCCGCACCTGCCGCCTCGAAGGCGACGCGTCCGGCCAGTCGGCGGGGCGCCGCGCGTTCCGCCCGGTCGGGTCAGCTCACCGCTCGCAGCGAAACCGCTCCTCCATGCATGAAGCACGTCTTCGTGAAGAGCGTCAGGTCGATCGGATTCGGGAGCCTTACGTCGGACAGGCCGGGAATATCCCTGTTCGCGAGCTCGAAGGAGCGATCGATCTGCGAGATCGTCACCACGATCGACGGCGTGTCGCGCGCCAGCCTTCGCAGATCCTCGATCTGAACCGCAAGCTCGGGATTGCTGCGCCGCTGGTCCAATATCTGAAGATAGTCGATCACAACGACGCTGTCGGCGTTCGCGTCCCGCACCCGTTCCGCGACGTAGTTCGCGCAGATGTCGTCCGACGTATCGACGACGAGAGAATCGCCGATCGCCTTCGCATCGGCCCCGAGCGCGCGAAGCCGATCGAGCACCGCCGCTTCATTCACTTCCAAGCTGAAAAAGAAGCCGCGTCGCCCGGCTTTCGCCGCCTCGACGGCGAGCTCGACGCCGAGCAGCGTCTTGCCATGCCCGGGGCGGGCGCCGAGCAGCACCAGATCGCCGGGGACGAGCTCTTCGAGCATCCGCTTCGCCGGTCGACGGTCGGCGCTCGATTCGGACAGGTGGCTCCAGCTTCGGTAGCCCTCCCGCCGAGCGACCTCGTCGAGAGCCCGGTGCAGCGGGACGCTTTTTTCACGGGCCAGCAGCTTCGCCCGTCGCTTCAGCCGAAAAATCGGCGCAGACGTTTTCATCAGAGGAACCTCCTCCTTCGAGCGACGTCTGCAATCCCTCCTCATGCATCCGCCCGAACGGAGTGGGTTCGATGAACTCGATCGCCCCGCATGAGGAATGCTTCCCCGAATCGGAGGGAGGAGGCGCGGGCCATGCCTTGACGGCATGTTAAAAGGCCGCGCAGGCGGACGCAAGCAGCGCATCGCCCATCCGCCGGCGTCATGCGCGGTCCGCCGAGGCGTCCATCCGGCGAAGGTTCTCCGCTCCGGGCGACGCGAGCTCGTCGGACAAGGGGAGTCGCAGGGCTTCGCGACCACCGCGGGCCGGAGGAACGGACATCGATCGGGCTTCGATCCCGCGCCCTTCGGGTCGCTCGCGGCACGGGCGTTCGGCTCCCGACAGCAGGACATCGGGGCGAGTCAAACGCAAGGCTTCCAGTTTGACGAATGCCATTCGATGTAATCGCTCGGGTCAATCCTCGGAAAAAGGACGGTCTCATTCCAAACGGAGCCTCGCCCACGGATGTCGAACATCGCACGTTTCGGAAGGAAATCCTTCCTGTCGGTCGTCGTCACGATCGTCGCATTCGCGATCCCCGCGCCATCAATCGCCCAACAGCACGAACCAGGGGAAGCCTATCCTCAGCACCAGCGCGCCGAGCAAGGCCAGAGTCCATCCGGCAATGTGGTAGGCGTGTCGCGGGAGTCCCCGCCGGTCGTCGCCTCTGACGTAGCATCCTCCTCCGACAAACATCAGGACAAGCGCGAGGAGAAAGCTCGCAAGTGGCTCGAGGAGGCTCTGTCCGGCATCAAGATCACCGACGTGGCCATGGTCATCTTCAACGGGTGCCTGGCGATTTACACGTGGTGTCTCTGGCGGGCCACGCTGCTCCTCGCGAAGACCGGCGAAGACCAGCTCGGCGTCGCCCGCGACGCGGCGATGGCCGCGCAAAAGTCCGCCTCCGCGGCGATCGGGCTCGAGACACCGAAGATTTTCCTGAACTCCATGTCCCTCGAGCGGGCGACGACACTCGAAGAATGCCTCGAGCGCCCGCAGATCGCCATCGCGGTGAAGAACCACGGGCGGACCCCCGCCTTCCTGATCGAGAGCTGCGTCGACGTCAACGCCGGCGCGTTGCCGTCCGAGCCGGTCTATCGCAACGTCATTCCGTTGCCCGTCGGGGCGGTCCTCGAGGCGCACGACGAGCGTCCGCTGGACGCCGCCGCGCTCATGGGGTCGCGCATCCCCAAACAGGCGCGGACGGCGATCGCCGAAGGAAAAACATTTCTCTGGGTCTACGGATACATCTCCTACCGCGACTTTCTGGGGGGAACCCACGTCGCGAGATTTTGCAAGCGCTTCAGGCCCCAGACCCCAGGGTCCAAGGAGGGCTGGGACGATGGCGACGCACCAAAGGCCTACACCAAGGGATATTAGGCGCAGGGCGTCCCGAAAGGCTCCCCGGCGGACCGGTCGATCGTTCCCGTCCCGTACAGCCATCTCCATCCAGCCTTTCGTGCCGTTCCGCCTTCCGGCGACGAGTCCCGCGCCCCGTATCCCAGCGCCGATCGCCGCACGCTCGCGGCGCGGCGTGGACTCGGGGACTTTCAACCGCCACGCAATTCCGGTCCCCGAATGTCGAAATTCAATCATCGCGCGCTCCGCATCGCCCGTTTCCTCGCCTGCCTCCTCGCCTCCACCACCGTCGTCGGCGCCGCCTCAGCGAAGGAGGCCCATGCCAAGCCAGCCATCAACGACGCAAAACACGAGGAAGCCGGCCGCGCAGGCAAGGACGCCCCGCAGCCACCTGTGGTCGTACAGTTGAAGGCCCCCGACAAAACCCGCGAGGAGATAGAACAGGAGGCCGCCGAGCATCAGAAAAAGCTGGACGAGGACCGGCTGATGGTCGAATTCACGGGCCAGCTCGCCCGCTACACCTACGGTCTCTTCGTCGCCACGGCCGCCCTCGTGGCCGCCACCATCGCGTTGGTCGTGCTCGGCGTGAAGCAGGGCCGCGACACGAAGGAATCGCTGAAGCTCGCCAAGGAAGCCGCCGACGCGGCCCTGCTCAACGCCAAGGCCGCCGTGATGGTCGCCCTGCCGTTCCTCGAGGTCGTCGAGCATCCGACCAAGCCCGGCTACGCGCGGCGCGCCGGCGCGGCCGGCGACCCTTACCCCGCGAGCGGCCATGTCGTCCTGAGGATCACCAACTTCGGGCAGACGCCGGCCGACCTGCGCGAGATACGCCACGGGCTCCACGTCGGAGACCCCTTCCCGGCCACGCCTCATTACGCGGCCCGGATGCCGGCTCCTGCCAATTCCGTCGTCAAAAAGGACGAGAGCAACGGGGTCATCGGTCTCGACTTCGCCCCGTCGGATTCGGAATCCGACGCGCTGCGGAGCGGCGCGAGCGCCTGGGTCTTCGGCGAAATCGGCTACGCCGACTTCATGGGCGGGATGCGCCACAAGCGATTCTGCCTGAAGTGGAACCGCCCCCAGGGCGGGTTCGACAACGACCCCAACGCCCCGCAGGACTACATACGCGGCGCATAGCGCGCCCGCCCCGCAACCCGCCGCCATCCGCATCTCCTCCCCGCCGCGCCCGGCCGCGGCGCCGTTCCGTTCCCGTCCGCGCCCGCCGGCGCCCGTCCGCCGGGGCGGAGCCGCGGCGCGGCGGCGGCGGATGGGCGCCGGCAATCCATTGGAATCGCCGGGGATTCCCGTGGCGGAAGCGGTGGGGTTCGAACCGCTAAGAACGCCGCTATATGACGCCGTCCCCCGCTCTGAGGTTCGGACCTGGCTTCGGCGTCGATGAGGTTCCCTGTGTGTTCCTATCCATGTCCCTCGGACGCGCCTTCTCTCGAGGGACTGGAGGGGGACTTCCAGCGCCTTGACCGTCTCCGGTAGGCCGATCGGCACCAAATTTCCGACACAGTTCGGCGTGGCAACGTGATGGGAATTCTTGATTTTCGGGGGCCTATCTCAGCTCGGGACTGCGACATTCCGCCGCACTCTGCAATTTGAATGATAATGTCGACTTATCAAATACCTATGTTGTTCTTCCAGCGGTTTCCTGGTGTGCTGGTCTCGCAACGAGTCCGCCCCTCGAGAGACACAAGATTCTCCATCACGATTCATGCGCGACGATCTGTTCCCCGCCGTGGTCGGCATGGGTTCGCCGACGCCCGATGATACGGCGTCCCTTCGAAGATTCGGCAAAACGATTCTCGACGCCGTGCGTGTCGACGCGCCAGCGCAGGACCGTCATGGAACTTCAACGCAATTCCATGGCCGCGCGCCACAGTTGATCGATCGACATGCCACGACGGACATGCCGATCGAACGGTCACGATTTCCAGCTATCCGGTCATCGACCGCCGACAGAAACGGATCCCTGATGCGGAGATTTCCAACGAGCCGCCACGACCGTCGCCACCCTCGCGGCTGTCGTCATTTCCAGCGCCGAGCCAAGTCCGTCAGACCGGGCTGCGGCGTCGGATTTTGCTTCTGAACTCTCGCGGGCATTCGAAGAGGCCTTCGCGGACCGATGCGATCTGAGCACCGTCGATTGCGTCTCCCACACCCTGCTGAGGCGCGTGGAACTCGACCAGCTCGCACGAACACGCGTGAGGGAGGCCGCCTGCTTTCCTGGACCGGGCGGCGCCACCCTCGCGGACGCTGCGGCGGCGCCGAGAAAAATCGACAATGAAAACGCCAGAACCGTCGACGAGATCGTCGCAAGGTCGGGATGGCCGTCCCTCTCGAAATTCACCCTCGGTGTGGAAAGCGCCGCATGGCTGCTCGTGCAGCATGCCGACCACGATCCGGCTTTCCAGAAGCGAGGCGTCTTCGATGGACTCGCGCCTTTTCTCATTCGTAAATGGTTGCAGTCGAAAGCAGTTCGGCCAATACTCGATAGGGGATCGATCCAGATTCATGTCCTTTCAGCAGGACGCCTTGATGATCCTCGAAAGCGGCGGACAGCGCCTCGAGGTACGCCTCTAACGTCACGTTTTCCCATCGGTCTGGCTCTTGTTTGAGTTCGCGCAGCATTTCGCGCAGATACGCAGACATCTCCGTGGCGTTGTTCGGGCCATTCTCCGAATTCATTGGCATCCCTTTTCACCCCTGATACGAATGGAAGTCCCATCGTTTTTTGTGGTCATTTTGCGCAGAATTTCACTGTCCGTTGGATCGTAAGGAACCATCTTATATTTTATTTTTAATCCTGCTTGTCTAAATGCATATAGGCGACGATTGTCAAGTGTGAATAAATTTCCATTGCGCTCGAATACATTAATCGCCGGAATCAAGTCAGGTTTAATTGCTCCAGATTTTAATCCGTCGATCAGCATTTGAACGGTTTTACCGTCACTGAACGATCCCTTGATAGAGTCCTGCGAAAAGCGCACGGTATTCGGGTCGATCCACCCGACCGCGCGACATTTGCCGTCTCTGGGATCGCTATCAAAGGGCGAGTTAGATCTGGTCTTGGCTCCTTCCTTGTTGGCGCTCTTGGCAGTTTCGAGTTCTCGAGCCGCCATAAGCACGTCGTCGCGAATGATCGGCGCTCGCTCCGCAAAGGAGGGATACTCGCGAATTGCCTTCTCGATTCCCCGCTCAAACGCCGGTATGCCGATCAGTTTGTGGCGGTTCAGTAGCTCTGCTAAATGCGCGGTAGTATTCTTGTAAGCCGGCGTATTAGCAGCTACAAATACAGCGATGGTGGCTCCTGCGATTTCGTGCGCCTCGACTCCAGCAAATACGGCGGCGACAAATCCGGCCTTTTTGAATATCCCAGCCCGAGCTGAATTCGTCATTGTTGGAATCGATAGGGACAGCGCCAAGCACATGATGGAAATAAATTTCTTTAACATCTACATATGCCCTCCGCTTGTAGACACATAACGATTATCATTTTATTTTAGAATAAATGGAAATTTCAATTTTTATTGAATTGCCTTATATTGAAGATATCTGTTCAAAGATGGCATGTCTCCAAACAGGGTTTTGATGTGCGATGGAAATTCAAGAAGGTGAATTCTAACGCGGTGCGAGGCGTAGGTGATCTACATCAATCCCGACTCGTTTCTGGGCCAGCCGCGAATCTGGAGCCCCGAGCGCAGCAAGGCCGCTTGGGAGCAGTGCTATCTGCAATTGTCGGCGGCGGTCACCGAAAAGGCGATCGAGAGACTCTACGTCGTTTTTGGTTTGCAGGGAGCCGGCAAAACCCACTGGATCAGGACATTGTCGAAAACCATTATTCGTGAGCCGGCAGCCGTGTTCGATGCGGCTCTGCCCGCCGCTCGGCATCGAGCACGCGCGATCGAAATTGCAGGCAGCGGAAACATTCCCGTTTTCGCGATCTGGATGGACACGCCACTGAGCGTCGCTCTGGCGAGGAACGCGAGTCGTCCGGAAGACGAGCGCGTTCCTCGCGAGGCGATCGAATCCGTGGCCGAACTGCTCGAGGCGCCGACGTTTCAGGAGGGCTTCTCGGAAATCTATAGCATCGATTCGCGAGGCGATATCCTGTCCCACGCTCGGGACTCGCTAACGTAGCGTCGGCGGAGAGGAGAGGCCACCGGCAGCGTCAGCCGATCAGGGAACGAAGATCATGCCATCCATAGGCCACCTCGACGAGAGTAGCCTCCGGCCTCGCATCCTCCTGCTCGGCTACAACGGCGCCGCCCAGATGCTCGTAGAACCCGCGGGCTGGAGCATTCTCTCGAAGCACCCAAAGGCTGACCGCACGATTTCCTCGCTCTCTCAGCAGCGAAGCCATCGCGCCCATAATGGCTCGACCGACGCCGGCGCCTTGGCATGACCGAAGAATATAGATTGCGCTGATTTCCGCGTCGAAACCTCGCTCCATCAGCATTTGGTCGCGTTGCCGTCCACAGGATCCGAAGCCGACCATCCGCCCGTCGTTCTCGGCAATCCAAACAGCGGATCCGGCGGCGGCGTCGGAATCGGCGAGGATCTTTGACCACATGGCGGCTCGACCTTCGACGGTCAACTTGCTCAGCATTTCTCTCGGAAGGATGCGGTCGTACGATTCCCGCCAACACGCCACATGAATCGCGCCGAGCCGGTCCGCATCGTCGCTCGTGGCCAAGCGCAATGACGAGATAGCCATTCTTGCTCCGATGAAGAATTCGAGCCACAAGGGCGGACTGTACGGTCTCTTGCGACGCGCGCCGCTTATTGCGCCACGGGCAACGAGGCGCGGCAGCCGACCCACTCGGCTCCCTGCGCCATGCCCACGTCGAGGCCGTGCCTGTCGCTTCCATGTAATGCTACGCACATCGAGGAATTGCAACGGCCCGTTCGAGAGTTTAGGAGGTGGCCATGCGCCTATACTTGTCGTTCTTCGATCTCGGTAACATATCCGACGAGCTTGTCGCTCTTGCATGTGATTCTCGACAGTCAGGGATGCTTCGATGGCAACCAAAGGCAAACAGACGCTGACGGAAAGCGAGATTCATGACCTCTTCGTGACCGCAGTGGCGCATATCAACGACCCCGACCCAGAAGACTCATGCGTCCTAACGCCGGCATGGGATGCGATAGCGACCTTGCAGCGGAACGGCGATGAGGCCGTACTCGATATCTGCAAAGCCTTCTGCAAAAGCGACGACTCAGATGAACGGGCTGTCGGAGCCGCGGTCCTCGGTCAATTGGGGTCTTCCTTGGAGTTGCTCCGCGACGAGCGTTTCCGCCTGCTGAAGGAAATGCTCGACCGGGAACTCTCGGGTGGCGCCGATCCCGAGATGCTCGCCTCGATCTGCTTCGCGTTCGGGCACTTGAACGATCCGCAGGCCGTCCCTGCGGTCGTCCCGCTCGCCCGCCATCCCCTGTCGTCGGTGCGCTATGCCGTCGTCCAAGCACTGTCGGCGCAAGAAGACCCCGTCGCGATAGCAGGGTTGATCGAACTGTCAAACGACGAGGACAGGGACATACGGGATTGGGCCACCTTTGGTCTCGGACAGCTAATCGAAGCGGACAACGCCGACATCAGGGAAGCGCTTCGATCAAGGCTAGCGGACGCCGACCCCGACACGCGTTTAGAGGCAATCTCGGGACTTGCGCGCCGCAAGGATGCAGGCGTGATCCCCCATATCGTTGACGCTCTCGACGCGGGCGAAGTTGGCGCTCCGATCTTTGAGGCCGTGGTCGATCTCGCCAACCCGATCTTTTGCAGGCATTTGGCAGGAACCAAGCTTTCAGGCCAAATACTTCCAGAAGTGGTCGCAAAATCCGAATATCTTCGAACAAAGTGGCAGCAGGCCGCGGCGGCGTGTGAATGTGACGAGACCTGACGTGGAGAGGTTCACAAGGCTCGAGTTCCAAGCCGTTGATTCTTTGAATCCTGCGACGAAGTGCGCGCGACGTTGCGGCGTGTGCTCGCCGGGTTCGGCCAGAAAATCGACTGCCTCCAATCGAGCCGCGACATCCTGATCAGCCATCTCGAACGTCTTGGATAAAGTCGGCGCCTACCTTCCTGCCCGCGCCGTCAAGGCGTTCCACGCCGCGAGGGAGTCCATGTAATCCCGCCAATGTCCGATCTTTCGGTTCTCGATCCTGATGATCGAGCAAAACCGGTTGTCGTATTGCACGCCGGTCGCGAGGATCGTACGGCCCAATCCTTCTTGTCCAGATCCTTCGTTCCCGCGCTCAGTCCCGGAACGACCGTCAGTCCGTGCGTCGTTCCGTCGCCTCTGGATGTCAGCGAGGTCCGCCGGATGCTCCACCGCCGGAGCCGTCATCTCGATACCGCATCGGGTCGATGTTTTGGGCGGGCGTGGAGTCGCTTGCCGACAAGTCAACACCGAAATGATCGGCTGCTTCCGCAATCATTACATCCACCGTCTCCATAGCGGCGTCCACTTTGCGCCAATCCGGTTCAGGCGGCAGCCTCCCGCCTGTTTTTGGGTACCTGTAAGTCGTTGCAAAAATCGTGAGAAAGGTGATTCTCTTAAGTTGCTCTGTCGACGGATGTCCCGAGGGGAGCTTGTCCACCAATATGTCCAGCCGATGACTATCCTGACGCTGGATGTCGACGCCCTCGGAAGTGAGGAGCGCACGCAGCAGTTTTTCGGCGGCTTGTTCGGCAAGGTAGGCCGCATTGCGACTACCCGTCTTTCTCAATGTTCTCGCATCCCTGCTGTCGTTGGCAGCCAAGCGCAAGGCATTGGCGATGAGAAGGTCAAGACGAGGAGAGTCGGATGGCATGGTCGATGATCTCCCGCGCGTGCGAATTCGCCACGTTCAAATCCGCGATGAATTCGCTTTCATAGCAGGCTTGTACGTCGGCATAAACACCAGAATTCACTTGCGTTTCCCATCCGAGCATCGGATCCAGGAGGGACTTGTCGGCGTCGTCCGGCAGGATGACGAGAATATCCCAGTCGCTGTTTTCATCGACGTTCCCTTTCGCGCGACTGCCGAATAGAAGAATGTCGACGGGATGGTATACGCCTTCGATGCGCTGCAAAAGCGTTTGCAATTCCGGAAAGGTCGCGCGCCGTTCGATCAACGAATCCAAAAGACTTCCCATGTCATCTCCTTCCGAGGTTCCGTATTCGAACGGAGTTTCGGCGTCCCCTGCCGCCCATGCGAAAATCCGATTCGATGATTCGCACATCGGCGGCGCCTTTTTGCTCGCCTCGCGCCGATCAGTAACGAGTCGACCTTGTCGGCGGCCATATACTTTGACTCCCGTCCTGACGATTTCCGCAAACATGCTCGTTGGATCATCCAGCTCGTCGATGAAATCGTCAATCCTGATGGGAATCACGTCGCAACCGACGCCGAGTCCGCAAATGGGAGCGTAGGCGCGGTCGTAATCGCGACCGTCCTCGCCGTCCTCCACCTTGGTTACTACAAGGAGATCGAAGTCGCTGTCGGGACGGTGCGTTCCAGAAGCGCGGGAGCCGAACAGCCAAATTGACAACGGATCGAGCGCCTCCGCGAGTCGTGACACGACCTCACGCAGCTCTTCCTCCTCCGTCGCAAACGGCCCTGTGTTCGGATGAACCTGATTCATTCATCAACACCCATAATTACACCACTTCGCGCGCCAGCATTTCCACGACGTAGCGCTGAACATCCCCGAGGGGGACCAGCGTGAAAGCGCCGTGCGCCCGCGCCTCCGCGAGGCGATCCGGCAGATGACGGATGTCGTCGCGATCGAAGATCATGTGGATCCCGCAGGCGGGCGAAGCCAGCACATACCGGTCCACCGGCTCCCGATCACGGGCCATCCGCTTCCACATCTCGGGCTTCGAGACGACGGAGTTCGCGTCCTCGAAGCTCACCCCGGCGTCGATCAGCAGCTTGGCCGTCCGCATCAGGCACAGATCAATGAAGCCGAACCGCCGCCACTTTTGACGCGGCGCGGGATCGTCGTGCGCGTCGCCGCCGGGCCGATGGAAACCCGGCAACATGCCGACGCGGCCCAGCAGCCCCCGCTTCAGATAGGAGCGGAAGCCCTCATAGCCGACGCCGACGATCTCCGCCGCTTGCGCGGACGAGACCTGCGGCAGCTTCAGATGCAGAAAATCACCCACGACATCACCATAATTCGGTTCCATTGGGACCGAATATACCGAGCCACGATCGGTGTCAATAGGACCGGTTTTTTGTAACCACGGCTCCCCCCGATTGGACCGCTCCAAGATAGTCCGTCGAAGCATTCCCTTCGACGCGAGAGGGTTTCCGATTTTCGACAATGTCGCCGTTGTCGATCTGACGGTCCCCGACCGAGCCGCATTCTTCGCCGTGGGACCACAAGAGCAAATGGCCATGGCCACCAAGACCCTTCGTGGGATGATAAATAGCGATCCTGTATACAAGGCGAGACTTGGATTTTCGCTGTTCCAACTGAGAGACATTGAAATCGGTGTACACAAGATCAAAGGATACGCTTGGCATCATCATCAGCAGCCGGGTAGGATGCAACTTGTGCCAGAAAATCTTCATAAAGTCTCGCATGTGGGCGGATCCAGCATGAACCGATGCATGCAGACTAATCGGAAGGATGGATGACATGAAAACGGAAGAGCTCACTCTTCGATATGGAAAGCGGATCGATCCGGTGTTGATCGCTGACTTCGAACGGGAGTTCGGTGTCGTCATCCCGGCTTCCTACAAGGATCTGGCTGCACGAAGAGACGGTGTCATCTGTGATGATTGCGTTATCGTGCCAGATATGCTTGAAACTTACAATAGTCTTACTCAATATGTTGGTGAAAAAGTAGCAATAGGTGGCTTCATTTGCTTCAATAATCACGAAATCAAAGATGATGATATGTTTTTCCATGCCAGAAAGACCATGGAATACATGCCACTGGTATTCTGGTTCAGCGACACTGGCAGCGCATGGAGGTTCTGTTTCGACTATCGGGAATCCAGAAAAAATCCTCGCATCGTCCTCCTGATAGAGGAATGGACACATCGAGTGCTCGTGCCCATCGCCGACAGCTTCGACGAATTCCTCGGCAAGCTGCATCCAGCGGAATACGAATTTTCGAAAGAAGATATGGAGGAGAAATCGTTCGCCGTCCTCCTGGACTACATGCGGTCGCGCGAGACGTCTCCGGTTGAGATCGACGAGTATCTCGACGAGGTGTATGCAGGCAACGCGGAGAAGATCGCGGCGGCCAAGGAGCGTCTCGCCGCCTCCGCGGCAAACGCGGCAATACTGCGGAAGTGAGGGTTGCCGCCGCCGTGACGATCGACGGCATGTTCATGGACGCAGGCGCGGAGCTTGTCTCCGACATCAAAGGGCCGTCAACAGACGTGATCCGTAAGGGCCCAGCCCCAGCCCGAGAAGCGTCGATCAGTCCTCGAACAGCCTCATTGTGGCCGGGCGGAGCTTGGCCATGCCACTGTCCCGGCGTATGCGCCGGTCGAACGGTCACGATTTCCAGCTATCAGTCCGCCTCGGCATGCATGAATCTCGCCGTCAGCGTGCGAAAATGCTCCGCTCAATTTGTAGGTCGCCCCAACGACCAGAATTCGGCTTGACAGCCTCTGTGTCCATTCACGGTCCTCCCGAAGCGCCTCCTCCCGCTCCGTCGCCTCCGTCGTTTTCGTCCGCGAAATCCGCAGGAATCGCCAAGCGCAGACGGATACCGAACAAATCGCCCTCTTCCGGACGAACGAAAGCATTGGTCTTTCTAAGCACGGCGAGGGCCGTCTCGAAATCGCTCCAATCGATCGACGAGGTGTATCTCTGCGCGAAATCGAGCGTCCTGATCAGCGTCGTCGGATTGTCGCCGAGATTCAATGACTTGAGCCCCGCCAAGTAGTTCGACCGATAGATCGTCGGCACAATTATTCTGGTTTCTCTCGCCGACTCGAGCTCGGCATTCATCATGATTCGAGCGGTTCGTCCGTTTCCGTCAGCGAACGGATGCACCTCGGAAACCAAGAACATCATGAAGATCGCCTTATCCAACGGCGCATCGAGCCGTCGGTAGATGTCGAACCCTCCCCTGAGCGTTCCAACGACATCTTCGGGACTCACGAACGACGTGACGCCGGCGCGGTTGGGCAACTTTTTGAATTCTCCTGGAAGCTTCTCGGGCCTAGCCTCCATTATTCCCGCATGTCTGGCTTTCAGAAGCTCGATGAACTCTTCAAATCTGGTTGGCACACGGGCCATCTCCGCCCGGTCCGAGACCACCCGGAAAGTTCCGACAATGTCGTGCGCGTCCGCAGGGCGCATCGATGGAATGCGGTTTTCGAAGACGATGTCGCGGGCCTCGTCCACTTCGAACTCGGTTCCTTCGATGAAGTTCGAAAAGTAGGCCTCGAAGAACGCCAGATTGACGAGCGCCTTGTCTCCCAAGGAGGAAAAGCGAGGCGGCGCAGGCGCCAACCGTCGAAGCTCGTCATGCAGCAATTCGAACCGGGCGATTCTCGCAGAGTCGAACGGTTCTCCCGCTCGCCGGGCCCTGGCCGACGCTGCCGTCAGGCGCGCGTCGCGCGTTCCGAGCAATGCGCCAATGATGGAGTCCAGATCGGCGCCTTCGGCTTCGAGTTCCAAGGCGGGCGCCAATTTCCTTATCTGATCGCGCAACTTGTTGATGGCGTCCTCACCGGATTCCCGTAGGAAGCGTTCCAGAAGATCTTCGATCTCCTCACGCTTCAAAGTGCGCGCAACGCCGGAACGGGCGCGCGATGTTCGCATGTTCTCCAAGTATGCGCGCGGCGGAGAACTGCACAAAAGGTTGGGACGCATCGGGAAGTCGCCTTCCAACCGGCCGGCGCCCTTTCTCGGGCGCAACTTGATCCCTGGAATATCGACGTCCCGCCCCCCATCGACGATCAAAAAAATCGATCCGTCACCTGCTGGCTTGTGCTCCAGCGCCGTGCGGTCGGCAATGATCGCCTCCGGAAAATAGCCCGCGACGATGTGCCATAGGTTCCGACGGACGATCGTTTCCGGCGCGTCCTTCAAGTTCGACGTATAGAGACGGCTAGCCAACTTGCGCAGGCGACCGGCGGCCAAGGCCCTATGCACCGCTTTCGTCGTCGCGGCTGTCGAGATGACCACTTCTGGGAACTCAGGCATTTTTCCGTTCTTAACGACTGCCCGACGAGAATCGCGGTATTTTATATGACTTAATGAAAGGCGTAAGAGATTTTTATGCAGATAATGTCCGTATTCGCGCCAAGCTGACTTTCTTCGGGGGTTAGGCGGTGCGCCACTTGGATCGAGGAGATTCGTCGTGCGGAGCAAAGATTCCGGTACCGGCGCCGACCTACGCGGGTCGTGCCCCCACCGGTGGTGTAGCAGCTCGGGAGCAAGCCGCTTGCGACGCGCGCTTTTCATAGCGCCGTAGCGAGCGAGCGGCTTGCGGCGGCCACCGGCGATTCTCCGGTTAGGGTCGGTTTGCGAATCTCAACGCAACCGAGGAACCCACCGATGACCGACGAGATGATGAGCCTGCGGGCGCTTCTGGAAAAGTCCCCCGACGCCGATTTCCTGCGCGAGATGATCGGTTTCGCCGCCAAGCGGCTGATGGAGCTGGAGATCGGCGCCAAGACCGGCGCCGCGCTCGGCGAGCGGTCGCCCGATCGGCTGGCCCAGCGCAACGGCTATCGCGATCGCGACTGGGAGACCCGGGCCGGAACGGTGGAGCTGCGCATCCCCAAGCTCCGCAAGGGAACCTATTTTCCCTGCTTCCTCGAGCCGCGGCGCGTGGCCGAGAAGGCG
>NZ_WOVC01000049.1:0-16983 GCF_011378635.1 Methylosinus sp. RM1
CGCCTGCATCGCCTCGGGGCGATGGCTGAGTGGAAGTCTGTGACGACAGCCGCTTGAAATCGACCCGCGTGGCGTCAACGCGCCAGAATCGGGTTTATGTGACATCGCCCTGCCTCGACCTACATCTTCGGCGCCGTTTGTCCAAAGGACGGCAAGGGCGCGGCGCTGGTTCTCCCTGCCTGCAACCGTTTTTCCCGCCTTGTCGACGGCGCGGTAGAGATAGATCCAGCGCCCCTTGAGTTTGACGTAGGTCTCATCGACGCGCCAGGATCCGCCGACTTGGCGCGCGAAGCGGTTCCACCGCTTTTCGAACTCCGGAACGTAGCGCTGAACCCAGCGCATGATGGTCGTGTGAGCCACAGACAAGCCGCGTTCGGCCATCATTTCCACGAGATCGCGAAAGCTGAGCTTGTATCGCAGATACCACCGCACGCAGAGAACGATGATCTCGCGGTCGAAATGGCGGCCTTTGAAAAGATCGTCCACGCTCAGCATCACCCATTACCCCAGCGTCCGGTTCCGTCTTCACGGATTATGTCCCGCTCACGCCGTTTGCACCAGAACCCGCGAGCCTACGCATGAGCGGTTGCGGTGCAATTTTTGCCGATAGCTACGCGATGGGGTCCGGCCGTTCGTTCGGATCTGCAAAGCGCTCTGTCAGACATTATCGGCGCTCGATTTTGGAGGCCGGATCGACGATCCATACAGAAATTCTTAAGCGCCGCCGCTTATGCTGAAGGTAGAGAAGACGCTTTACCGCCAGGCGCTTTCGCGCGCAGACACCAGCCGTTCGCGAGGACCCCCACAAATGAAGCCCATTCTTCTGGTCGATGATTCCACCACGATGCTTGCGAGCCTGACCGGCATCCTTTCGAAAGCCGGCTACGCCTTCACGACGGCCACCGACGGCCATACTGCGATCGCCAAGGTCCAAGGCGGCTTGTCGCCGAGCCTCATCATCACCGACTACCACATGCCGGGCATGAACGGCGTCGAGCTCATCACACAGCTTCGTCGTCTCGCCCCTACCCGCTTCACTCCGATACTGGTGCTGACCACTGATTCGCAGCAGGAAAAGCGCGGAGCCGCGAAAGCGGCCGGCGCCACTGGCTGGCTCGTGAAACCAGTCGATGCGCTCGCCCTCGTCCAAGTCGTCAAACAGGTGGTGGTGAACGCCGCCTGAAGGTGCGAGAATGCGAAATGGCCGAGCGCGTCGCGATCGCCGCCGCGTCAATCGGCGCGGCGCACGCGGAGTCCTTCGACCGCCTCCGCCATGGCCGAAGCAGCGGCGCCACTCGGTCGCCAGAGCGACGACAGCCGTTCGATGAGTGCTTCGTAATCCTGCGCCCCGCGGCTCGACGGCGCGTGATCGAATATTGGCCGTCCGATCCCGAATGCTTCGGCGAGACGAATATCCGAACGGATGAGGCCGGCGAGACGGCGCTCGCCGAACTCCTGCGTCACAGCGTCGATCATGCGCCTGTGAATCAGAAATTGCGCATTCGCCATGACCGGCAGCAGCGCGAGATGGCGGAGCCGTCGATTGCTGCTCAAGCGGACCTTGAAGAAGATCGAGGTGAACTGCCGCACGCCCTCGATGGCTAGCGGATGCGGCACGAATGGGATCAGGACCGCATGGGCGGCCGCGAGAGCCGTAACCATCAAAGCGTCGAGCGACGGCGGTGTGTCGACGACGACCACATCATAGCGTCGACGGATCGCATCGACCGACAAGGCCTGTGCGAGAAGGTCGGGCGGCGCGTCCGACGGATGCGGGCGGCGCATGTCGGCCACGACGAGGTCGGGCCAGGGCGACGGCCCCGACAGGCGCCGTATGGCGGATGTGATCGCCCCGGGACCCGCGTTGAATATTTGATGGACATTGGCCTCGCCGTCCGCCGCAACCGCGCCGAACGCCAGGCCAGCATGACCCTGACTGTCGAGATCGACGAGCAACGTCGCCAGATTCCGGCGCGCGAGACCCGCGGCGAGATTGACCGCCGTGGTCGTCTTGCCGGTCCCTCCCTTCCGGTTGGCGACCGCGATCACGAAGGCGCCGCCGCCGCTGTCGTCGCTCGTCATGAACGCTCCGCTCCGAAGTCGATGCCGCGCGCGGAATCAGCGTCCCGCATCTCGTCCGGCGATCACATCATGTCCTGCCGAACCGCGCCAGCGCCTTCGCGCAGAAAGGATCTTCCGGCGCGCTCGCGATGCGGTTGCTCGACGCCGCGATCGCCTGAAGCGCCGCGGCGTGCAGATGCGTCACGCCGCTCATATGCAGCTCCGCCTTCGGATGCTCGATCATCCATTGCAGCAGCGACGCGGCCGCCTCGACCGTCACGTGTCCGCTGAGCACCGCCTTGGCTTTCATCAGACGTTGCGTCATCAGATCAGCTCCTTCAGATCGATTACCAGCAGCACGCTTCCGTCGCCCAGCAGCGCGCTGCCCGAGAAACCCGTCAAATGCGCCAGCGGCCCTTCGAAGGGCTTCAGGATCACATCGATGGTCTGGGCGAAGCCGTCGACGATGACCCCGACCGTGTGGCCCGCGACGCGCGCGACCAGCACCGCGAACTCGTCGTCCGGATTCGGCGCGGGATCGCCGACGGAGCCGAGCAGATCATAAGCGCTGTAGAGAGGAACGACGCGCCCTCTGAGGACGGCTGTGCGATGCTGCTTGATGACATGAGTGTCCTTGCGCGCCACCCGCACGGTCTCGACGACCACGTCGATCGGCACACCGTAATGCTGGCCGCCGATGTCCACCATCATGACGTTCGAAACGCTTATCGACAGAGGCAGCGACAGGAGAATTCGCGCGCCCTTGCCCTTTTCGCTGGTCAATTGGACCTGTCCGCCGACCTTCTCGAGGCTCGACTTGACGACGTCCATCCCGACGCCACGCCCCGAGAGGCTGGAGATCTGCTCGGTGGTCGAGAAGCCCGCCGCGAATACGAGCTGAATCGCGTCAGCGTCGGCGAGCGTCTCAAGCCGCTGCTCGTCGATCAGTCCCTTCTCCAGCGCCTTGCGCTTGATCACCTCGGGATCGATCCCCTTGCCATCGTCCTCCACCTCGATCAGAACGCGGTCGCCCTCTTGGAAGGCGCGCACCGTGAGCCGGCCTTCCTCGGGCTTGCCTGCAGCCCGGCGAACGTCGGGAGGCTCAAGTCCGTGATCGAGACTGTTGCGAAGGATATGGATCATCGGATCCGCGAGCGATTCGACGATGTTCTTGTCGGCTTCGGTCTCCTCTCCTTCGATGGTCAGCCTTACCGACTTGCCGAGCTGACGCGCCACGTCGCGCACGAGGCGCGGAAAGCGCTGAAAGATGGCGCCGACCGGCAGCATGCGCACCTGCATGATGCCGTCCTGCATCTCCTCGGCGATGCGATTTATAATCGCATATTGCGCCTTGATCTCGCGGCTGAGCTCGCGTGAGCCGTAATGGGCCTCCGCACGCGCGGCGAGATAGGGAAGCGCATTTTTCGCGACCACCATCTCGCCGATCAAATCCATCAACCGGTCGACCTTCTCCTGACCAACCTTCAGCACGCGCACGCCGCGGTCCGCCGGAGAGGTTTCGGCTCCGAGCCGCTTGGCCGAAAGAGGCGCCGCCTCGCGCGTGTCGAGCGCCTCTGACGAATTTCCGGGGCCCGCGACAGCGGGCGCCGGGGAAACGGACGCGACGACGGCGGCCTCTTCCTCGTTCAGCACGGTCGAACGGATGAAGGCGACGAGCCCGCTCGCATCCGCATGTTCTTGGGATTCGGCCGCCATCCTCTCGAGCTCCACGAGCGCGTCTGTCCTGCCGACGGAGGTCAGCAGTCCGCGAAGCGCATTGTGGACCGAGGCGATGCGCCCCGGCCGTTCCGCGATCGTCGTCGAAAGCGACAGCATTTCGATTTGCGCAAGAGCGAGCGCGCGATAGGTCGTGTCCAATTCGTCGGATCGAGTCGAGCGGTCGGAGGTCGTCCGTTCCGCAGGCGGCCCGTCGGCGGAACGGGGCGTTCTCCCGACGCAGACGGCGCGCCAGTCGGGCCGCGCCCGCCCGCCGACGGCTGCGGCGATCAAGGGCTCGACAATGTCGGCCCGATCCGTCGAGCCGGCGATCTTCATGATCCACTTTAGAGCGGATACGCAGGCTCGCGTGGGGTTGATCACGTCGAGGGCGGCTTCCGCCGCCGCGCTCAGCCCTCGCCAATCGCCGGCGGCCATGAGCCTGCGGGCTTCGTCCAGGAACGCCGAGGCGATCATATCGGTCGAGTCGACCGCGAAGGACGCGTCGGGAAGCGCCAGCGCGTAGCGTGGAATCTCGTAGATCGCCGTCTGATCTCGCACATAGCGAAAATGGTTCTCGATCTCCTCGAGGCTGGCGCTGGTCAACGCGTCGATGACGAGGTTGGCGCGATAGACGTCGAGACTATCGGGCTCCGGCCATGGCTCGGCGGCCCCGACATCGAACAGGAGAAGGCCCGGCGTTGTCCGCAGCAGCTGCAACGGATCTTCGCCTTTGAAGAAGCAGTCGGGCTCCGGCCGATAGCGCACCGCGACGGCGTTTTTGTCCGGCGCGAGCCGTTCGAAAGCCTCCAGGCGTTCGTGGTCGGGAATTGCGCTCAGCCAGAACCAGTCCGCGGGCGGCTCGAGCGCGCCGCACGCCGGCAAGCTCGCGTCATTCGCGGCCGCGTCTCGCTCGGGCAGCCTGTCCCGCAGGGCGCGCGCCAACTCCGCCGCGTCATCCGCGTAGCGAGCGGGAACGGCGCCGCCGCTCGCCTCCACGTCGTCGAGCAGGCGATTGACGAAATCCAGGGCCGCGAGAAGCAAATCCGTCAGCTCCGGGTCGATCATGAGCGTGTGATCGCGCACCCGATCGAGCACATCCTCGGCCGCATGCAGAACGCTCGTCAGGCTCGGCATGTCGAAGAGGCCGGAGTTGCCTTTGAGGGTATGCACCAATCGAAAAATCTCGCCGATGATCGCCTCGTCATCGGGAGTCTCCTCGAGAAGCAGAATCTTGTGATCGATCTGATCGAGATAGTCGCGGGCCTCGACGAGAAATTGCTGGAGAAGCGGATTCACTGGACCTCCCCCGTCAAAAGAGCGGCGGCGCGCAACAGCGCGTCCGTATGCCGCGGCTTGGTGAGATAGACATTGGCGCCGGCGACATAGGCGGCATGGCGATCCTGGGGCTCCGATTCGGTCGACACCATGATCGTCGGCGCCTGGTGGACGTCGTGGCGCGAGCGCAGCTCCTTCAGGAAGCGGTATCCGTCCATCTTCGGCATGTTCACGTCCACGACGAAGAGATCGTAGCGCGTCTGCAGCGATTTCTCGATCGCCTCGACGCCATTGATGCATTCGTCGACCTCGAAGCCGAGGTCGGCGAGAATTCGGCGGTGATACATGCGCATGGTCCTGGCGTCGTCGACGACGAGAGCCTTCTTCATTGCTGCGCCTCCCCGAACAGCGGCTTCTGGTAGACGATCGTCGAGCCGAAACGACGTACTTTGAACAGGCTCGAAATGCGGCTCATCGATTCGGAATGTCCGAGGCAGATGAAGCCGCCGGGGTTCATGGCCTCGTAGAACGCCTCAGCCGCCGCGCGCCGCGACATGTCGTCGAAATAGATGAGCAGGTTGCGGCAGAAGATGACGTCCATCTTGGCGAAGCGCGACATGTCCGGCCGATCGATGACATTGGCCCGGATGAACTCGACCGAGTCGCGAAGATCCGCGCTGATTTGCCAGGCGCCGGGTCCGTGGCGCGAGAAATAGCGCGCGAGCAGATCGGCGGATATGCTCTGCACGGAGCGCGGCGAGTAGACGCCTTTGCGCGCTTGATCGAGCACATGCGTATCGATGTCGGAAGCGAGGATCTCGACATCATAGCTGTCGATGGCGTCCCAGCGCTCCATCAGATGAATGACGATGGAATAAGCCTCCTCGCCGGTCGAGCACGGCATCGACCAGATTCGTATCGGATCCGCCGAGCGCTTGCTGCGTATGATCTCGCCGAGCAGATGATCGGTCAGGCAGGAAAACTGATAGGCCTCGCGGAAGAAATACGTCTCGTTAACCGTCATCAGATTGGTCAGCGTCTGCGCTTCCCGGCCCGATATGTCCAGTCGAAGATGCCTGAGATAGGCGGGGACGTCGAGGCTGTCGGTCGCCTTGATGCGATCGGCGAGCCGTCGGTCGACGAAATAGCGCTTGCTGTCGTCGAACAGAATTCCGGTCTTTCGATAGAAGAACTCCGCAAAGCGGGCGAAATCCTCGGAGCTGATCGTGGTCGTGGCCATCATGCGCGGCTGCTGATGTGAAGGAGAGCGTTTTCGGCGGAAAAGACGATGAAGGGCTCGTGGGAGAAGCGGTCGGCCGCTCGCGACAGCGCGCCTCGAGCGGCCGCGCCGCCGATCTCGTCGAGCGCCTCGATGGCCACCGCGACCAAATTGACGTTCTCGTCGCGGTCGACGACGTCGATCAGCCATTGCTCGACCTTGGCGTGACGCAAAGATCCGAGAACATTGACCAGAAGGATGCGCACATCTGGATCCGGATCGTCCAGGCGCGTCTCCATGAGCGGCGCCACGGCCTGCGGCAACTCTTTCAGTATATCGACGGCGATGTTGCGGATGGCGGCGTCGTCGGAGCGGAGCATCGGCGCGAGCCCGCTCACGACGCTGCGTCCGCCGACACGCGCGAGAGAGACGGCGATGGCGTCGCGAAGCGCGTCGTCCGCCTCGTTTAACAGCGCAGCGCAGAGCGCTTCCGCCGCAACTTCGCCGAAGGCCACGAGACTATGCGCGGCGTCGAGCCGTTGAGCGATCGCGCCTTTCTGGATCAGCTGGATCAATTCGCCGAGCTCGCGAGACGGACGGACCTTCTCGTCGAGCTCGACGGGCATTGCGTGTGTCGCCTTGCGGATCGGCATGCGTTTCGTCCCCTCGAGCAAATGTGCGCGCCGCTTGTTCGTCTCGACCGCCTTCAATGGGCGAGCCACAGCCTGATCTGATCGGCGATCCGACCGCTCGGCAGAACGCAGGAGGCTCCGCCGCGCTTGATCAGCTCCGCCGGCATGCCGAAGACAACGGCGGTCTCCTCGCTTTCGGCGATCGTCCTGCCGCCGGCCGCTTTCAGCTCGGCCATCGCCTCGGCCCCGTCGTTTCCCATTCCGGTGAGCTGGACGGCGACAAGGCTCTTCGGCGGCACGTTGTCGAGCGCGGTAGACACCAGAATTTCCACCGACGGATGCCAATTATGGTCGGGAGACTCGGGTTGATTGAGCATGACGAGACGACCGCCTCGCCGCGCCACGGCGAGGTCGGATCCGCCTCGGCCGATATAGATATTGCCTGGGAGAATCTCTTTCATATTGGTCGCCTCCTCGACGTTGAGCGGACAGACGCCGTTCAAGCGATTGGCCAGCGACGCCGTGAAGGCGGCCGGAAGATGCTGGGCGATCAGCACTGGCCAGGGCAGATTGGCTGGCAGTCGCGACAAAATTTCCTCGAGCGTGCGCGGACCGCCTGTGGATACGCCCACGAGCACCAGGCCGAACGCGGCCGGCTGGGTCGCATAGGCGCGCGCGCGCGCGCGCATGGGCGCTGCTTGCGCCGCGAGAGGGCGCGCCGTTGCGGGCGCATCCGTGAGCCTGCGTTCGATACGGCCTTTGACGCGGGCTCTCGCAGCGATGTTCACCTTCTCGACTAGTCTGCGCGCGATGTCGTCGATCGAGAGCGAGATCGTGCCGCCGGGCTTGGCGATATAATCGACGGCGCCGAGCGCCAGCGCTTCGAAGGTCGCGAGAGCGCCCTTCTTGGTCAGCGAGGACACCATGACGGTCGGCGTGGGCCGTTCCGTCATGATGTGAGATAGGGTAGTCAGTCCGTCCATCTCCGGCATGTTGATGTCGAGCGTGATCACGTCGGGCTGAAAGACGCCGAGCTCGGAAAGAGCCTCCCGCCCATTGCGGGCGGCGTGAATCTCGAAGCCCTCCGAGGCGAGAAGCGAGGTCAGATGCTTGCGCATCAGCGCCGAGTCGTCGACGACGAGAACTTTCAGTCCCATGTGCAGCTTCTCACGCAGCGAGTTCGCCGAGTTCCGTGTCCGACAGCAAAGCATCGGGATCCATCAGCATGATCACGCGCTTCTGGCTCTCGAGATTCGCCACTCGTCCGAGAATCCGATGCTGATCCGAGGACAGCGTCGGCGCGGGCTCGATGGTCGCGCGCGGGATCTTCAGCACCTCGGTCACCGAATCGACGATGAAGCCGGTCCGTCGTCCGCTGATCGCATAGACCATGATTCGCTGACGGTCGTTGCGCTCGATGGTCGTCAGATCGAGGCGCCGGCGCTGATCGATGACCGGCAGCACCGCTCCGCGCAGATTGATCACGCCTTCAACGAAGGACGGCGCTTTCGGCACATGGGTGAGCGCCTCGGGCACGCGCACGATTTCCTGAACAGTGGCGATCGGAACTCCGAACTCCTCGCCGCCGAGCCGGAAGACGACAACCTGCTCCTCGTCTTCGATCGCGTCCTGCTCGTCTTGGTCCCCGTCGGCCACGTCCGTCTCCATTTCATTGATCGCAACGAGCGTCTGACGCATCTCGGCGTCGGTGAACATGCGGGCGGTGTCGAGCACCGACACCAGCCGCTTGCCGCCGTCGAGACGGCAGACGGCGGATATTTCCTCGAGCCCGCCTCTCTGCGAGAGAATCGGCGGCAGCAGCTCGGTTTGCGCGCGCGGCACGCGCAGCACCTCGTCGACAGAATCGGCCACCACGCCGACGGCATGGCCTTCGCGCAGACCCAGAACCACGATGCGCTGCGTATCATTGGCGCTTATCTCGGAGAGCCCGAGCAGCGCTCTCAGCGAGACCAGCGGCAACAGCCGTTCGCGCAACGTCATCAGGCCGAGAACATGCGATGGAGCGTTGGGAACCGCCGCCATCCGCTCGGGCATCTGCACGATCTCCTGAACGGCGACGATGTCCGCGGCATATTCCTCCCCGTCGATATGGAAGGAGACGAGCTGGATCTCGTCCGCATCAGCGTCGTCGTCGTTGGACTCCCGATCGACCGCCGTCTCGCTCGCTATATCGATGCCGATCGTCCGACGCGCGATCCCGCTGGAAAACTCGCGTTCGATCAGGGCGGAAAAGTCGAGGATCATGATCAGCTCGCCATTGGCGTTTTTGACAACCCCGGTGACGAATTTGGAGTCGCCGATGGCGCTGATCGTGGCGGCCTGCTCGATGCTGGCTCTGTCGACCGCGATCACGCTCGCCACGCGATCGACCACGAAGCCGAGGGGCGAGCCGAGATTGATGACCAGGGCTCGCGTCGCTTCGTTCTCTTCGACGTCGGGGAGGCCGAAGATTCGCCGCAGATTGACGATCGGCAGTATGCGGCCCCGCAGATTTGCGAGACCGAGCAGCGATGGCGGTGCGAGCGGCACCTGCGCCAGCCCCGGAACCCGAATGATCTCCTGCACCGGCGCCATCGGGGCCGCGAAAATTTCGCCGGCCACATGGAAGGTGACGAACTGATTGTCATTCGTCTCGATCTCGGGCGCGTCTTCTTCGTCGAGGACCATGTCGTCTGAAGACATCTGAAGCGCTCCCGTCAGGCGGCCGTCTGCAATTCGTCGGCGAGAGAGGCGACTTGCTCGACGGCGTTGGTGAGATTTTCGGCGCCCTGCGACTGCTGGCGGGCGGCCGCCGCAGCCTCCTCGGCGGCGCGCTCGGCTTGCTGGGCGGCTGCGGCGATTTGGTCCACGCCCCGCTTCGCCTGGCCGATCGCGGCGGCGATCTCGTTGGCGGTCGCGGATATATCGAGGGCGCCACGCTCTACGTCCGAGACGTCGTTCTCGATCGTCACAAGATTGGCCGTCGTCGCCTTGGCTTTTTCCACCTCGACGAGCGCGGCTTCGACGATCTCGTCGAGATCACGGCTGACAGCCTGGATCTGATCCTGAACGTTCTTGACGAGATCCTTGATGCGATCCGCGTTCTCGGCCGAGTCACGGGCGAGATTGCGGATATCCGTCGCCACCACGGCGAAGCCCCTGCCGTATTCGCCGGCGCGCGCGGCCTCGATCGAGCCGTTGACGGCCAGCATGTTGGTCTGGATCGACACATTGGCGATCGCTTCGACGATCTTGTCGATCCTTCGCGAGACGACGCCGAGATCCTTGACCTGATCGATCGAGGAGCGCGTGGCCGCAGCCGAATTCTGAATCCCGGCGATCAGCTGATCGACGGCGGCCTTGTTGGAGCCGAGCAAAATTTTGATGACGCCGAGCTTATCGACGCTCGCCTGGGATCGCGCCTGCGCGATTTCCAGCCCGCGCTCGATTTGTCCCATGGCGGCGGCGCTCTCGGCGGTGGCGGAAGCCGCCGTCTGTGTGCCGCGGCGAATTTCGTTGAGCGCCGCCAGGATTTGCGTCGCGGAACGATTGATCTCCTGAATGGCGGTCGACAGCTCTTCGGAGGAAGAGGCGACCTCTTCGGAACTCTTCGTGATGTCGGTCGAATTGCGCAGATCCTCGGAGAGCTCAGTCAGCGCCTGCGCGGTCTGCTCGCATTCGGCGAGGGCCTGCGCCTGCTCCTGCACCGACTTGGCCGATTCCTCCGCGGCCGCCGATTGCTGCTCGGCGGCCGCCGCGATTTCCTCCGAGCCTTTCAGGGCCTGGAGCGCGGCCACGTTCGACTGCGTGGCGCCCGTCGCGATTTCGCGCGCGCCATCGACGATCTCGAGGGCGTTGCCGCGAATCTGCTCGAGCTGCTCGGTGATGGTCTTTCCCTTCTCGACCTCACCGTTGATCGTTGCGGCGGAGGCGTTGATTCCCTCGGTGATCGCCTTCACGTCGACCTGAATCTGTCCGACCAGATCGGCGATCTGCTTGGCGGATTTCTCGGAGGTTTCCGCCAGCGTGCGCACCTCGTCGGCGACGACCGCGAAGCCTTTGCCGTGTTTGCCCGCGCGGGCGGCCTCGATGGCGGCGTTGAGGGCCAGCAGATTGGTTTGATCGGCGATGCGGCCCACGGCCTTGACGATATCGCCGATATTGGCGGCCTGCCGCTCGAGCTCCGCAATAAGCTTCACAGAGCCGGCCTGCCGCTCCGCGGCGATCGACACGTTGGTGATGAGCGTGGCGATCTCGGCGCTGGTGCGCTGAACCAGCACCGTCGTGATCTCCGCCTTGGCCTGGCTCATCTCCGAGGCACCGAGCTGGCGGGTGATCGCTTCGCCCATCGTGCGGCAGGCGACCAGCGACTCTTGAGCGGCGCTGGCCGCTTCGGCGGCGCCCGAGGCGATCTGATCGGTCGCCCGTTTCAGCTCCTCAGAAGAGGAGGCCGCGTCCTTGATGCCGCTGGAGATCTCCGTCGTCGCTGCGGCGATGCGCTCGGCGGCCTGCTGCTGCTTGGCGAGCGTGCGGGCCCGCTTGCGCTGCTGATCGGCGTCGCGTGATCCGCCTCCGGACGCGCGCACCTGAACGACCTCGCTCATCGCGTCGTTGATCTGCCTCTGATATTTTTTAACGATCGTCATCCTCTCCGCTCCGTTGTCGGGCGCCGAACCAAGACGGAGCGAATAACTATTATGCGTTGCTTGCGCGAGGGTGGAATGTTTACAACTTGGTTGCAGTAGTACATTATTTTAAATGAATTTAATATTCAAAATATCATAAATACTATGTTTTATGTTTTTTTACATTTACGCTTTTGTGGATATGGTCGGGAGTCGAGCAAAGAACATCCCGGCATTGTTTCGATCGAGCAATCGCTCATAACTGAGAAAAATCTTACGGATCATGCTTTTCGACGCAGAAAGACGAGAAGGTATTTACCCCATTTATGAGCGTTCGAGGCAATTCGGGCGTTATCGTAGCCTGTTGCTCGCTTCCCATCGATCAGATCCCACCATATCGGCAAGGGGAGAAGGCGGCGTCGTGCGTCGACCCGCCGCGGTGGAAGCGATCCGCCGTGATCGGCGCAACGGCAGGAATTTACCCAATTTTACAATCGGAAGAGCTTTATTTAAGAGCGTATCGCTCAATCTGCCCGACGACACTTCGGGAAGGGGCTCCTGGACGACCCACGCGCCGCTTTCGGTAATGCCGAAAGCCGTCTCGGAAGCCCGATGGCGTTTTATAGCGATCTTCGTGGCGGCAATCGGCCTCGACCTCTTCGTCACGACGATGTTCGGCGCGCGCAATCGATTGGCCGCTCGGGGCCTCGTCATCCGATCTCGAGGAGCGGCGACGACAGCGTCTCGATCAAACGACGCGGCTGTGGAGGAGACGAGATGAACGAGATCGATCGAAAGCCGTCGCTCGGCGCACGCCTGTCTTGGGGCGCCCTGACCCTGGCGGTGCTCTCGGCTGCAGCCGCGATCGGAATCGACCTGTCGCGTTGGGGGCCGCCGACCGGTTCGACGTCGATCATCGCATTCGGCGCTCTGCTCGCCGGCTATTGCCTGGCGAAGGACGCGGCCGTCGAGAATAGCCTACCGGGTCTCCCCGTCGAAGAAAAAGGACCCGTGACTCTGGACCGAACGGTTCTCGCGGGCGAGGCCGAGACATCGTTCAGTTCCGCCGAGCCGCTTTTCGCCACCGCCATCGTGGAACGAAGCGACTTCGAGACTCTCGTCACGACCTTCGACGGCTATCCGCTGTATGTCGATATATTGAATCGTCAGCTCCGGCTCATCAGCGACACCAGCAGCGAGGCCGCCGAGGCGCTTCTCTCCGATTTGTCCGCGGTCGACCGCCGGCTCGACAATCTTCTCGAACTCATTCGACAGCGCCAAGGCCAGTCCGAACATCGGATCAACGAGGCTCTGTGCGACATCGAGCAGAACTTGTCCGCCTACAAATCTCTCCTCGACGATTTCGGCGCAAGGGAGCGGACAAGGGAAAGGAGCGAGGCGGAGGACGCGGAGAGGTTCCGCCGCAAAATCGCCGACGAAACAAAAGATCTGCTCACCGCCCTCCACGACGTGCACAGAATCGCCAAGCAAACGACCATGCTTTCGTTCAATGTGTCGATCGAGGCGGCGCGAGCCGGCGAGCTAGGACCAGGCTTTTCTATCATCGGCATGGAAATTCGCACGCTCGCCGAGGAGGTGCAACAGCTGGCTAACAATTTGCATGATCGCGTCCACACCGTGATGACGTCGATCAGCGACAGCCTACTGATGCAATCCGAGGCTCGCGAGAAACATCATCGGGAAGCGATGGAAAGGATCGCGTCCTTTCTCGACGGCTTATCGGGAAATCTTGCCCGGGTTCTGCAACAGCAAGTCCGCGGATATCATGCCGACCTCATCAAGCAGATGGCGAACGAGAACGAGCGTCTCGCAGAGCCCATCATGGCTATGATGGGCAGCATCCAGTTCCAGGATATCGTCCGTCAGCAAGTCGAGCAGCTCGTCGAAATGTCCTCAGCGGTGGGAGCGCATATCGCCACGCTCCGCGGCAGGCTGGACGAGTCCGGCCGCCCACCGCTCGGCGAGCTGAGCCTCGCCGATCTCCTGGATGGTCTGTCGTCCGACTATGTGACCGAGGAACAGCGCAACGTCCATCGGCTCGCGAGCCGCGGAAGGGCTGTTGTCGACGTCGCTCCTCGGATCGAGCTGTTCTGAAGGCGGCCGGCCCAGATGGTCCTCGCTTTTTCCCTCCGACGAGCGGCGATGGCGCGAGCGGCGAGATTCGTTCATCGGTCGCGACGTCGAGCATCGAACAAAGGAGAGGCTAGGTCGAGGGCGACATGGACATATTGATCATCGAAGACGATCAGGCGATTTGCCAGACGATCCGCAACGCTTGGCCGACCCCCGGCGACGCCCTTCGTTTCGTGTCGAGCTACAGCCAGTCGCTCGGCCTGATCCTCGGTCCAGAACTCGCCTTCTTCGATGCTATTGTCGTCGACATCCATCTTCCGGATGGCGACGGTCTCAGCATTCTGCGTTCTATTCGGCGCACGTCCTCCGTGCCGATCGTGATGATCTCGGGCTGGGGAACCGCCGAGTCACGCGCCGGCGCTTTCGACGTCGGCGCCGATGATTATCTGATGAAGCCCTTGTCGGTGCGAGAGCTGCAGGCGCGCGTCGCCCGGCTGGTTTCGGTGCGCGCCAGCACGTCTCGCGCCGCCGCTCCCGCGGTCTTTCAGATCGGGAAGATCGTCTGCGATCTGCAAACCCGGCGGCTCCGCCGTCAGGACCGGATGGTGGGGCTCACCGACACCGAAGGGCGTGTTCTCGGCTATCTCCACGAGAACGCCGGACGCAGCTGCAGCAAGTCGGCGATCTATAAGCACGCCTTCTTTCGCGAGTATCACTCCGGCGACAAGACCCTCGACGTCTACATCGGACGCCTGCGTGCGAAGCTCGCCAGCCTCGACTCGGAGAGCGTCGCTCTACTCCAGACGGCTCGCGGCTCCGGATACAAGCTCGAAAGCTCCGCTTCATAGGTCCTTGTTCCGAAGCCGGCGCGCCGCCTCGACTGCGGCGCGGCGATAGTTCGACACTGTCCAGCGGGGGCCAGATCGTGATCGTCGTCCTCGTCGCCGGTCGCGTCTTCGTCCCGGTCGATGAGACCCTGCCCGCGCCGATGTTGACTCGATCCCGCCTGCGCCGTCATCCGGCGCGTCGTCGGTGTTCTCGGCGACGAGTCGATGTCTTTCGACATGCTCATATCACGCGGCGAGCCAGACGTGACGTCCCAAAACAGCCCCGAACATGATGCGCGCGACGAGCTGGCCCGGCTGATCGACGTCCTGCACGAGACTCAGCAGCGCATCCTCGAGCTGACCGAGGGACATGTCGGCGCGCTGGCGCAGGCCTCCGGACCTCTGCTGCGGCTGCCTGTCATCCAGGCGCATCTACAGGATCAGGCGGCCGCCTGTCGGAGGGTCGAAGCGGAGCGGGACGCTATTCTCCACGCGATTCCCATGCATGCGGCGCTGCTCGGCGCCGATGGCGACGTTCGCGTCATCAACGCCGCTTGGCAAGCGCGCGCAGCCGAAATGGGAGAAGAAACGGGCTGTCGCGTGGGGGAAGACTATCTCGATTATTGGCGATGGGAAGAAGCATGCGGCTGCGCTGAAGCGGCCGAGGCGATCTCGGCGATCGACGCCCTTCTCGATCGCCGACGAGGGAGTTTCAGCCGGGAATATCGCATCGCGTCGCGTCCCTCACGCACCTGGCTTCAACTCGTTGTCGCGCCTCTGACCGACGACGCCTCCGGGGGCGCGCTCGTCCTTCATATCGACATCACGGACGAAAAGCTGACGCGAGAGCGTCAGCAGGAGATTGGGGAGGCTCTCCAGACGTTGATCGACAATTCGCCGCTCGCGATCCTCATATACCAGAATTTCGCGCCCATCGCCGCCAACAGGGCGCTGGCGGATCTCCTCGGCTATGCGGACGAGCGCGGGATTCTCGCCTGGACCGATCTGCGCGTCGCGCTGCGTCGACATCTGACGCCTGAGACGCATCAGCGCTTGACCGTCCATCTGACCGCTCTCGCGCATGCGCGGCCCGCGCCGGGTCAATTCGATTTCACGGCGCGGCGGCTCGGCGGCGCGCGGCTCGATCTCGAGCTTCGAGTCGTCACGATAAAATGGCGCGATCAGCGCGCCTTTTGCGCAATGATCGCCGATGTGACGCAGCAGCGAGCCGCCGATGAACGGCTTCGGCACATGCAACGTCTCGACGCGCTCGGCCAGCTCACCGGCGGCGTTGCGCACGACTTCAACAATCTGCTGACGGTCATCATGGGCAATGCCGAAGCGCTCGAGGCAGGCCTGCTGGTGGACGACCCTCGTCGCGACTGGGCCGAACTGGTGCGCGTCGCCGCCCAGAAAGCCGCTGCCGTCACGAATCGCCTGCTGGCTTTCGCGCAGCGGCGGCCGCTCGATCCGAGCGTAATCGACGTGGCGGAGGTCGTCGCCGGACTGACATCTTTCCTCGACCGCGTGATCGGAAGCCATATCGCCGTTTGCTCCATCAGTGTCGGCGCGCCGCTCTATGTTCTGGCCGATGTCTCGCAATTCGAGAACGCTATTCTCAACCTCTGCCTCAACGCTCGCGACGCCATGCCGAGCGGCGGCTCGATCACCATAGAGGCGGCGGACGTCGAGATTGACGCCCGGCAAGCTTCAGAGCCTACCGCTCTACATCCCGGCCGCTATGTGTCGATCACGGTCTCCGACACCGGCAACGGCATGGATCGCGAGACGCTGTCGCGGGCCTTCGAGCCTTTCTTCACGACGAAGGAGACGGGGAGCGGAACCGGGCTCGGCCTCAGCATGGTCTTCGACTTCGTCGAGCAATCCAGAGGCGCCGTGTCGATCGCCTCCGAGCCCGGAAAGGGCACGAATGTGCGGCTCTGGTTTCCCCGGCAGGAGCCCGCCGTCCGCGGCCAACGTTTCGACGAGGGTTCTGGTGCAAACGGCGTGAGCGGGACATAATCCGTGAAGGCGGAACCGGACGCTGGGGTAATGGGTGATGCTGAGCGTGGACGATCTTTTCAAAGGCCGCCATTTCGACCGCGAGATCATCGTTCTCTGCGTGCGGTAGTATCTGCGATACAAGCTCAGCTTTCGCGATCTCGTGGAAATGATGGCCGAACGCGGCTTGTCTGTGGCTCACACGACCATCATGGCAAAGTTCGTGCATTTGCACAGCTGCGTATGCCTCTGGCGATCGGAATGCGCGTTCCGGCGGTAGCTGAATATGGTCGGTCGACGGACTATAGAAGGCTTGGTCGCCGCCAATGCCGAACCACGGCGCCGCTGTTGCGCAGAATGATGTCGGCCCCGTCGAACCGGCGCCACGGCGCTTCCTCGATCGTCGGCACCACGAATTCGGCGATGTCACATAAACCCGATTCTGGCGCGTTGACGCCACGCGGGTCGATTTCAAGCGGCTGTCGTCACAGACTTCCACTCAGCCATCGCCCCGAGGCGATGCAGGCGGA
>NZ_WOVC01000087.1:0-2842 GCF_011378635.1 Methylosinus sp. RM1
ACAACTCCAGCGTCGTCTCGATCGAAGCTCCCGCCATCCCATGACCCCCGAACCGAATCATGGTGGCTCAGTGAGTCAGAAACCGTTAAAATACGCAACTGTAATGCTAGGAGCGACCGCGCCGCGCAAGCGTGGCCGAGCATCGTCAAATGGGATTTCGGTCAATCGAGGCAGAGTTTCCGACTGGCTCTTTCCCTGCGAACGACAATTATCGTCTATTGCTGCCTCACGGTCGGCGGAGTTTTCCTCGGCAGGAATTGGCCCCTGATCGAAAGCCGGCTCGGACTCTGGGAGTTCGGCGACGCGTTCCGCGCTTGGCTCCATCCCATCGCCTGGACGCGCGGAGACAAAAGCTTCATCCGAGGCGAACGCGAGATACGAGCGCGACATTTCACCGATGCGCTGTCGGCCTATGAAGACGCGCTGGCCGCATTCGGCGAAGCAGGTACCGAAAGGAGACAAGCCGATGCGCTGGTCGGCATCGGCTTTTCCGAATGTGGACGCGGACATTACGACGATGCGCGCACGTCTTTTCGCAAGGCTCTGCAGCGCTATGCCCAGATCGATAACCCGCTCGGGCGCTCCAACGCTTGGCTCGGCGTCGGCGAAGTCGAGCGTCTTCTCGAGCATGACGAAGCTGCGCGAACCGCCTATCGCGAGGCCGCACGTTTCGCTTCCCTGTCTCAGCAATCTCTCGCGAGCGGCAACGCTCATTTGGGCATCGGGCGCATAGAGGCGCGGTCGGGACGCGAAGAGGATGCGAAGGCCGCGTATCGAGAGGCGCTGACGTCGTTCGAATTGGCGAAGAACCTATCCGGGCAGGCGAGCGCATGGGCCAGCCTCAGTGATCTGCACCGCCGCCACGGACGCGCCGATGCGGCCCATGAGGCCGATGAGAAAGCATTGGCGCTCTATCAAAAAGCCGATGATCGGCTGGGACAGGCCACGACGTTGTACGGCATCGGCGAATTCGCCACCGAACAGCGACGAGACGACGAGGCACGCATCGCCTATCGCAGCGCATTGTCTCTATTCAGTCTGATCGGCGAACGCTCGGGACAAGCGAATACGCTCATTCGGCTCGGCGAGATCGAACGCTCGAATGGAAACGACGAGAAGGCGGGCGTGTACTTTCGTAACGCGCTGGCGCTCTTTGAACAGATCGACTCTCGGCGAGGGAAGGCCGGCTCTCTCCATGCTCTCGGAACCATCGAGGCTCGCTCCGGGCGCGAGGCGGAAGCCCGCTCTGCCTTTCGGGAGGCCCTGACGCTCTTCGAGCAGTCCGGCGACCGCCTTTGGCAGGCGATCGCTCTGAACGATCTCGGCGCGTCGGAGGCGCGATCTGGCCATAAGTCGGAAGCGCGCGCCGCTTTTCTCGCCGCAGCAATGCGATTTGACGAGGCTGGCAAGAAGGATCGCGCCGATGCGGCGCGGAAATCGGCTGCGGGGCTGGAGCAAATCACGCCACGCCGGCGACGATGATCCCGGTGCAAAAATCGACGCCGCTCAGAACGTCTCTCCGCGATCGGAACGCGGCGCGCTCTAACCGAAACAATAGCAATTCATTAGCTCTTTCATTTAGATGTTTGTTAAGACCTCCATGTGATTATCCACACCGCGAAGCCTCCGATCCAAGACGGCCTCGCATTCGCGCCGAACAGGACAGATGATCTGTCCGCCGCCGGCCCGGCATTCGGACCCTCGAGCTCATTCGGCTCATGAGGATCCGCCGGAGGCACGGCCAGGCGCGACGGTGTTTTCCGAACCCATGTGACGACAGATTCAGCCGGCGGCGCTTTCGCGCCGGAGCGATCACTCGCGCGTCCCGCTGCATCTCGCGCTCACGCCCAATGCGGAACGAGCCCCTGCGCTCGGGCCGAGAACCGTAACGCCGTCCCCTTTCGTTTCTTCGTAAACAGCTTCATTGGAAGCGGAGCGCCCGATGACCTCGATCTTGACCTCCCTCACCGCGACTCAGGTTGCCGGGCTCACCACCACCATCATCTCCAATCTGACGACGACAGACATCGCCGCGCTCAGCACCACGCAGACGGCGGCGCTGACATCGACGCAGCTCAACGTCCTCAACTCGACCGATCTCCAATATTTCGCGCAGACGCAGATCGCGGCGCTTTCGGCCAACGCCATCGCCGGCCTCTCGCTCACGCAGATCGGCAATCTGACGACCACACAGGCCGACGAATTCACCGCCACCCAGGTCGCGGCGCTCACCGCGTCGCAAATCGGCGCCCTCACCTCCACAGAGCTGGAGGGCTGGGACGCCACCCAGCTCGGCGCGCTCACCTCCACGCAGATCGGCAGGCTCACCACGACCGCGATCAGCAATCTGTCGACGACGCAGATCTCCTCGTTCAGCCAGACGCAGGTGCGCGGTCTCACCACTTCCCAGCTCAATGCGCTCAGCACCGATGATCTGATCGCGATCAATCTCGCCAATCTGACCACCTCCCAGATCGCCGGCCTCGACGCCACCGCCGCCGGCAATCTCTCCACCACTCAGGCGGAAGGCCTCACCGCCACGCAGATCGGCGCCCTCTCCGCCACCGCATTCGGCAGCCTTGCCTCGACTGAAGTCCAGGCCTGGAACACCACACAGCTCGCCGGCCTCACCGCCACGCAGCTCGGCCGGCTGACCACGACAGCCCTCGGCAATCTCTCCACCACACAGGTCGCCGACCTGACCTCGACCCAGGTCCGCGGCCTCGCCGCCACGCAGATCGGCGGTCTCTCCGCCGCCTATCTCGACGCCATCGACGCCGGAGACTTCTCCACCTCGCAGATCGCCGCCTTCGGCGCGACCACGGTCGGCGATCTCTCCACC
>NZ_WOVC01000050.1:0-16793 GCF_011378635.1 Methylosinus sp. RM1
AGCAAAACCGCAACAAACATCACGTCGAGGCCGACTGGCAATTCACCACCAGAGACGCTCGCCTCAAGCTGAAATCCCTATACCCGCAGTTCCAATGACTCGGGCCACTAGCTCGGACGATATCAGGCGCCTTGTCGGATTTCTTCGGCTGGCGGTCGGTGTACATCGTCTCCGCCGCAACGACGCTCGTCATCGCGGCCTTGCTGGCCAAAGTCCTGCCTCGACGGGAAGATCGTAGCGCGCCCATGACCTACCCAAAGCTCATAGGGTCGGTGTTCACGCTGTTCATCGAGGAGCCGGTGCTACGCGTTCGCGCGATCCTGGCGCTTTTGATCTTCACCGCAATCACGATCCTGTGGACTCCCATGGTGCTGCCATTGAGCGCGTCGCCCTTTTCGCTGTCCCATACCGAAGTCGGCTTGTTCGGGCTCGCCGGCGCCATGGGTGCGATTGGAGCTGCGTGGGCGGGCCGGCTCGCCGATCGCGGGCATGCGCAGCGCACCACTGGCATCGCACTCGCGATAATGCTCGTCTCCTGGCTGCCGATCGCACTGCTGCCTTATTCGCTGTGGGGTCTGATCATCGGGGTCGTCACGATCGATTTCGGGCTCCAGGCGGTGCATGTGGCCAATCAGAGCATGATCTACCGCGTGCGGCCCGAAGCGCGCAGCCGTCTCACTGCCGGTTACATGATCTTCTACTCCATCGGGTGCGCCACAGGCTCGATCGTCTCGACGCTCGTCTATGCGCGAGCCGGATGGACCGGCGTGTGCCTGCTCGGCGCCGCGATTAGCGCTATCGCCTTCGTCTTCTGGGCCCTGATGAACCGCCTGGGGATTGCCGGAGGCCATTTCGTTTGAGTCACGCCGCGATGGCGGGCTCCTCAAGGGCGGCGTCGAATGCACATACAAGGATCGCGACAGCGGCTTGTAAACGATGTTCTGTCTGGCGGCGACGGGTGGAACTCGTTGTTGTGCGCGGGCCGCATCACGCTACCCGATGAAGCTCGCAACGGCGGGGCCGTTGACCTTCAACACTATCGGTCTCTTCGTGACGTCCTTCTTGCCGCCTCGCGACGTCAAAGACGGATGACGAGCTTGCCGAAGTGGCGGCCGCTCGCGAGTTCGTCGTAGGCTGCTTGCGTCTCGTCGAACGAAAATGTCCGATCGATCACAGGACGGATAAGATGCTCGGCGAGGAAGGCGTTCATCGCCTCGAATTGCTCAGCGGAGCCGACATTGATGCCGTCGATGGTTCCGTTGATCAGCTGCAGCCGCATCAGGTTCGAGTGCGGTCCGAAGCCGGTAAACACGCCGATCTGGGCGATATGCCCCCAGGCGGCGAGCGCACGCAGCGAACGGTCGAACGTGTCCGGTCCGCCGAGTTCGAGAATGTGCGAGACGCCGAGCCCGCCCGTCAGCTCGCGGACTTCGATATCCCAGTCGGGCGTCGTACGATAGTTCACCGTCGCGAAGGCGCCGAGCTTCGTTGCGCGTTCGCGCTTCTCGTCCGAGGACGACAGCACGATGGTTTTCGCGCCGAAGGCGCTCGCGATCTGCAAGCCAAAGAGCGCGACGCCGCCCGTGCCCTGCACCAGCAGCGTGTCGCCGACCGCCAAGCCACCGCGCACCACCAGCGCCTGCCAGGCGGTCAAGGCTGCGCAGGGAAGCGTCGCCGCTTCTTCCAGGCTGAGGCTGTCCGGGACGGGCGCCAACGAGGCCTCAGGCACGACGACCAGATCCGCCAGCACGCCGTCGGTCTCGCCGCCGCCGAGCGCCGATGGACCGTAGGCCTCACGATAGGGACCGACAACCCAATCCCGGTAGAAAGTTGGAGCGACGCGGTCTCCTGTGCGCCAGCGGGTGACATCGGCGCCGGTCGCAACGACGCGGCCGGCTCCGTCGGAGAGCGGAATCAACCCCTCGCGCACCGGCCCCAACTCGCCGCGCAGCACGAGCAGGTCGCGGTAATTGAGGCTCACCGCCTCGATCCCGACGAGAACCTCGTTTGGCCCAGGAGTCGGCGCCGCCTCCCGGACCTGCTGGAGGCGAAGGCCGCGGTCGACGCTCGTGAGCCTGTAAGCTCTGCGTGTCGTGGGGATGGATTGGCTGGAATCGGACACGGGTCTCTCCATTTGCAATAAACTAGCGATCGATATTAAAATAAGCCTTCGCATCCTCGTCAAGGGATTTTTATATTGGTCACTATGAAAACCATCGCGAAGCGGCCGCGCGGCCGCCCGCGAGCGCTCGACCGAGACGAGGCGCTGGAGACGGCGCTCCGGCTGTTCTGGCGTCGTGGCTATGAGGGGACGTCGATCGCCGACCTGACCGCGGCCATGGGAGTGACGCCGCCGAGTCTCTACACCGTCTTCGGCAGCAAGGAGCAACTCTACCGGGAGGCGCTCGACCGCTACGGCGCCACCTACGGCTCCTTCGCCCAGCGCGCGCTAGCCGAAGAGCCGAGCGCCCGGCGCGCGGTCGAGCGCATTCTGCGTGGGGCGATCGAGGTCTACGCGGAGGGGCCGGCGCCGGCAGGCTGCATGCTGGCGAGCGGCGTGGTGGCGTGCGCGCCCGAGCACGCTTCGGTGGCGGCGGATGTTGCAAGGCGAAGGCTAGCGACGATCGCGGCGATCAAGGCGCGCTTCGATCGCGCAGCCAGCGAAGGCGAACTCGCGCCGTCGACCGATACGCAGGCCCTCGCCTCTTACTATGCCGCCGTTGTGCAGGGGCTGTCGATCCAGGCCCGCGACGGCGTCAGCCGGACGATCCTCGACGCATTGGCGGACGTCGCTCTCTCGGCGTGGCCGGGCGCGCGGGCGGATCAACCAGCGCAAAGTCCATGAGGGGCCGGCAGCGCCCAACTATGGCAATTGATCGAAATCGAAGTCCCCGAACTGGCCGCATAGTAATCCCAAAGTCGAGCGCGAGGGTCGTTTCGAGCGGCGCAACGCCGGCGCCCTCACGTCGGCGAGAAGACGGTTCTCAGCGGCGGATCGAGTTTCGAACGGAGGCGCGGTCTCGACGGCGGCGGCTTTTGGTCGTCATGAGATCGAACGCCGCAAGAAACGCATCCACCATGGCGTTCAGCCGATCCGCGCCGACACCGTCCCGGGCCTGTACCGACAAGCCATGAAGCATCGTGGCGCAACAGTCGCCGAGCGCCGCCTCGTCGACATGCTCCTCGATCTCTCCGGTGTGTTTCGCCCGCCGTAGTCGATCGATGATCGACTGTGTTCTCGCCTTGCGGTGCTCGGACAGCCAAGCGCCCAGAGCGGCGTTCTCCCGCGCGCAGTTGGTCGCGGCGGTGACGACCATGCAGCCTCTCTGCCCTTTCGTATAGAGCTCGATCGCCGCCCGGAACATGTCGTCCAAGGCGGGGCGAATGTCCTTTGCCTCGGACAGGGCGCGGTCGGCGAAACCGCCTTCTTTTGCTTCATAGAGTTCGATCGCCTCGCGGAACAAAGCCTCCTTCGAGCCGAAGGCCGCATAGATGCGCGCCGAAGCGATACCCAGAGCCGCCACCAGATCGGACATCGACGCGCCCTCGTAACCGCGCGCCCAAAAGAGGTCGCGAGCCTTTGCGAGGGCCAAATCTCTGTCGAATTCCCTGGGTCTGCCGGCCATGCGATCTCGCTATTCTTGATCGACCCACAAATAATCGGCTTGACATCGGCTCGCAAGCGCGCATTCTTTGTCGTTCAACAAATAATGGTGGCGCGATGAAAACGATCAAGGGTCCCAGCATCCATCTGGCGCAGTTCAGCGATGCGCGAAAGCCTTTCGACACTCTGGCCGCCATCGCCGGCTGGGCGAGCGAGCTCGGCTTCGAGGCTCTGCAAATTCCGGCCTGGGATCGTCGCTTGTTCGATGTCGCCGAGGCTGCCGAGAGCCAGACCTATTGCGACGAGATTGCAGGAATTCTGGCCGAGCGCGGGCTCGTCGTCAGCGAGTTGACGACGCATATCTTCGGCCAGCTCGTCGCGGTGCATCCGGCCTATGATGCAATGTGCGACGCCTTCGCTCCCGAGCGGATTCGCGGAAACGCGGCGGCGCGAAGCGAATGGGCGCAGCAACGAATCAAGCTCGCCGCCAAGGCCTCGCGCCGGCTCGGTCTGACCGCTATGGGAACATTTTCGGGCTCGTTCCTCTGGCCCTATTTCTTCCCCTTCCCGCAGCGGCCGGAAGGATTGGTCGAAGCCGCTTTCGACGAGCTGGCTCGACGATGGAGGCCCATTCTCGACGCCTGCGACGAGAACGGAATCGACCTCTGCTATGAACTTCACCCGAGCGAGGATCTGCACGACGGCGTCAGTTTCGAGATTCTGCTCGCGCGCGTCGACGGCCATCGCCGATGCCAGATTCTCTACGATCCCAGCCATTTCGTTTTGCAGCAGCTCAAATATCTCGACTTCATCGACATCTACCACGATCGGATCGGCATGTTCCACGTCAAGGACGCCGAATTCAATCCGACCGGACGGCAGGGCGTCTATGGCGGCTATCGGCCGTGGATCGAGCGGGCGGGACGTTTCCGGTCGTTGGGCGATGGGCAGATCGATTTTCGTTCGATCTTCTCGAAGCTCGCGCAATATGATTTCGACGGCTGGGCCACGCTCGAATGGGAATGCTGCCTGAAAGATAGCGAAGACGGCGCGCGCGAGGGCGCGGCCTTCATTCGCGACCACACGATACGCGTGACGGAAAAAATCTTCGACGATTTCGCGGGAACGCCCCTGAGCGCGGCTCGGACGAAGGCGATTCTCGGCATCTCCTGAGCCTGTTTCGAGGACATTCATCATGACGAACGTGATCGAGCCGGACGCTTCGTCCGACGGCTTTGCGCATCACTATGCGCGCATCGACGGGCAGAGAATTCACTGCTCCATTCTCGGCGACGGCGAGCCGGTTCTCTTGATCCCGGGCTGGCCGCAGACCTGGTACGCTTGGCGCCACACCATGACGGCGCTGGCCGAAGCCGGCTTTCGGGCCATCGCCGTCGATCCGATCGGCGCGGGATATTCCGCGCGGCCGGATCACGGCTATGACACGGGCTCCGCGGCGCGCGCGCTGCACCGGCTGATGATCCAGTTCGGCTATGACCGCTACCGCGTCGCCGGACATGATGTGGGAATGTGGGTCGGATATGCGCTGGCGAGCGATTACCCCGAGGCGGTGGAGAGGATCGCGCTGACCGAGGCCGTCATCCCGGGTCTCGCCCCTGCCCCGCCGATCTTCGTTCCGCCGTCGGACAATATTTTCCTCTGGCATTTCATGTTCAACCAGCTTCTGGACCTGCCAGAGTTCCTCACCTCCGGTCGCGAGAAGGAATATCTGAGCTTCATGTTCGACAAATGGTCCCACCGACGGGATCGCGTCGCCGCGGACGTTTACGCCGCCGCTTATGGAACGCCGGGCGGCATGCGGGCGGGCTTCGCCTATTACCGCGCCATTCCCGAAACGATCCGGCAGAATCGCGAGCGCGCGAACAGGGCGCTGACCATGCCGGTTCTCGCGATCGGCTCCGAATATGCGACCGCGGATGCGCCGCTGGAGACGCTTCGCCCGCATGCGAGCAATCTGCGGGGCGACATCGTGCGCGACTGCGGCCATTTCGTCATGGAAGAGCGCCCGGACGAATTCAATACGCAGCTCGTTCCTTTCTTCCTCGAGGAGCTCGCCTGATGGCCATCGACCCAGACATCGCCGCATTGCTGGCGCGCCTGCCGCCCATGCGAGCGGCCTCTCTCGACATTCTCCGTTCCGAGGTCGATCGCGCCCTGATGTCGATGCAGGGCGCGCTGGAAGCCGTCGATCGAATCGACGATCTCACTGTCGAAGGGGAAGAACCATCCGTCGTCGTCCCTGTCCGGGCCTATCGGCCCGCCGCAGCGAAGAACGACGAAAAGCAGCCGGCGATCGTCTTCGCCCATGCCGGCGGATGGCGTCTCTGCTCGCTGAAGGCTTACGACAATCCGTGCCGCGCGCTCGCCAATGCGACAGGCTGCGTCGTCTTTTCGGTCGGCTACCGGCTGGCTCCGGAGCATCCCTATCCTATTCCTCTCGAAGATTTCTATCGCGCTCTTTGCTGGGTCGCGGACCGCGCGGAGCAATTGGAAATCGACGGGCATCGCATCGCCATCGCCGGCGACAGCGCCGGCGGAAATCTGGCGGCCGCCGCCGCGCTGCTGGCGAGAGACCGCCACGGCCCTTCGATCGCACATCAGCTCCTCATCTATCCGGCCGTGGACACCGATCTCGACACGCCTTCATACGCGCAATTCGGCGACGGCTATTATCTGACGCGCGACATGATGAGGCTTAGCTGGGAGGACTATCTCGGAGGCCGACTGCCCGCGCCCCCCGTTTACGCGGCGCCGTTGCGGGCGGATCTCTCCGGCTTGCCGTCGGCGACGATCATGGTCAACGAATTCGATCCGCTGCGCAGCGAAGGCGAAGCCTATGCGCGCAAGCTCCGAGACGCCGGCGTGCCCGCCGAGCTCGTTCTCCTCGAGGGAATGGTCCACGCCTGCATGCACATGCTCGGCGTGGCGCCGGCGGCAGGGGCTCTTTTTATCCAAGCCGGTCGGGCAATCCGCCAGAGATTCGGCCTCGATCCGCGTTGAGCGGCCGTTTCGATCAACGACGCCGGCGCAAGCACATTCGAAAGCAAGAAACGGATAGCGGAAGGCGCTCGAGCATGCTCGAAACGATCGATGCTTCACGCGGAGTCCGAACATGAAAACAATATCGGCGTCGACAGTCTTTGCGCTGGCCATACCCATGGGTGGATTGTCGGCGGCAGAATCCTCGCTCTTGCAAAGCGGACGTTACGAAGTCGCTGTGGCTCTCGAGCTCCCGCATCTCGTCGACGCCGCCGCGCGAAAAACGGCGACGATCTGCATCGACCCCGATAATACGCCTTCGTACGGGCTCGAGGCTCTGAGCGACAGCAATCCGCTGGCGAAATGTTCGCCGAGAAATTCCCGCCTCGTCGACAAGACGCTGACCTTCGACATCGTCTGCGCGGGACCGGACGCGGCTCGCGCTCTGGCGACCTATCGATTTACGTCCGATCGCCAAGTCTTCGGAGGCCAAATCGCAATGACGATGGGCGGCAGAACATGACCATGACCGAGACGCAGCTCGGCCGTCGGATCGGCGATTGCATCGCCTCTGACGTCCCTCGTCGATGAAGGTCATCGCACGCTTCGAACGTGTCCGCGCATCGTGTCGCGATCTCGCGGCCGGCTCGAGCATCCCCATCTTTTGAAAGCAACGACCGGGATGCGCGAGGGTGAGGGAAAGGCTAAATCATGCGTCGAAACCAATTCCGAGGATCCCGGAAATGACATCGACGCTTCGAATGTCCCGACATGACAAAGACGCCGCGGCCGAGGACGCGCGATGGAAAGCCGTCACGGCGCGAGATCGCAGCTATGACGGCACTTTCTTCTATTCCGTCGCGTCCACCGGCGTCTACTGCCGGCCGTCCTGTCCCGCGCGCCTTGCCAAGCGCGCCAATGTGCGGTTCCACGACACGCCGGCCGAGGCGGAGGCCGCCGGCTATCGGCCCTGCAAGCGTTGCCGTCCGAACGAGGCTTCGCTCGAGGCGCGACAAGCCGACAGCATAGCACACGCCTGCCGCCTGATCGAAGCAGCCGAGGAACCGCCGAAACTCGACGCTTTGGCGCGCGGCGTCGGCCTTAGCGCCTACCACTTTCACCGGCTCTTCAAGGCTGTCACCGGCCTCACTCCGAAGACCTATGCGGTCGCCCACCGGGGCAAGCGCGTTCGCGAGACGCTCGGGACGAGCGCATCCGTGACCGAAGCCATCTATAATTCCGGCTTCAACTCCAGCGGCCGCTTCTACGCGGAATCCGTCCGCGCGCTCGGCATGACGCCGAGCGCTTTTCGAAACGGCGGAGCGAAGGCCGCGATCAAATTCGCCGTCGGCGAATGCTCTTTCGGCGCCATTCTGGTCGCCGCGAGCGACAAGGGCGTCTGCGCCATTTCGTTCGGCGACGATCCGGACGCGCTCGCGCGCGACCTGCAAGACAGATTTCCGCGGGCGCGGCTGATCGGCGGCGACGCCGATTTCGAGCGGCTGGTCGCGAAGGTCGTCGGCTTCGTGGAAGAACCGAGAATCGGGTTGGACCTGCCTCTCGATATTCGAGGAACGGCGTTCCAGCATCGCGTATGGGCGGCGCTGCGGGATATTCCGCCAGGCGCCACGGTCAGCTACGCCGAGCTCGCCGAACGCATCGGCGCGCCGAGGGGGGCGCGCGCCGTCGCCGGAGCCTGCGCCGCCAACAAAATCGCCGTGGCGATCCCTTGCCATCGCGTCGTACGCAACGACAGCGCCCTCTCCGGCTATCGCTGGGGCGTCGAGCGCAAACGCCTCCTCCTCGATCGGGAATCGAAACCGTGACCGCTCGCGTGTCGATGCCCCTGTCGGAACGAATTGCGGCGCGGCGTCCCGAGCAAGTCGACTGGGCGCGGGTCGAAAAAGATTTGGACGCGAACGGCTTCGCCGTCGTCGGGGAACTCCTCACCGAGGCGGATTGCCGGGACCTCGCGAGCGTCTATTCCTCGGACGAGGGGTTTCGCAGCCGCGTCGTCATGGAGAGGCACGGCTTCGGGCGCGGCGAATATAAATATTTTTCGTATCCGCTGCCGCCGCTGATCGCCGATTTGCGAAGCGCGATCTACCCGCGGCTCGCGAGCATCGCCAACCGCTGGGCTCGACTATCGGGCTCCGAGGAGCGCTTTGACGACGATCACGCGGGGTTTCTGGAGCGCTGCCATCAGGCAGGCCAGACGCGTCCCACGCCCTTGTTGCTGGACTATGGTCCCGGCGACTTCAATCGCCTTCATCAGGACATCTACGGCGATCTGGTATTTCCTCTGCAAGTCGCCGTCCTGCTGTCGCGGCCCGGAGAGGATTTCACGGGAGGCGAATTCGTCCTGACCGAGCAACGACCACGAATGCAATCGAAGGCGTCCGTCGTCCCGTTGCGGCGAGGCGACGCCGTCGTCTTCCCCGTGCGTGACCGCCCGGCGCCGGGCGCGCGCGGCTACTCCCGCGTCACGATGCGGCACGGAGTCAGCGATGTGCGCGCGGGACGACGGCGCACACTCGGCCTCATCTTCCACGACGCTCGATGACGGGACGGCGATGAAGGATCTCTTCGATAGTTTGGAGGCCCAAGAAGCGCCGGAATTCCTCGGCCCGGGCGCCATGGTTCTGCGCGGCTTCGCGCTGGAGGCGGAATCGGTCCTGCTCGACGCCTTGCGGCAGATCGCGTCGGTCGCTCCGTTTCGGCATATGACGACGCCGGGCGGTCATTCTATGTCGACGGGTATGACAAATTGCGGCGCTGTCGGCTGGGTCTCTGACCTGCGCGGCTATCGATATGAGCGATGCGATCCGCTGAGCGGCGCGCCATGGCCGCGCATGCCGAAGGTCTTCGCCGAAGTGGCGACGGCGGCGGCGGCCTTCGCCGGCTATGACGGCTTTACGCCCGACGCCTGCCTGATCAATCGATTTGAGCCAGGCGCGCGGCTGACCCTCCACCAGGACAAGAACGAGCGGGACCTCGCCGCGCCGATCGCGACGGTGTCGCTCGGACTCCCCGCCCGATTCCAGTTCGGTGGCCTGCGGCGCGCCGGCCCCGTCTCTCGCACGATTCTGCGACACGGCGATGTTTGCATATGGGGCGGGCCATCCCGGCTCGCCTACCACGCAATCGATCCCGTCAAGGAAGGCAACCACCCGGCGACCGGCCGCTGTCGCATGAGCCTGACGTTTCGCAAAGCGATGTGAGACCTGCGCGAAATGGCGAGTCGACGCTACCCAGCGGACCATCGCCGGGCCCCGGCGGACGATCTGTCGAGCAATCTGGACGTTCATTGCGTCTATTCGGTAGTCCTCTCCGCTTCGCGCATGCGGCTCGGCGGGAGATTGTGATGGCGCCCCCAGGCGCGGCGCAGCTGGCGAGCCGAAGCGAAGCCGGCGCGTTCGGCGATCGTCTCCATGTCGAGACGCGAGCCATTCAAGAGCTCCCGCGCCAGCGCGACGCGCATGCGGTTCACATAATCGGTGACGCTCATGCTCGCATGCGCGTTGAACAGTCGGGAGAGATTGCGCGGGCTCGTCGCCGATTCACGCGCCAACTGTTCGACCGACCACTCGCGCGAGGGATCCGCAGCGATGGCATCCTGAGCGCGGTGAATGACTGGATGGATGTGATTGCGCCCTTCGAGCCAGGGTGAGAGCTGCGGATCGTCGCCGCCGCGCCGCAGATAGACGACGAGATGGCGCGCCACGGCGAGCGCCGGCGCATGTCCGGCCATTTGCGCGACGATGTGGAGCATGAGGTCGACGCCCGCCGTCACGCCGGCGCTGGTGAAGCGCTCGCCGTCCTCGACATAGAGGCGATTTTCGCGGACGCGCGCCGTGGGCGCGAGGCGCGCGAGCTCGGCGCCGCAGGCGTGATGAGTCGTGCAGTCATGACCGTCGAGCAGGCCGGCGTGCGCGGCGAGCAGCGCGCCCGAGCAGATCGACACGAGACGAACTCCAGGCCGCACCGCGCGTGCGAGCCAATCGACGATCGCCGACTCGTGAACAGCGTCCTTCTCGCGGCCTTCGCCCGCGACCGCGAGCGGCGCCTCGACGCTGCCGGGAACGACGACCAGCGCGCCATCCGGCACACGATCCGGCAGCGGCGCCACGCCGGCGATCTCGAGGCCGATGGAGCTGCCGACGCTCGGCGCGGGGCCGACATAGACAACCCTGAAGCGAACCGCATCCTGTTCGAGATTCGCCTTGCGCAAAACCTCGATCGGCCCCGCGACGTCGAGCAGCAACAGGCGCGGCGGCGCGACGACGAAGACGTCGACGTCCTTCGTCGTCGGGCGTTCGTTAGGCCGCGATCTCTTCCGGGCGTCCAAGCAGAGCCTCCTCCACCGTCGCGATGCGCGCGAAACGCCCCGCGAGCACCAGTTCCGTGCGCGCCCGGATTTCGGCGGAGCTCCATTCGCGTCCAGCGGCGTCGGCCATCGGAAATGTCAGGGTCGCCTCGCAGACGAAATCGACCGCATAGCCGAGGTCCGAAGCGTGGCGCGTCGTCGTCTCGCAGCATTGTTCCGTGCGAATGCCGGAGACGATGAGGCGGCGCAAGCCATTCTCGATCAGCCAGACGTCGAGCCCGCTGCCGACGAGCGCGCTGTGCCGTCCCTTGCGGAAGATCGCATCCGGCGCGATGGCGAGCGGCTCCAGCGTCCTCACGAAGCCGGAGCTCTCGGCGAATGGTCCGGAATCGGCGACATGGAAGACCTGGACGATCGGGATCGCGGCGGCTTTCGCTCCGTCGATCAATGCTTGGAGACGGCCGACGAAAGGCCGCGCATCGTCGTCCCGCCAATAGGGACGACGACGAAAAGATTCCTGAGCGTCGACGACGACGAGCGTCGTGTCCGAAGCGGACATTTCGATCCTCCCATCCGTTGAATGGAGAACATCTTACGCTCTATGATCCAAGGCGAAAGACCATATCCAGACACAAAGCGGACAATTCGCGCCACACAGCCTTCGAGCGGCGCCTCAATAGACCGATACGACTTCCTTGTCGAAGCCGATCTCGATCGCGCCGAACTCTCCCAATCCTTCGCTCCGCCCCATAACACTGGTCCCGATGAGCCAAATCTGCGTGATCCTCTTCGGCGGCTCGCCGCCGACCGCCTTGCGATAATCCTCGAAGACGTCGCGCGACTCCGCGAGCCATTTGCCGAGATCGCCGCTCCCGGAGCGCGCCACGAGATGCGTCTCGCGGGTCGCCCCGGTGGGGAACGGACAGCGAAAGCTCGCGCCGACCAGCAGGCTGGAGTTCCAGAAATAGGTGAGGTCCTGGCCGTTGTCGAACTTCACTGCGATGCTGATGTAATCACGGGCCAAGACGGCGCTTTCCACGCTCCGCGAAGGCAGCCTGTCGAGCTTCCACTTCCATCGCAGCGTCGTCCCCGGCGAATAGAAAATCAGGCGATCGCGTCCTCGTCGCCCATCTGCTTCGGACACATCGCGAGACGTTCGATCATCCAGCGACCCGCCGGTCCCGGCGGATCGGACGCCCGATAGACAACGGACATCGGCAAGGCGAGCCCGCCAGAAGGTATGTTCTCGATCGCGAGTTCGACCAGCCGGCCGGCGTCGAGATCGGATTGGACGGTATGACGAGGCATCCCGCCCCAGCCCAGCCCGTTCAAGAGAAAGGCGTGCTTGGCGAAGAGATCGGCGAGGCGCCAAGTGGTCGGCGCCATGACTCCGAACTCGCGCCCGGCCGTCAGGGCGGACCGATCGGTCAGGACCAGCTGGACGTGCCGGGCCAGTTCCTCCTTCGGGATGACGCCCTTCCAAGCGGCCAAAGGGTGGTTCGCTGCGGCGACCATCATCAAGCGCACGAGCGTCAGGCGCTCGGCGACGAGCCCGCCCGGCAGCATCGGCAAGGGTCCGGCGATGCCGAAGCTCGCGCGTCCGTCGGTCACCGGCTCCACCGACGCTCCGAGCGCCTCGACATAGAGCCGCAGCGGCGTGCGGGGAAACTGCTCGCGGAATTGGGTCGCCGCCCCGGCCAGGGCCTCGATCGGAAAGAAGACGTCCACCGCGATCGAGAGTTCGGCCTCGATCCCGGCGGCCATGCCTTTGGCGCGGGCCTTCAGGCCATCGACGCCGGAGAGGACCAAGCGCGCATCGGCGACGAGGACAGCGCCTTCGCTCGTCAGCCGGGGATAGCGGCCGCTGCGATCGAACAAAGAGATACCCAGATGCGTCTCCAAGCTGCCGATCGCTTCGCTGATGGCCGATTGTGTGCGCGACAGCCGCCGCCCCGCGGCGGAAAAGCTGCCCTCGTCCACAGCGGCGAGGAAAGCGCGCAATTGATCCAGAGAGACCCCGTCCAGCATCGCGCGTCTCCAATTCATCGGATTATCCGATGGTAAGTATAAATATATGCCGGCTTCTCCTGTTCGCGCAACCATGCGACCTACACACTCATGTTTCGCACCCTGAAAAACCTCTTCGCTCGCAAAGCTATGACGCCTCACGCAGGCGGCTCGGAGGAGTTCCCAATGACGACGATCCTGCACATCGATTCCAGCATCCTCGGCGGATATTCGGTCAGCCGCGCGCTCACCGCGGAGGTTGTGGCGAAAGCGCTGGTCCTTCATCCGGGCGCGCGGGTGATCCGCCGCGACCTCGTCGCCGAGCCCGCCCTCCATCTCTCGGATGCTCATATTGCAGTCTTCCAGGGCGGCGAGGTGACGAGCGCGGCCCTCGGCCAGGATCTCGCGCTCGGCGGCGCCTATATCGACGATCTCTTCGCCGGCGACATCATCGTGATCGGCGCGCCCATGTATAATTTCTCGGTCCCCTCGCAGCTCAAGGGCTGGATCGACCGCGTCTGCGTCGCCGGCCGCACCTTCCAATACGGCGCCAATGGTCCGCAAGGGCTATTGCCCAAGGGAAAGAAGGTCGTCATCGCCTCGACGAGGGGCGGCGTCTACACCGGCGACAGCCCGGCCGCCTCGCTCGAACATCACGAGAGCTATCTGCGCGGCGTTCTCGGCTTCATCGGCCTGACCGACGTCACCATCATCCGCGCAGAAGGCCTCAATCTCGGCGAAGAGCCGAAAGCGGCCGCCATCGCCAGGGCGAAAGCCCAAATCGCATCGCTCGCCGCCTGATCCGCGGCGACGCTCCTTCGCCCTATCGCCAATCTTCCGGAGCTCCATCGATATGAGTCAGACCAACGCCTCCAAGTCCGCCAACGCCTTCGCCTTCGTCGGCCGCCTGCTGATCGCTGTGCTGTTCATCCTCGGCGGTATCGGCAAGCTCGCGGCCCCCGAGGCCACGCAAGGCTATATCGCCTCGGTCGGATTGCCCGCCCCGCTTCTCGATCTGGCGGTCGCGGTCATCGTCGAGGCCGGCGGCGGCCTCCTTCTGCTCGTCGGATACAGAGCGCGACTCGTCAGCCTGGTCCTGGCGGCCTTCACACTCATTTTGGCTGTGCTCTTCCACAAGAATTTCGCCGATCAAAACCAGATGATCCACTTTCTGAAAAACATCGCCATCGTCGGCGGCCTTCTTCAGATCGCCGCCTTCGGCGCCGGCTCGTTCAGCCTGGACGGCCGCCGCCTCCGAGCCTGATCATGCGCTCGGCGTCGAGAAGGCTTCTCTCCTTCTCGACGCCGTCGACGGCCTTTTATCGAAGGGCGCCGCGCGCACGCAACGCGCTCTCCGGAGCGCCTGTTTCTCGAGGAATCGACATGGAAATCGGCGTCGACAGCTTCGCGGCGATCATCCCCGATCCTGCGACGGGGAAAATCATTTCGGCCGCCGAACGGATGAAGCGTCTGCTCGACGAAGTGGAGATCGCCGACCGCGTCGGGCTCGATGTGTTCGGCGTCGGCGAACATCATCGCGAGGAATTTCTCGACGCGGCGCCCGCTGTGATCCTGGCCGCGGCCGCCGCGCGGACTCGGCGAATCCGCCTGACCAGCGCCGTCACCGTGCTCAGCGCCGCCGATCCGGTCCGCGTCTTTCAGGAATTCGCGACGCTCGACCTCATCGTGAAAGGACGCGCCGAGATCGTCGTCGGGCGCGGATCCTTCGGCGAGGCCTATCCGCTGTTCGGCCTCGCTATGCAGGACTATGACGCTCTTTTCGCCGAGAAGCTCGACCTGCTCCTGAGGCTCCGCGACGAGATCCATGTCACATGGAAAGGACGCTTCCGGCCGCCGCTGACCGGCCAGGGCGTCTTTCCCAGACCGCATCAGGCCCGCTTGTGCCGATCTGGCTCGGCGTCGGCGGCACGCCGCAATCCTTCATCCGCGCCGGAGCACTGGGCCTGCCGCTCATGGTCGCGATCATCGGCGGCGACTTCCGGCGCTTCCGTCCGCTCGTCGATCTCTATCGGCAGGCGGGCCGCCGCGCCGGCCATGCGGACGAGACGCTCCAGGTCGGCGTTCACGCAATGGGCTTCGTCGGCGACACCGACCAGGCCGCCAAGGGCGCTTTCTTCCCAGGGTGGGCCTACATGTTCACGGAGATCGGCCGTGAACGAGGTTGGTCGCCCGTCACGCGCGCCGGTTTCGAGGCGATGTGCTCGCCCCATGGCGCGTTTCTGATCGGCGCCCCGGAGACCGTCGCCCGGCGCGCGCTCGCAGCGAGCGAGGCGCTGGGCGGCGTTTCGCGGCTCACCTTTCAAATGAGCTCGGCGATGCTGGACGCCGACGCGATGAGCCGCTCGATCGAGCTTCTCGGCGCAAAGGTCGCCCCGATGATCCGCGCCGCGACGAAGGAGAAGGTCCATGGGTGAGTTGATCGCGGGCCAGTGGCGGCGCGGCGGCGTCGAGAAGCTCCTCGAGGACGGCCGGCTGCGTCGCCCAACCTCCCTATTCCGCAATTGGATCGGCCTGAGCGACGCCGACAAGACGCCCGCCTTTCCGGCCGAAGCCGGCCGGTATCATCTCTATGTCTCGCTCGCCTGCCCCTGGGCGCATCGCACGCTCATCATGCGCCGGCTGAAAGGCCTGGAAGAGATCGTCGGCCTTTCGGTCGCGCATTGGCTGATGGGCGAGGACGGCTGGTCATTCCAGCCCGGCCCGGGCGTCATCCCAGACACGGTGAATGGCGTGCAATGGCTACATCAGCTCTACACATTGTCCGAGCCGGACTGCAGCTCGCGCGTCACCGTTCCGGTGCTCTGGGACAAGGACAGCCGCAAGATCGTTTCCAACGAATCGGCAGAGATACTGCGGATATTCAACAGCGCCTTCGATCGCATAGGCGCGGCGGAAGGCGACTATTGTCCGGCCGATCTGCGTAGCGAGATCGACGCCATCAACGAGCGCGTCTACGTCGGCCTCAACAATGGCGTCTATCGCGCCGGCTTCGCCGCGACGCAGGCGGCCTATGAGGCCGCCGTCGCCGATGTCTTCGAGACGCTGGACTGGCTTGAGGAGCGCCTCGAGACCCGGCGCTTCCTCGTCGGCGAGCGGCTGACAGAAGCCGACATCCGGCTGTTCACGACGCTGGTGCGATTCGATGTCGTCTATTACGGCCACTTCAAATGCAATTTGCGGGCGCTCGTCGATTATCCCCGTCTCTGGCGCTACACGAGGGCGCTCTACCGGAACCCGGCGATCCGCCCGACCGTCGATTTCGGACACATCAAGGGTCATTACTACGGCAGCCATCCCTGGCTGAATCTGAGTGGGGTTGTTCCAATCGGCCCACGACGTGATTTCGATACTCCGCTGGAGCTGTTTGCCGCGCGATAAAAAAATCGGAAACAGGCTCATCACCCACCGTGCAGGATCTGGCTTAAACTACCCGGTTTTGCTCCCCCCGCGGAGCGCTAAATTTCGACGTGCAGGCGAGCGACGGCGAGGCGCTGCGGCACTTGGCGCTCGGCGGCAGCGGACTTGCCCGTCTCGCCGCTTTCACGGTGCGCAACGACATCGCCGCCGGCCGTCTCGTGCCCGTGCTCGGTCACCTCAACCCTGGTGACCGCGAGGCCTTCCATGCCATCCATATCGGCCAGGGCGGACCATTGCCCTCTCGCGTCCGGGCGCTGCTCGATTTCCTCGCGGAGTGGGGGAAGGTCGAATAGCTCGTAACAGGCATGGTGATTCCGACGGAAGGCGCCCCCCTAAAACGAGATGAAGGCGCCCCCCATAACGGAATGATGGCGCCCCCCGATTACGAGATGATCGCGCCGCCCTGTAACGGAATGA
>NZ_WOVC01000051.1:0-16432 GCF_011378635.1 Methylosinus sp. RM1
CTCGAGACGAACGATGAATGGGCCGTGCAGCGCGGTCGCTACATGACGCTGGCCACGATCGCGCCTTTGAGCGATGATCCGATCGTCAAGCTGTCCGCCGTGACCGCCTGAACATTCCGGCCAAAGCCGGAAATCCCGGTGTCCGCCTCGATCCAGCTACACCACGCTCTGGGGCACGATCCCTTCCCATGCTTCGCTGTGATGTACCGACCACTGATCGCACTCCGATAGTGGCCACCTGAGCCCTTGCCATTCGCCATTTTCAATACTCCGTGAGGAGCCCTGCTTGCGGGGGCGGTGAGCGATTGCTATATCGCAATCGACGGTGATATTGCTACACCGGCGTTAAATTGCAAGAAAGCAATCACGGATGGCCACAGAAAAAAAATTCGACGGGGATGCGTTCTTCTCGGCGATCGACGCGGAGAGGATCGCGCGGAGACTGACATGGAAGAAGGTCGCCGAGCAGGCAGGGGTGCCAGCGTCAACTCTTACCCGTATGTCGCAGGGCCGGAAGCCAGATGTAGACAGCCTGTCCGGCCTTTGCGCCTGGTCCGGACTAAATGCTGGAGATTTCATACGGGTTGAGGCTGGCAAAAAGACCCAAGCGGAGCCACTTGCGCAAATATCGGCACATCTGCGCGCCGATCCTAATCTCTCAAAAGAGGGCGCACAGGCCCTCGAAACACTGATTAAGACCGCCTATCAGCAGTTTCGCACCAAATGAAGAGAGCCTTTGCATGCGTCGCGGATTTAAAACCGAGGCTAATTGGTACGCACGTGAGATGAGGTTGGAGCTACATTTGGCTCCGCACGATCCGTTGTGCCCTTGGAAGCTGGCAGGCCATCTCGAAATTCCTCTCGTCACGCTGGCTCATTATCAGCAGGCCGCTCCCAAAGCTGTCGCATGGCTGCGGTCGGCACCGGGTCAGAGAGAATTTTCCGCCATTACGTTGTTCTATGGCCGCGAACCGCTGATCATTTACAACGACGCCCACCCTAGAAAGCGACAGGCTGCCGATATCGCCCATGAGCTCGCGCATGGGTTGTTGATGCACCCACCGAAGCCTCCCATTAATGTGGATGGCTCCCGCCACTATGATGACGAGCTTGAAGAAGAAGCTAATTGGCTCGGACCGGCGCTTCTCGTATCCGACGAGGCCGCTCTCCACATCGCCGAAAAGCAAATGGAGATCGATGCCGCTTCGGATCACTACGGCGCGAGCGTTCAAGTCGTGCGCATGCGCATGAATGTAAGCGGAGCTGCGAGGAGGGTCGCGCGCAGGCGAGCTGCCTAGTTCACCTGTGTCCCGATATGCTTCCTTGTGTGCCCTCAGCGCTTTTTCGAAAATTTGTGAAATTCACAAAAACGCGGCCTACCTGCGCTCATTTTCATTTCGGCCACTTCTGCGCGCCATGCAGCAGCCGCAGAATCTCGACGCGCTCGGGCTGTCGGCGCAGCCGATAAACAATGACGAATGGCGTTCGGGGGATAACCAGCTCTCGCGTGCCGGCGACGCGCCCACGCCGCCCGATCTTGGAATATTCGCTCAAAAGCACGTCGGCACCCTCCCTGACGGCGCGCGCCATCGCCAACGCACCTTGCGGGCTTTCCAGCTCGATATAGTCGAGGATGCGATCGAGATCCGCGGCTGCCTCTTTCTGCCAGAGAACCGGAATGCTCAAGCGCTGGCTCTTTCGTCACCGCCAGCAAAACAGGTGGGCGTTCCCAATTTCCGCAAAAGGAACGACACACTGAGGCCGACGATTTTTGCTGTTTCGAAGGGTTTTTTCGTCTCATCGGCCCATAGGGATTCGGCAAACGCCCATGCTTTCGATGTTTCAAAATCGGCGGCGTTCACAGGGCCATCCGGCAATCCAGCCCGAGCGCGATAGCGGAGCAAAATCGTCTTGTCGGTACCAGAAATTGCTCGGTCCTTCGCCGGGCGATCTTTGAGAAAACCGATGATCTGCGGCGGCGCTCCTGACACCGGGCCTTTGAATAAATAGACCTCCCGAAAAGACCATTCCGTTTCGTCGTCCGCACGAATAAAATCGAGGCGAGCATTCCAGACACGACGCCCCTTGGGGAAGCGTGCGGCGAAACCATCGATCGAAACGCGACTCTTCCCTAGGTCGATCATTTGCGGCGAACTGCCGTTGTATCGAAGGTCGCGCTCCCTTTGGAATTGTGCAGGGAGCGTAGCCTCATGCCCTCCATATCGGACGTGCGCCGTGTTCTCTCCTTCGCGGTAGGCAACAATAGGGAAAGGATGCATAAGCTCGCAGGAGTTCCAGAAGACACAACGTTCCATGGCGCGCTCTCCTTGAAAGCTCAAGCGTCAGTTTTCTTGTCGAGGCGAGTGATCCGCGCGTCGAGCTTTGCCATGACGGTTCCGTGGGGAATCCATTCGGCTTCGCCACTGTCGGCGCGCGCCAGAGATTTTTCGACCTCGGCGCGGAACCATGCGTCGTGCTCAGCGGCTTCGTGCTTGTGCTTCATCCGCGCGGCTTGATCGGGACGCCGCCGGGCGCCGGCGTCGGGCGCATGCGCCTGTGTATCGACCTCGAAGCGGGCGACGCCCAGCTCGTCACGCACGAAGGCGGCCGCCGTGGCGAGATTGCGCCAGAGGCGCGGGGTACGGGCGCGCTGCGCGGCAACGGCGCGTTCCAGGGCGCCGTAGCGCACGAGAACGGCCCACCCGCCAGGCTGGCCGAGGACGACGGCGCCGCGAATGGCGTGTGCCTCGACGAGGCTCTGGACGGCCTTGCCGTCGATGACTTCCGGCTGCGCTGCCCTCATTTTTTCCACCATATCTTCTAAGTCTGAGATGTGTGAGTATTTAGTGTGGCCGCATAGGAGTCCAGGAGAATCTGCGGTTTTGGTTCCAAGCCGCCAATTCACGTCGCAGAGGTCGCTGCCGTTTGTCGATAGTATGGTAGCTACCCTATGGTAGCTAATGGTAGCTTTACGGTCTATTCATAGCTTCGTTCCATGTCATCCAGAGTTGGCTCGAAGGAGGTTCAGATGCCTGTCGTCGTCGTCGCAAACCCCAAAGGGGGAGCCGGAAAAAGCACGCTTTCCCTCGTTCTTGGAACAGCCCTGGCGTCACAAGGCGCGAGCGTCACGCTTATCGATTGCGATCCAAATCGCCCGATCGTGGACTGGAAGACAGGACCATCCGCCTCAAAAGTTCGTGTTATCGGCGACGTGACCGAGAGCACCGTCATTTCGGTAATTCAGGAAGAAGCGAAAACCAGACAATTCGTGATTGTCGATTTGGAGGGAACAGCCAGCAGGCTCGTTTCCCGGGCCATTGCGCGGGCATCTCTTGTGCTAATCCCCTTACAAGGAAGCGCTGTTGACGCCCGACAGGCAAGTCGAGCGGTCGGCCTTATCCGGGAAGAAGAAGAGCTTATTGAACGGAAAATTCCATTCCGGCTCGTCTTTACTCGGACCAGTGCGGCAATCCAGAGCCGGATCGACAGAAAAATTGTCGCTTCTCTCGAAACGGCATCCATTCCCACCCTGGCGACACATCTTCATGAACGATCTGCCTATAAGGCGATGTTCGTGGACAAACTGACCCTCGACGAATTGGACCCGGCCGCAGTCAATGGCCTCGAAGCGGCGCGTGAAAACGCAATGAAACTGGCATTGGAACTCGTTTCCGTCGCCACGAACGCGAAGGAGGCTGCGTGATGAGCGATCCTTTTGGGTTTGCGACAGCAAATCGTGTTGCCGCCAAAATTGCAGAGATCAAGCCTGAGGGGGAAAAGGGGGCAGAGCCGCCTCTGGCGGCGTTGGACAAGGCCGCCGATCAACTCGGTTTTCACAGCAGGGAAGCGGATGAAACCAAACTCGTGCGTCGGCGCCGAGAGGTCGGGGCCGGGGCGCAGTTGAACGTCAAATGCCCTATCCCGGTCTACAATAGATTTATTAGGTTTTGCGATCAGGAGCGCCTTCCATACTGGGAGGGTATCGAGAGGCTCCTCGATCTGGCGGAGGTTTCGAAGACGGGGGAGCGCAAACGCTAAACTGTCACATAAAGAGGCATTGCCTCTTGCTCAAAGCTCTCGACTCAGACAGTCTCGACTAGTCGAACGAGGTGAATCGAGTTGGACCTTCGAAAAATCAAAGCTGTATCCAAGGCCGCATCCCGAAAGCGGATGCAGGAAGCGGGATTCTACGAGACGACCGTATTCGTCCACGAGAGCACCCGCGTGGCGATGGATGCAGCAATCGCGCGGGGCCAATTCAAAACACGTCGTGAGGCCATGGAGCACGCCATTTCCAGCGTGTTCCGTGCAGAGGAACGCGCGAGCCGCGCTTGACCCCTGAAAAGCAAAACGGCCCGGTGCTGGTAACACCTGGCCGTTGATGACGACTGTGGGAGCCGCCGAGATTGCCCGGCAAATCTCCCACAGCCCGAGTTTCGTGTCAACGCAAAGCCGAGAGGTTTTGCGAACGGCGGAGCTATGTTTTCAACCGGCGAGCCTTGCTCATCCGGCGATGGAGACGTGCGCCTAGACGCCAGACATGAACTTTGCTGATCGGGAGGTTTTCGCGGCCCTGGAGAAGGGCCTATGACTTCGTTGGAATTTTTGACCGCGATCAGCGGCACGAAATCTCTTTCCGCTCTCGACGGATTCGCCCGCGCCATTTGGGCCGATTGGGGGGAAGGGCGGCTCACCGACGAGCAGGCGAGCGCGTTGGCGGAGGCGCTGGAGGCCCGCAAGCGAGAGGTGCGTGGAATCGACACCGTGGCCAACCGGGCGCCACAGGTCGCCGCGCTGGCGAAGGGGGAGGGGCGACCGAGCCACTTCCCACCCAAGCGAAAGGCGGTGCGCTCGCCCGATCGGCGTCCGTCGATCGAGCGGCGCCGAACCCTCGCGGCGTCCGGTCCGATGCCTCCTCGACTCGCAAGCAGGTTCACGACGGGGGAACTCGCCGCCCTGCGCATCGTCGCCGATGCGACGCGCGAGCGTGGCGCCTGTTTTCTGACTCTGGGAGAGATCGCCGCGCGGGCCGGGGTGTGCGTCACCACGGCCAGGAACGCCTTGCGGACGGCCGCGCGCGAAGGGCTCGTGACAATCGAGGAGCGCCGGCGCGACAAGCGGCCGAACCTCGCCAATGTGGTGCGCGTGGTGTCGCGGGAGTGGAAGACATGGATCGAGCGGAGCGCCAAACGAAGTGAGCGTGCGCGCAGCGGTCCGGCCGAGAGGGGAGGGTGCAAAAAAGCAGGGGCCACGGATAAAGGTTCTTTCAGAACCTTACTCAGAGACCGCGTTTCACGCGGTCGACTTTCCAAAAATGCCCTCCTCGAGACGCCAAACAGCGTCTCGCTGCGGACATAAGCTTTACGCGGCTCCGCCGCGAAGAGGCTTTTCGGTGAAAGTGGCGCGGCGAGGTTCGGTAAAACGAACAGAGGGAGGAGCTCAATCCTCCGAACGGCAACCGTTGCTTGCCGTTATCACGGCGCGTCGTCGAAAGCCTGCTGCAGAAATTGAGCAAAAACGGCGCTCGGATCGAGATCCATCGCTTTTACAAATTCAGCAAATTCGACCACGTCGAGACGACGTTCGCCGCGCTCGTATTTCGAGACGAAAGATTGTGTCCGGCCGATGCGTTCGGCGAGTCCTTCCTGGGTGAGACCGGCGCGCTCGCGCGCGGCGATCATCAACGCCAGAAAATCCTTGTAGGGCTTGCTGTGGACCGAGCGGCCCATCCCGGGCTGCTCCGGTTATGAAAGACCGGACTGGAAATAAAGTCGTTTTCAGACTAGTCCAAAATCGACTATTCTGGGTGCGCGCTGAACGCCGGCTGATCCGGCCAAGGGAGGCGTCGGCCTCCCGCCGGAAGATTTCAGACGAACCTGTTTTTTAGAAAAGATTGCGCAATGCCTTCTGCACGCCCGACCCTATCAGGCTATCTGATCGATCCCGCCGCCGCGACGATCCTAGCTGTCGAACTCGATCCGACGCATTTTCACCGCACTCTCCGCCGGTTGATCGGGTGCGTCGACATGGAACAGGTCCATCTCGACGACGCCCATGTCGCCTATTGCGACAGCCGAAGGACGACGGAGCCGGTCACGGGGCTCTGGACATCCCCGGCTCATGGAAGCCGACCACCAATCGCCGGCAGGGCCGTAATCGTCGGAAACGACGGCGCGTCCATCCCTGCGCTTCCCCTGCGAATTTTCGCCGCGACTATTACCGCCTATCGCCCGGTGATCATTCCCGACGCCGTCGCTCTCGCGCGGTTGGCCGAGCTCCACGCCGCGGAGCAGTACGGCGCCTTTCGGCGACAGGTTCGAATTGACGGCTTCCAACTGGAAATCGAGCGCCATCGCCCGCTGACCATCGATGACGATGGCCGAAAATCGGATGGACCTTTCTGAAGCATTTTGGAGAAGACGCCGTGGAAAGATACATAATTCTGGTCGATGTGGATCGACCTGGCGAAACTTTCGAAGTCGAAGTTCTCGCTGTCGACGAGAGAGTTCTGAAAGTAGCGGTCCCGAACACCGTCGTTCAGTTCAGCTTGTTTCGTCGAGGACGCGCTTATGAAGGCGCTCTCGGCGGGCGCATATTTCGGTTCATGCCAACGGCCGCCGACACGCAAAAGCGCATTCATGAAAACATCCAGAAATAACGCACGAACAATGTCGGGGCGACGAAGGCCGCCTCACCGACAAAGAAGCGCTTGCTCAAATCGAGGAGCGCCTCGAGACGGGCCTTCGCTCTATGGGCTTGGAAGGGGAGCCGTTGTCCCTGCAGCTTCGATCTCGTCGAGCCAGGCCCGAAGATTCTGCTTCATCCGGCATTCGATTTCGGCCAGGCGGAGCCCCTTGTCCGCGAGCTCGAGAACGAGATCGGCGATTTCATCGTCCTCTGGACCGAACAGCGGCTAGTCCACTAGGCCATTACAAAAATCGGCTGGCTCACGAGAGCATCCTCTGGCGCAGTTTCAATGATCCGTTCTTCGCACCCGGCGACTGAACTGGTATTTTCCGCTGGCGCGGCTCACTCACCCTCCTGCCGCTTCAATCGGCGCGCCACGGAGCAGTTCAATCTGTCTATGATGAATTTGGCGCGTTCGAGGTCGACGAGGTTTTCAGTCGCCATGAAATCTTTGAAAACACGATCGCAAATTTGTCGTTGCTCCTGTCCTGCGTCTGGAATGGCAACGGGAACCATATAGCTGATCGTCACGATGGTCAGGACCATCATTGCAACCATGAAAAGGCCGGCGGCGGAAAACCAAATGAGGTTTTGTCTGGCGACTACGACCGTGGCGTCGGGTTGCATGATCGACTCCTCTCGATTTGAAAAATCGGCTCGTCGAATAGCGGATTCTATATGGGACGCCGTTGGTCACGCCGAGTTCAGGCGATCGATACCTTGGCGGCGAGAGTCGTATCTTCAGCATATGTCGTCGCCCCGAGCGAAGCCGACGCGCTGCTGGCTTCGGTCTCTTGCAGCGGCGGCGCCGTAACCTTCTCTTCCGTCTGCCCGAGCAACTCGGTGAACAGCACTTTGTCGGAATCGCGCGTGAGGAATCCCGGCAGCTCGCGGCGCAGCCAGTCGCCGAGGCGCTTCGAGAACTCCTGAGCGCCGCTGTTCTCCAGCCGATGCAGAACGAGAGCGCCGAGCAGAACCTTGCGACGTGTGTCGTCGGCGCGTTCCTGCTTTCCTTGACGAGCTTGCAGGGCTTTCTTGCGGGCGTCGAGCCGGGCGATGCGTTCGGCAATGGTCTTACGCGCCATGGGAAATTCCTTCGAGACGATCAATTCGTGAAGCTCGAATCATAGCCGTACGAAAAGCAACGGCCAAGCGCTTTCATGAGTGCGACGTTGGCGCGATCCATTTCAAGGATTTCGGTGTCACGCTCTGATCTTACAATGCTCGCGGATATCTTGCCACAGGATGGACACCTTGAACGATAGGAGCGTAGCGGAAGATTGTTCAAGGGCGCACTTACGAGTTGCTTCGCAACTCTGGCGCAGCTATGCTGCCTAAAATTCGGCATCTGATTTCGAGCATATCTCATTGGCGATCTATCACCTTTCCATGAAGCCTGTCGGCCGTGCGTCCGGCCGTAGCGCCGTGGCTGCATCGGCCTATCGATCTGGCGAATGTCTCACCAATGAACGCGACGGCCTCACGCATGACTTCACGCGGCGCGACGGCGTCGAGCACAGCGAGATCGTCATTCCTCTCGGCTCCGGCGCGGAATGGGCGCTCGACCGTTCGGCCTTGTGGAACGCCGCCGAAGCGGCCGAGAAGCGCGTCGACGCCCGCGTAGCGCGGGAATTCGAGATCGCGCTGCCGCATGAATTGACCGCCGCTCAGCGCGAAGAGCTTTGCCGGGAATTCGCGCGCGGATTGGCCGATCGATATGGGGCCGCGGTCGATTTCGCGATCCATTCGCCGCAGCAGGCGAGCGATATTCGTAATCATCATGCGCATCTGATGATGACGACGCGGGCGGTGACGGCCGATGGGCTCGGCGAAAAGACGGCGATCGAGCGGGAGAACAAATGGCTCCTCGCGCGCGACATTCCCAGCTCGCAGGCTCAGCTGCGAGACATTCGCCAGAGCTGGGAGCAAATGGCCAATGAGCATCTGGCGCGCGCCGGTCTGGAGATTCGGATCGATCATCGGTCGCATATGGAGCGCGGTCTGGAAATCGAGCCGAGCGATCACCTAGGCGTTCACGCGACGCAGATGGAACGGAGCGGCCAAGCGGTGGCGCGCGCGCGGGTCGACAGCGAGACGGCGCGCCGCAACGCCGAATTGATCCGTGAGAAGCCGGAGCAGGTTCTCTCGGTCATCACCGGCGAGAAGAGCGTGTTCGACCGGCGCGATGTCGCGCGGGCGCTGCATCGCGCGATCGATGGCTCGGAGACTTTTCAAGCAGCCTTCGCCAGTGTGATGGCGAGCCCGGCGCTGATCGAGCTGCAAGGCGAGCGGCGCGGGCCAGACGGACGCATCATCGAGGCCGCGCGCTATTCGACGCGCGAGATGGTGGAGATCGAGCGCGGCATGGTCCTGTCGGCCGTGCGGCTGAGCGAGACGCGAGAACATGGCGTCGCGAGGCGCCATGTCGAGGCGTCGCTGGCCGTGCGGCCCTTCCTGTCCGAGGAGCAGCAGGAGGCGGTTCGCTGCCTCGCCGGCGGGGAGGGGATTTCCGTCGTGGTCGGGCTCGCCGGGGCGGGCAAGTCGACGATGCTGTCCGCCGCGCGCGACGCATGGGAGCGCGCCGGCTATTCCGTCCATGGGGCGGCGCTGTCGGGCAAGGCGGCCGAGGGCCTCGAGCAATCGTCGGGGATCGCTTCGCGGACGCTCGCGTCCTGGGAAGCCGGATGGAGCGCCGGGCGGGGAGAACTAGGCAGGGGCGACGTCTTCGTCATCGACGAGGCCGGCATGGTGTCGTCGCGGCAATTGGCGTCGTTCATCGGCGCGGCCGAGAAGGTGGGCGCCAAGATCGTGCTCGTCGGCGATCCGGAGCAATTGCAGCCGATCCAGGCCGGGGCGGCGTTCCGGGCCGTCGCCGAGCGCGTCGGCTTCGCGGAACTCGCGCAGGTGCGCCGGCAGGCAGAGGGATGGCAGCGGCAGGCGTCGCAGGAATTCGCGCGGCATCGCACGGAGGACGGGCTCGCCGCCTATGCCGATCGCGGCGCCGTGCGGTTCTCGGAGACGCGGGACGAGGCGATCGACGCGATCGTGCGGGACGTCGGGCGCGACATGCGGGAGCGTCGGGAGGGCAGCCGCCTGGTGCTGGCGCATCGGCGCGCCGATGTCCGTGAGCTGAACGCCGCGATCCGTGGGGCGCGCCAGGCAGCGGGCGAGCTGGGACAGGGAGAGGACGCCGGCGAGCGGCGGTTCATGACCAATGATGGGGAGCGGGCGTTCGCGGCGGGCGACCGCGTCATCTTTCTGGAGAACAATCGCGACCTCGGCGTGAAGAACGGAATGCTCGGCGTCGTGTCGGAGGTCTCGGAGGGGCGGCTCTCGGCGCGGCTCGACTATGCGGAGGGGCCGGGCCGGGGGCGGGAGGTAGCCGTCTTGCTGGCCGACTATGCGGCGATCGATCACGGCTATGCGACGACGATCCACAAATCCCAAGGGGTGACGGTCGACCGCGCCTATGTGCTGGCGTCGGAGGGGATGGACAGGCATCTCTCCTATGTGGCGATGACGCGGCATCGGGAGGAGGCGCGGCTCTATGTCGGGCGCGACCAGTTCGCGGATCTCCGCGAGCTGTCGGCTCGGCTGTCGCGCTCCGGGGCGAAGGAGACGACGCTCGATTACGCCGAGCGGCGCGGGATCGCGGCGGAATTCGGCGTGCGCAGCGACATAGAGGTTTCGCGCGACGTCCAAGGGCGCGCGCCGGAGGCCGGCGGCGAGCGTGTGGAGGTCGCGAGAGAGGACGGCCCGGACGAGACGCGCCGCGACAGTCAGGCGCAGGGGCGAGACGGCGAGATAACGCCGGCGGGGCCGGCGGGTGCGCATCCAGAGGATGACGCCGCTGCGGCAGGAGCGCGTCGACAGGCGCTCATTCAAGAGGCGAAGCTCGCCTTCTACAAATCGCAGGGCGCCGCGAAGGCCCGCGAGGCCTTCCAGCAGGCGGAGGCGCGGCGAGCCGAGGAGGCCGAGCGCCAGCGCGCCGAAGCGGAGCGGCAGCAGGAACAGCAGCGGCAGGAAGAGGTCGACCGCGAGCAGGCGGCGCGGCAGCGGTTTCGCGGTCCCGGGCCGGGGTGGTGATTTTCGAGAGTGGCTTTTGATCGAGGAGATTTGAGAAATGGCGGCGGAATCTGGCGACGGCAAAATCATGGAGGAGCTCGGCGGGCTGCTCGTGCACGCCGAACAAGCGCAGGCCGCTCTCGACAAGGGGCTGGCCCAGCAAGCGCGGCACGCCGAGGCCATCGCGCGGCTGATCCTCCATGCGGAGCTGGTTCTGAAACAGCTCCGCGCCGAGGCGGAGCAGATCGGAGCGCGGGCCGAACAGGCCGGAGCCGAGGCCGTGCGCGAGCAGGTGCGGGAGAGCCTTTCCCAGGCGGGCGCCAAAGTCGGCAAGGCGGCGGGGATCGCGTTCGCGCCGCTGGTGGAAGGCTTCACGCAGCAGATCGAGGACGCGCGCCGCGCTGCAATCATTCTCGACAAGCAGGCGGCGAAATTTTCCGATCGCGCGTTCGCCGTCATCTTGGCAGGCGTGGTCAGCGCCCTGGCGCTGATCGGGTTCGGCCTGTGGGCGGCGCTCTCTTGGCAACGGGCGGAGCTGGCGAATCTGGCGCTGGAAAAGGCCGATCGGCAGGGCGAGATCGACGGCATGAAGATGACTGCGCAAAAAATGCGGGATCAGGGATTGAAGATCGAATTCGGGAGCTGTGGTGAGCACAAAGGCCGCGTACGGGTTTGCGTCGCTGTCGAGCCGGGATTGAAACACTGGGGAACCGAGCAGGCGCCGTTCGCCATTCTGAAAGGCTATTGAGGCGAGATGTGAAGGCCTCACGATTCACCTATTTCTAGATTCAGGGGGCAGACGTACCCACCAAAGACGGGCTCTATATCCTCACTCGCTTGACCAGCTGATGAGCGCCATCCATGCAGTCCACAAATAATTCGGCCAGGTATGTTGTGCTGGACAGCTATCGTTTTTTAGCTGCGAGCGGCGTCGTCCTATTTCATTATAATATTGACTTTCAGTTGGGGTTGGCGACGCGGTTTACCATTGTCGCAAATCTCAGTTGCATGGTCGATTTTTTTTTCATGCTCAGCGGCTTCGTCATGGTGCAGGGTTATCGGAGCCGTCTGGGATCTGCTCGGGAATACGGGGAGTTTCTACGGGCCCGGTGGGCGCGCATCTATCCGTTGCACGTCCTGATTTTGGCTTGCTATCTGTTGCTCATCGCCATTGCGCATCTTCTGCACGTTCAGCCCAATCACCCGGAGATATTGGCGCTTTCTGGCCTGCCGGCGAATCTGCTCCTCGTGCAAGCCTGGGGGTTCCTCGACCATCCGAGTTTTAATGTGCCCTCGTGGTCGATAAGCGCGGAGTGGTTTGTCTACCTGCTGGCGCCCGCCGTCTTCGCTATCGTTCGCCGTGTCAGTCTCTCGTTTAGCATGCTTTGCACCCTGCTGATGGTGGCCGCCATGATTGTAGTTCACAATGCACTCGGCGCACAGGATTGGATGGACTTGACGTATCAGTTTGGAATGTTGCGCGCCCTCCCCAGCTTCTTTGCCGGCGCCGCGACCGCCGAGGCGATATGCAATGGCCAGTTACGCGGCAAGCCATCCTGGTGGACTGTCCACGCGCTGGCTGCGAGTGCGCTGGTCGTGCTGTCACTCGACGTTCGGCGTGAATTGGTCTTGCCGGTTTTCTGCTCGCTCATCGTTTTCGCTGCTCTTGCTGATGCAGGCAAGGTCCCCTCTGTAATGAAGAACCGAGTTCTCCTCGTTCTCGGGGAGAGTTCTTACGCGCTCTATATGTCGCACGTTCTTGTGAGTGTGCCGCTTCTGGTAGCGGCGCGGCGTCTGCATCTAATCGAGACGCCGTGGACCTTCGCCTTCGCCTTTGCAAGTTTCGGGATTACGATCGTACTGTCCTTGCTTTCCTACCGCTACTTCGAACGGCCTATGCGGAGTTGGATTACGCGAGTCGCCAAAACGCCTTCGGCGAATCCTAGCCGAGACAGCGTATCGACGACCTCGTCTTCGAGTACGATACGCGGAGGAGACTAGAAATATCAATGATTCCCCCTTAAGCTGCGTCGCGGCTATTCCGTCAAGGAGGAAGTCGTAATCGCGCATTTAAGTGCAGTTAAATGGATTCTTGCTGCGCGATTTATAAGTAATTTCATCTACTTGCCTTGGAGATTTGAGCTGTGACTCTCTATACGAAAACGTCCGACACTGCGGTCATCCTTCAGAATGCGGCATCGTCTCCGGGCGCCGGATGGTCCACCGTGGCCAATGTTCAAGCTGCATTTGACCAAGCTCGAAGCGGTGGCCTTCCATTGTTCATTAAACCAGGCGTCTATGCAACAACAGAAATTCTCGTGAACTCCAGCACTGGAGGGGGACAAACCCTGGCCGTTTATGCAATTCCGGGCACGGTTGTGTTGCAGCTCACGTCTGGAAACAATCTTTTGAATATTAGTGGCATATTTTGCTGTAAAATTGATGGCATCAACTTCAACGGAAACAACGTTAGTTTCACTAATTTAAGCGATTCCTCGGCGCTTCTCTCTGTCACCAACGCGCCATATATCGAAATAACCAACAATCAGTTCTATAATTCGGTGGCTTGTGGCGTATATGTCTCTGGTTCAGCTTGCACGATACGAGATAACCTCGTCTATCAATGCAGCTACGGTGTTTGGACAGTAGATGCCGTTTCACGTATCAATGGCAACACGGTCCAGAATTGTGCCAATAACGGTATATTGATTTGGACATCGACCGTCACGGGCAACGGCAGCATCGTATCCGAGAATAATATCAATGGCATTCAAAGCGGAAGTGGCACGGGTCAAAATGGGAATGGCATTCTCGTCTTCCGCGCGGTCGCTGTCACAATAACGGCAAACACCATCAGCGGGTGTCAATATTCCGCGATCCGATGCAATGGCGGCGGAGATTTCGTTATTCAAGGCAATAACTGCTATGGTTCCCGGGAGATGGCGATATTCATCGAAGCGCCAACCGCGGGGATCGACCTGAACGGCGCTGTCGTCTCGGGGAACATTATCGATACGGCGGGCAATGGAATCGCGGTCGCCAATTCGGGAGCCGGTGGTCAAGGCACCGCAAAGAGCGTCACCATCACGGGCAACCGTGTGACCAACATCATTCATCAGACGATAAATGATCCGGGATATGTTCCGACTGTCAGCATCGCCTACGGCATTTATGCGGAAGGCGCCGCCGTCATTTCGGGCAACCTCGTTGATGGAGCCGCAGGAATTGGGATCAACCCAGGCCATAATGCATCGACCCACGATCTTAATGTCAATGGCAATTTGGTTTTGAATAGTCCGATCGGCATTGGCTACAGTGCTCAAAGCGGAGCCGGGCAGATTGTCATTTCGAGCAACCAAATTCAGGGTGCGACGGGAGGTGCGATCGTGTCTGTCGTGTACAACGACAGCACCGGCACTGTTGCACGCGTGTCGGGTAGCACCGACTACGGAAACCAGTACGACACCCAGATCGGCAATGTCTTCGTGGGAAACAATCGATCTTATTAGATGTGACTAGTGCACTTTGCAGGCTTCGTCCAGATGAAAGGCTCGGCGGATTTGTTGTGCTGCCGGATATAGCGGGCGATCTCGGCTTCGAGCTCGGGCACGGATTTGAACACGCCGCGACGGATTTTACGGCGCGTGATCGTCGAGAAAAACCCCTCGACGGCGTTCAACCACGAGGCTGAGGTCGGCGTGAAGTGGAAGGTCCAGCGTGGGTGATCGGCGAGCCACTTCATGACCGCGGGATGCTTGTGGGTCGCGTAGTTGTCGAGGATGGCGTGGATGACCTTGCCCGCCGGCACGGCACGCTCGACCGCGGAGAGAAAGCGGATGAACTCCTGATGCCGATGCTGCTTCATGCAACGACCGATGACGGTTCCGTGCAGGATATCGAGCGCGGCGAACAGGGTGGTCGTGCCGTTTCTCTTGTAATCGTGGGTCATGGTCCCGCATTTTCCGGGTTTGAGCGGCAGCCCGGGCTGTGTGCGGTCGAGCGCCTGGATCTGGCTCTTCTCGTCGATGGAGACCACGACGGCGTGAGCCGGCGGGTCCATGTAGAGGCCGACGACATTCTCGACCTTCTCGGCAAATTGTGGATCGGTCGACCGCTTGAATGTTCGGATGCGATGCGGCTGGAGGCGATGCTTTTCCCAGAGGCGCTGCACCGCCCGCAGCGAACCCCCCATGATGCTGACAGTCTGGGTCATGAGCACGGACTCGCACATTGTGGTGCGTCTTTGAATCCTTTGTCGGTGTCGTGCACTAGCTGAGCCCGTTCCCGCCTTTTTCACCATCGGCCGGGGCGTCACCTCTGATTTTATCGAAGCGAGGATTTTTTTATGCGGTTTCGTGTGCTCGATGGTTGGCGAGGAGTTTGCGCCCTTTGCGTCGCGCTGTTTCATCTGGACATCCTCTCCCCGGTCTATTCCGCCGGCTTTGTCCGCAACTCCTGGCTCTTCGTCGATTTCTTCTTTGTTCTCAGCGGTTTTGTCATCACCCACGGCTATGCTGAACGGCTGGCCACAGGCCGAGTCTTTGCCGACTTCGCATTGCGGCGGTTTTGGCGGGTTTGGCCTCTGCATATCGTGGTCTTGATCGCTTTCCTCGCCGTCGAAGGAGCGAGAAGCCTCATACAGGCGCAGGGCCTCGTGACCTTCGCCGATCCGCCCTTCTCGGGAGCGACGGCGGCGACCCGGCTTCCCTCGAATATTTTGCTGCTGCAGGCGCTGGGGATCAACGATCGCCTGACCTGGAACGGTCCGAGCTGGAGCATCAGCTCGGAATTCTGGACCTATCTGATCTTTGCGGGGACTTTGTCTCTCTCTGGCCTGGCGGCGAGACGCTTTGCCATTTTCTCGGAAATGCGCACCACCGCCTTTGTGCTGGCGGCGCTGCTCGCCGCGAGCTATGCGGCGCTCGTCTCTCTCTCCCGGGACATCGACGTTTCTTTTAACTTGGGTTTGCTTCGGTGCCTTTCCGGCTTCCTCGCGGGATATTTCACTTACCGGGCGTGGTGCGCCGCGACGCCGAAATTCGGCTCGTCGGCGGAATTATCCGTTCTCGCGGTCGTCATTGTCTTCGTCGCCACGGCCGGGCATGGAGCGGCCTCCTTTGCGGCTCCGCTGGTGTTCTCCGTGGCAGTCTATGTTTTTGCGTCGGAACAAGGCCTGATTTCCGCCTGGATGAGCCGTCCCCTGTTCGATTGGCTCGGACGCTCGTCATATTCGATCTATCTCTGGCACGCCTTCATCATCGCCAATTTGATCGATCGTCCCGTTCAATTCATCGCAAAGGCGACGCATAGGGATCTGACGACATTCGTCGCGGGATTCGACGGCTCGCCGCTGAAGGTGATCACGCTCGGCGGAGACGTTGCGTCTCTCGCCGTCACCATCGCTTATCTCGCGACAGTGCTGGCCGTCGCCGGACTCAGCAGGCGCTGGATCGAGGCTCCATCCGCAAAATTATCCGGAATGCTTTTCCGAAGACGGCTCGCCCCCTGAAAAGCGCTCCTCCGGTACCCCGCGAGAGCTGAAGAAGTGATCGCCTCGAGTGTCTGAAAGGTAAGCGCCGTTTCCGTCCCATTGCCGCTGGAATGGAAGAGCAGCTTGCAATTCGTTGCGACAAGGCATTGCAAGCCTTTGGCGCAAAGCTTTGCCAGCGATTGGTTCAGC